>SHZC01000051.1 GCA_009692505.1 Myxococcales bacterium
GGGCGCCCACGACCTCGGCCTCGACGCCGACCTCAGAGGTCTCGTCGAGTTGGAGGTCCTTCCCACCTTCGTTCAAGGCGCGGACTTTCGACTCGCGGCGAGCCTCGGCCTCTCCACCTGGTTTCGGGGGAACAACCGCACCGAGAGCCCCGTGCGCCTCTCTCCACAGCAGATCCGATACCCCGTCGCCTTGCACCTCTGGTTCGACTCCGACCTTGGACCCATCGGCCCCTTCGTCTTCCATCAGTCGAACCACGACGTGGACACCGACGACGCGAGGCTCAACCGCGAGACGGTGGCCTACGAGGTGTACGGCTGCGCGTGGCAGGCCGCCGCGTTCCGACTCGACGCCGGGATTTACTACGACCGCGGCACGACCCTCGCGCTGAAGAAGCAGATCTACCCCTTCGACCACTTCCTGCTCGGCGCGCATCTCTCCACCCGAAACGTCCTGCCCGAGTCGCTCCGCCCCCTTGACCTCATCGTGGACCTTGAGGCCATCGCCCACCGGGGAGGCGACGAGTCTCCGCCGTTCGTGGATCTGAACGCCAGCGTCGATCTGGGCGTGCGCCTGCGAGGCAACCCTCCGGGCGCAGGCACCCTGCGTCCACTCCTCCGGCTTCAGCGTCTGGAGAACTACCAGCACCTCGGCGACCCAGCGCACCTCGTCCTCATGCTCGGTCTGGAGGTCTCCTCTGCGGCTCCGTCTCGACCCTGAGCGCCGGGGGATTTGTCGCCGCCCCATCTTCGGGCGCACCCTACGCCGATGCGAAACCTGATCTGCCTCGCCCTCGCAGGCCTCATATCCTGTGTCCCTGCCCCCGAAGACGACAGCTTCGGGGGTGGCGACGCGCCGGTCCGGGACGTCGGGACCATTCAGCTCAGTGACCGCGGCCCCGTCGAGGAGGCCTCCGTCAGCGACGGCGAACCGCCCGACGCGCGGGACTCCGCGATGGCCGATAGGGGGCCCGAGACCGACGCCACCCCGACGGATGACCGCGTCAACCTGGCCGATGTGGCCGTCTCGGTCGATGTGCCTTTGACGCCGGTCGACGGCCCACCTCCGGGGCCTTGCGGTCCGGACAATGTCGTCTTGCCGCTCGGCGACCTGCCCCTCGATCTCGACCTCGCGATGCAGGGCCAAGGCCGATGGGCCGCGACCTGCGGCGGGGCAGCCGGCGGCGAGTTCATCCTGCACTACCACCTGCCCGTCGCTGCCGATGCCTTGACGTTCACCACGGAGCACCCGGAGACGGGCCACCCGGCGGTCTTGTACCTTCGAACGGACTGCACCGGGGCGGAGCTCTCCTGCACCCGAGGGAGCGCGGCCCAGCCCGGCGCGAGCATCACCCTCCGCGCCCCTTCGGCCGGCGACTACTACCTCTTCGTGGACACGGGCGCTCGCATGGGGCCGACCACTCTGCGCGTATCGGCAGTCGCCCAACTCAAGCCCCAGTGTCGAAACGAGATCGACGACGACGGGGACGGCAGCGTCGACGGGGCGGACTGCGGCTGCGACAGCCTCGAGGACGACGACGAGCTCGACTTGCCGGACTTCCCGCTGTGCTGCAATCGCGAGGACGACGACGGCGACGGCCAGTCCGACTACCCCAACGACCCCGACTGCGTCACCGCCGGCACCGACCGCGAGGCCCCGCTGTGCCCGGAGGGGGCGGCGGTCCTCCTCGTCGACGCCGCGGGAGGTCGCGTCGAGCTGCCTGAGCTCGTTGGGGTCGGCGGGGCCACCGCGAGCTGCGATCCCCTGCCGGGGCCGGAGCACGTCCTCGTGATCCCGCTGGCCGAAGCGTCCCACGTCACCGTCACGGTCCAGGAGAACGGCGTCGCTTTGAATACCAGCGTCTACGCCCGAACAGGCTGCGCCGACGCGGAGTCCGAGCTCGCGTGCCTCCGGTCCGATCGTCAAGGACCTTTACGATTGGAGTTCGTCCCCCAAGGCCAGCTCTTCGTCTTCATCGAAGACGGGCTCGTCAATCATCTCGGGCCGCGTGAGGCGATCGTCACGGTGGAGAGCGCGGTCCGCGACTGCAACGACGGGATCGACAACGACTTCGACGGTTCGGTCGACCTCCTCGACCTCGGCTGCACCGATCTGCGCGACGACGGCGAGGCGGACCCTCTGGACATCCCGGCCTGCGGCAACGGCCTCGACGACGATGCCGACGGGCAGATCGACTTCCCAGGTGATCGCGGCTGCTCCGCGGCGGGTGACGCACGCGAGGGCGGCTGCGAAGGCCACGCGCTCTGGCAGCCGGTGAGCTGCATCGCCGAGTCCTGGATGTGGAGCAGCGACAGCGCGTTCCAAGATCTCCAGTCCGCCAACGACAATCAGGTCCTCTACAGCGGCTGCAATCACTCCGGCGACAACGCTCAGGGGCTCTGCAGCCTCGACGGGACGGGCTGGGTGTCCACCGACACCTTCGTGATGGCCGGCTGCGACGCCTCATGGTGGCACATCGGGGGCCGACACACGGGCGGCTGCGGTGGGCACGACGGAGACACGGTGCGTTACCTCGCGCTCGGCCAGGACGACTGCTGGGACTACCGCTGAATTCTTGCTCCTGAAACCTCGTTTCGGGACGATGGAGCGATCATGGACTTCTACGACACGCCCCCCACGCGGCCTGCCCCTGACGGGGAGTCGTCGGCCACCACGGGTGAAGCCCGGCCGTACTTGGGCGTGAGCTTCGAGTGTTGCCAAGTCTACGCCCGGGTCTACCGCAACGCGGCCGGCGATAAGTACGTAGGCTCCTGCCCCCGCTGCGCGCGTCAGGTCCGCTTCAGCGTGGGGGACGGCGGCAGCGGCTCGCGCTTCTGGACGGTTCGATAAGGGGCGCGGCGTCCTGATTCAGGGCGTGCGCACGAGCGACAAGAGGTCCCGCACATACCGCTCCGTGCCCGCCGCCGTGAAGAACGGCAGATGGCCCACGTCGTTGAGCTTCCAGCGCATCACCCGCGTGCCCCGCTCGCAGGTTGACCACGTGCGGATCTCCGTCTCGGCCCCGGCTATCGTCGTGTCGAAGTCGAAGGGCCCCTCATCGGCGTCCGGGGCTCCGCACCCAATCTGCGAGGCGTGACGCTCGACGACCGCCTCGATGGCGCGCTCTCCACCCGAGCCGTCGTAGGGGTGGGCGAGGTCGAGGCCGCCGTGGGCATGAAGCAGGTTGACGGGAGGACCGTCGGGCGCGCACTCGTCGTCGCCGATCTGGCTGCTGCAGCCGAGCGGCGCGATGGCCGTGATCAGCTCGGGGATCTCACAGGCCAGCCGGTAGGCCATGTAGCCGCCGTTGGAGTGCCCCACCACATAGACGCGCTGGGGGTCGATGGCGTAGCGCGCGATGGACTCGCGGAGCAGGGCCGTGAGGTAGCCTACGTCGTCGGGCCCGGCGCCCATCGCGGGGTCCTGGTTCCAGCGAGAGAAGCCGTCGCCGTCGAGGGTCGCCTCGGGCAGGAGCAGGACGAAGCCGTCGAGGCTCACGCGGGACGAGAGGCCGAGCATCTGGTCGGTGAAGGCCGCGCTGGAGCGGTAGCCGTGGATGAGGAGCACGAGGGGCCAGGTCGTCGCGGGGTCGTGGTTCTCCGGCAGGAGCACGCGCGCCGGGCGGTCGCCGCCGGCCTGAGCGGGCAACTGCCCGTCGGTCGCCTGAGCGGGCAACTGCCCGTCGGTCGCCTGAGCGGGCAACTGCCCGTCGGTCGCCTGAGCGGGCAACTGCCCGTCTGTCGGGACGTCGGCCAGAGCCTCGGCCGGAGCGTCCATGGCCGCGTCCATCGCCGCGTCCCTGGGCCTGAAAGCCAGGTCCGTGGGCCCCGCCGTCGTCTCGCCTCCACACGCCCCGAGAGAGCCCAACACCAGCACCTGAGCGAGTCGCCTCATCGTTCTGCTCCACAGTCCGTCGAAGGGGCCGCGCCCTCGGCCACCGAGTCCTGATGAACCATTCGGCTCATCCGAACAATCGCCGCTGGTGCGTCGGCCTTGTTGAGCAAGGCGAGATAGATCCGCCCACCGTCAGCCGGCAGGCAGGCGCCGGTGAGTGTGACGCCTTGCGAGAAGAAGCCCTCTGGCTGAGGCATCGGTCCGTCGACCAAGGCGCGTGCGTCCTCCGTGACCTGCAGGCCCGCGGCGTAGCCAAACGTGACGAGCTCACCGAAACGAATCGCCAGGTCGAGGTCACCCGACCCGCCGCCCACTCCGCCGAAGCCCCCCGCAGGCTGCATATCCCACTTCAGCTCGACGCCGGCGGCGAGCGGAGGCACATCCACGTACCACTGATGAAATCCGGGCACGGCCTCGAGACGACCGACCTCACCTTTACCGGCGACCATATAGGGCAAGAGCTCGCTGCGGAGGCCGGCGTTCCACCCTTCCCACTCCTTGACGCGCTCGCAGTCGAGCACGCCGAACTCCGTGAGGATGGCTCGCGAGCGGTCCACGATCGCCGGCCCCATATCCTCGGGTAACTCCGAGACCAGCTCAGAGACCTCGGCGACGATGAGCTCACCCGCCTGCTGAAACGTCGTCTCGTCTCCAAACTGGGTCAGCGCTCCAAAGACCGCCGCGTCGATGAGATCGGCGCCGAAAGCCTCGCGCAGGGCCCATAGAGCGGAGCCCAAGATGCGCCCGTCGGCATGGATCTCGTTGAGCAGATCGTTCGGGCAGCGCATGGGTCGCGCGAGGTCCCTTACGCCTCCCGACTGGAGCTTGCCGATCCCGTACTTGCCCACGATAGCCATGTCCTGAAGCGACGCGGCGAAGTAGTCCGCGAGCCCCTCGTTCATGGCTCTCGGCGAGTCGTCGAGCCCCTGCGCGTCGAAGACCCGCCCATTGAGCCGGTCCGTGCCGATCACCGCGTGGGTGTACTCGTGGAGGATGACCGAGGCGTCGTAGCTGAAGTCGTGCCCCGCCTGACCGAAGATGATCGAGTCGTGCTCGCGAGGCGGGAGCCCAAACTGCGCGGCCAGCGCCTCCCACGTCTCGCGCGGGAAGTAGGCCGCGTTGGGGAACTCGGACCAGCCGTTCGCGCCCACCGTGAAGCCCGGGATCGGCAGGGGCGGCGTGATCTTGAACTGGAGATTCACGATCGCCGGCAGCGGGAAGTCGAGCCAGTCCACGCCGTGCCGCGCCTTGAAGTAGTCATGCGCCTTGGTCACGAAGGCGTACATCATGACCTCGGCGAAAGAATCGTTCCCGTCCGCTTCATCGGCCGGCGGCTCGATGTGCAGGTAGTGGCCGTCGGCGGCCGGACGCGCCACGGGCAGCTCATGACACAGCGTGACCGTGATGCCCCCGAAAGGCATGACGACCGGCCCACCCGGCTCCTTCAGGCAGTTGCTCACGTCGACGGCGTGATTCTTCAGGTGGCCGTCGAGTGTGGTGGTCGGGGGCAGGGTCACCTCCGTGACGTCTCGGCGATCGGTGATGGGATCGAAGAGGTAGACGTAGCCTCGGGGCTCCTCGAGGTGCGGTGGAGGCGCGGCGTCGGGGGGCGCAGCGTCGGGCGGGGGCGGGCCGTCAGGCGGGGACACATCGGACGGTCGGGCGTCCACGTTCACGTCGTTCGCGCTCGCCGAATCGGAAACGACGTCTGCGGTCGCGGCGTCGAGCTCGGGGGCGTCGCGCTGGGTCGATTCTTCGGCGCAACTCGCGAGGGTCACGGCGGCGAAGAGGCTGAGTCGGCGTCTCATTGCAGCACCGCCGGGGAGACGGAGACCACTTCTCCATTCACCGCATCGACAAGCACCTTGACGACCTCCAGAGCGCGCCCCGTGGCGACATGGATCTCGAAGGCGGCTCGCGCCTCCTCACCGACGACGACGTAGACCGGGCGGGCCGGGGCGTGCGAAGGGCCTTTGACCGAGCTGCCCGCCGGACCGGCGACGTGCTTCAGCGCGCGTGCAGAAGTCGCGTCGGCGTCGAGCACGGCGGGCGAGACCGTGCTCACCTTTCGCGTCTCATCGTTGACCGTGCGCGCCCGGCCCCGTCGATCGAAACGCACGCTTACGGACGCGCCGAGGACCGGCTGACCGTCGATGACCTGCACAAATCGCTGGGTGCGATCGGCGCTCCGCTCGGGCGCCATCGGGCGGAGCGAGGTCAGAGAAGCGCGGACGAGCGCCGGGTGCAGCTCAAGCAAGCGGCGCGCGCGATCGAGGTAGGTCCCCGGCCCGAGATCAACGTTTGGGACCTCGATGACGGCAGGTATGTTTCTCAGCGAGCTTGGCTGTCCAAAGGCCGCGAGGGGCGTCAGAGAAAAAAGCAGCAGTGCGACTCCGATGGACCGCATCAAGACCTCCGTTAGGGTTGGCCGCGCACGCTATCACAGCGCCGGGCCTGCGGGCCTTCGGGGGCCGGTCCTTCGGGCCCTCGGGGGGCTGCCCCAGTTTCATCAATCGGCAAACCATTGTTGTGCGAGCGTCATGACCGTCTCCTCCATTCGCCCTGGACCCACGCTCGCGATCGCCTTCAGCGTTTCGGCGGAGATGGCAGACGAAGCGTCGAATAAATCGTGAAGCAGCCGCACGACTGCGCGCAAGTCCGGGTCGTCTTCAACCGTCGCGCTCGCCACGCGCTGCACCCAGTCGACTGCCCGCGCGTCAACCTTCGCGTCGTGGATGTGCTTGAGCGCCTCCAGCGCGACCGCGCCGATGGGCCCCATCGCTGAGAAAAGCTCTCGCTGCCGCAGCTCATCGTCCGACTGCCGACCCAGATCGTCGAGCAACAGCGTGACATTCGGGACGAACGCCCGCAGCTCCGGCAGCTCGCTCAGCGCCGGGACAAGCCCGTGGAGCGTGAGGCTCGTCGTCTACGGCCGCTCGCCGTTATAGACGACGATGGGCACGACCTCTTTGCTACGCGACCGCAACAGGGCACACCGGCCCGACGCGTCAACGAAGTGCCTCCACGGGTCAGCGAGCGCGTTGTTCGGATTCAAGGGGCGATTGCCCTGGGCTACATGACTGCCGTTGGGGGCCGGGCCTTCAGGCCCTCAGCGGGAGTGCCACCTCTGCCCTTGGCGACACGCCGCGAGCCGAAGTAGCGTGTCGTCCATGCCCACCACCCTGCACTTCGACGCCGCCGCCCCCTCGCCCCCCCAAACCGCGACCTTCGTCTTCGTCGGCCGCAGGGACCGCCTGCTCCACGCAGACGTCACGACCCTGCTGCCTCCGGGTACCGCCGCCATCTGGGACCGCCTCCTGAGCTGCGTGACGCCCGGCGACGAGGGCGGGGCGGCGAGCACGCTCACGACGCCCACGACTGGGGACCGCCTCGTTCGCCTGGTCGCCTGCGTCCTGCCCGAGGCCTGCTCACGCCACAATACGCCGACCCGAGCCCACGCCATCACGGACCTGCTGTCCAAGCACACGCCGAGCGAGCCGGAGGTCACGGTCGTCCTGGCCCTTGACGATCCCCGTCACGCCCTCGCAGCCGCCTGTGCCACGGCCCGCGCCTACCCGAGCTTCTCCCAGAAGACGGGCCCGACGAAGGACCGGGCCGTCACGGTTCACTTCGTCCCGCTCATCGATCCGGTCGCCGTCCAGAACGCCTCCTACGCGGCCTCCGCCGTCCGCGAGGCCATGCGCTGGGTGGAGATGCCGCCGAACCTCCTGCACACCGACGCCTTCGTCGACGAGGCCCGAGCCGTCGCGAGTCGGGTGGGCGCGAGCATCGAGGTCCTGATGCGGGACACCTTGCCCTTGGCTTACGGCGGCATGTGGGGCGTCGGGCGCGCGGCGGCGCACCCCCCGGCGATCGTCGTGCTCAGCCACCTCCCCGAGGGCACCGAGACCGAGGGCTCCGTCTGCTGGGTCGGCAAGGGCATCGTCTACGACACCGGCGGGCTGTCCCTGAAGGGCAAGGCGGATATGCCCGGAATGAAGCGGGACATGGGCGGTGCTGCGGCCGTGCTCGCGGCCTTCGAGGCAGCCGTGCGCTGCGGCTACGCCCACCCCCTCCACGCCGTCCTGTGCATCGCCGAGAACGCCGTCGGGCCCGAGGCCACGCGCAACGACGACATCCTCACGATGCGCTCCGGCAAGACCGTCGAGGTCAACAACACCGACGCCGAGGGGCGGCTCGTGCTCGCCGACGGCCTCGCCCACGCCATCGCTCATCTTCGCCCGACCTGCCTCGTGGACATGGCCACCTTGACCGGCGCGCAGCTCGTCTCCACGGGTCGAAGGCACGCGGCGATCGTCTGCAACGACGAGGCCCTAGAGCTTCTCTGCGTCGAGGCCGGCAAGCTCTCCGGCGACCTCGCGTTCCCCCTGCCCTATTGCCCGGAGTTCTTCCGCGGGGAGTTCAAGAGCGATGTGGCTGATCTGAAGAACTCCGTCAAAGACCGGATGAACGCCCAGAGCTCGGCGGCAGGCCAGTTCATCGCCGAGCACCTGGGCGACTACCAGGGTCCCTGGCTCCACATCGACATGGCCGGACCGGGTGAGGTCGACGGCCGCGCCTCGGGTTATGGGGTCGGGCTGCTCCTTAGCCTGTTTCTCTAAGTCGCCTCGTCGACGACCTCGACCTCGACCTCCACCGGTCGATCATCGAGGTCGAGCGCGCGATAGGCCTCGACCATCGGCTCGACGGCCGCGCCGTGCGGGAAGTGACTCGCGGCACCCACGAGGCTCTGGTTCACGAACGCGCGAGACCGCTCCAGGGCTGGGAGCATGGCCACGCCGCGAGCGCGGAGCGCGACGATCGCCGCTGTGAGCACGCCGCCGGTATACGGCAGGCGCGCGCCCTCGACGCGGTCGCCGCCGAACTCGATGGTGCCCGTGCCGTCGAAGTAAAGATCGATGGGCAGGCCCTGGAGGCGTCCGCCGGTGACCAGACACGCGGTTGGCCCCAGATCGTAAAGCCGCTTGACTACGTCGAGCTGGTCGCGCTTCGACTCGACCCGTCGGCCGAAGAGGCGCTCCCCTTCGATCGCGTTGACGACGACGAGCTCGGCCATGGGCAGGAGGTGCTTCTTCCAGGCGTCGACGGCGGCGTCCCCGATCCGCGGACTGCCATACGAATCGAGCATGCTCGCGTCGACCGTGACCCTCGGGGGGTTCGACTCGGACAGCTGCTCGGCGACGAACCGTATGGCCGCGACCCCGCCGATCCGGGCGACCTTCAGGGCGTCGAAGTTGAGCCCTCTTTTGAGCGCGTAGAGCTGCTCACGGAGATAGAACTCGTCGAGCGGCGAGCCGGCCACGAACGTCTGCACGACGGCCCCGCGCACGCCGAGCGCGGCGAAGGTGCGGAGATCGGCGGTGACGCCGAAGCGGCCACAGGCGTCGGTCTCTCCGATGGTGACGGCGGCAGCGGCGCGGCGGACGATGATGGGGGGATTGAGCACGCGAGACTCAGAGCGCTTGGCGGGCAAAAAAAGCAAGAGCCCGACCCCTCAGCGACAAGAACTTCACATGGCAGCGATCACCCTCGGCCTCGCCAAAGACCGCGGTGGGGACGAGCCCCGGCGTCGAGTCCGGATCGAAGGACGGGGGCACCTTGGCGAGCAGCTCGCGACCCGTAAAGCCGCCGAGGACGAGGCGGAGCAAGGGCAGCGCGTCGAGGGTGCAGGAGAGGCGGTCCCAGTCGAGCCCCCAGGGGGGGTCCACGAAGACGAGCGCGTCGTCGACGGCGGCCTCTTCTTCGAGCGCGGCCGCGTGTCTGACGACGTCCAGGTGGCGAAACTCGATGCGCGCCTCGACGCCGCAGAGCCGGGCGTTGTGTCGGGCCAGGTCCAGGCGGCTCCGATCCCGATCGATGGCCACGACCTCTGCTCCGGCTCGGGCGAAGGCCAGGGCATTGCCCCCGGCGCCGCAGCCGAGATCGAAGACCCGCCGCCCTCGGGTGCCCGACGCGAGCCCATCGGCGAGGACCTCCGGCGTCAGCGAGAAGCGGCCCTCCTCGTCGAGCAGGACCCCGTCACGAAGAAAGCCTGGCGTGGTGAATCGCCGTCGTCGCGCGTCCACGAGGCGGGCGTGGCGCACGGCGGCGCGGGGCAGCGCGGGGTCAACGTCTACGCTCGTCGGCAGGCCACCCAGACCCCGACCCCGGAGCCGCGCCTGCACGTCGGCGGCGTCGCGGGTGCTCAGAGACGCGCGCCAGACACCTTCGACCTCCTCGAAGGCATGGGGCGACAGGAGCCGATCGATTGGGACAAAGGTGGGCAAGTGCCGGACGCAGACCTCGTGGACGGACATGGCGCCTCTCCTATCGCTTCGCCCGCTTCAGACCCTTATTGCGCCGCGCCTCTTTCTCCTCGTCCGTCTCCTCGCGCTTGGGCACCTCCCAGTCCAACGGACGGCACGTCGGGAGGCCCTCGCCCTTCGGCTGGTAGACCGGGAAGTTGCCGCCTCTGCACCCGGAGTAGGCGTCAATCTCGAAGCGCTGCACGGTGTCGGCGACGTCGAAAGGCTGTCGCTCGAGATCATCGTAAAGCGGCCTGACCATCCGACCCCACGCCGGGGCGATCGTGTCCCCGGCGATCTCCCAGATGGCGTGGCCCTGATCATGACCCGCCCAGAAGCCGACGGCGAGGTTGCGCGCCACGCCGACGAACCAGAGATCGCGGCCCTGTTGGCTCGTCCCGGTCTTGCCGGCGACCTCGCGCGCCGAGCCAAGTTCGAGCCGCGCTTTGTAGCCGGTGCCCCGCTCGAAGCTGTTCTTCATCAGCCCGAGCACCATGGTCGCGACGTCCGGCGACATGCCTTGAACATGCGGCGGTTGGTGTTGCATCACGACCTTGCCGGAGAGCCCGGTGGCCACCCGAATGGGGCTGACGTCGACGCGCTTGCCGAGCGTCGCGACCGCCGAGAGCGCCCCGACCAGCTCGGGCATCGTGACCTCCGAGGAGCCCAGGCCGATGCTCGGGACGACGCGGAGCGTGCTGTTTATGCCCAAGGCCTTCGCCATGTCGGCGACCTTCTGGGGGCCAATCTCGACGACGAGGTTGGTCGTGGCGACGTTCATGGACTTGGCGAACGCCTTCGCGAGCGTGACCCACGGGTGATAGATGCCGTCGGAGTTTCTGGGGCTCCAGGGGCCCTCCAGGGTCTCGAAGCTGCGGCGCTCGTCGGCGACCGTGTGGGCAGGCGTATAGCGATGCCGGCCTTTCGCGTCGAGCTCTGAGAGGACCGCCGCATACGCCACGGGCTTGATGGCCGAGCCGGGCTGTCGCCGCATCTGGACGGCCCGGTGGTATTGGTCGCCCTCATTGCCCCGGCTGCCCACGGCGAAGGGCGCGAAGCCCGTCTGTGGATCAACGCCCAAAGTCGCCCCCTGGATCGGGTCTTTCTTCCAGACCCCCAGCGACGCCTCGAGCTCCCCGATGGTCAAGGCGAGCAACGACTCGGCCTGGAGCTGAAGGCCGGGTGAGAGCCCCGTGTAGACCCGCAGGCCCCGCCCGGTGGGGTCCCCGTTCTTCAGGCCGAAGTGTTCGGTCAAGTAGCGACGGGCCCACTGGGCGTAAAGCGGCCAGCGCGTCGGTGCGGGCGCCGGGTGTTTGAGCACGATGCTCTCGGTGTGCGCCGCCTTCGCCGTCTCCGCGTCGATGATGCCGCCCTCTCGCATCAGGTCGAGCACGCGCTCCCGAAGTCGCTGCGTCAGGGCCGGGTTCTTCAGGGGCGAGTAAGCGACCGGCGCGGGCACAATCGCCACGAGGGCCGTCGCCTGTGCGAGCGTCAGCGCCTTTAGATCCACGTCGAAGTAGTGCCTCGCCCCCGCCGCGAACCCACCAATGGACCGCCCACCAATCTGCCCCAGGTAGACCGAGTTGAGATACAGCTCCAGGACCTCGTCTTTGCCCATCTCGCGCTCGAGAGCCATCGCCATGAGCGCCTCGCGGACCTTGCGCCGAAACGAGCGTTCCCGAGACAGGAAGAACGTCCGAATGACCTGCTGGGTCAGCGTCGACGCGCCTTCGACCGGCGCGCCCTCCATGACGTTTCGACGGACCGCGCGGGCGATGCCTTTGAGGTCAATGCCCATGTGCTCGTGAAAGCGCCCGTCCTCGCTGGCGATGACAGCCTGCTTCAGATGCTGCGGGAAGTCGGCGAGCGGCCGGTACAGTCGAAGCTCGTTGTTCTCGGGGATCCACGTGTCGAGGTAGAGCGGCTCCAGGCGCGGCTCGATCGCCCACTTCGGCCCGTCGAGCTGCTCCACCGACTTGAGCTTGCCGCGCTCGCCTTTGACGAGAAAGATCGCGTCGGCGGTCCGACCCTCGGGGTAGTCGAAGCCCCGAACGTGCACGGTCAGCTCGGACTTCTTGAACTCGATGTACTCACCCGGCGCGAGGCTGCCCGGGTCCTCGCCCTTGGAGTACCCCCGCGCGCGGGCCTCCCGAACCAGGCGACCGATGCCCGCGCCTGTGCCCGCCGGGAAGGCGTACCAGTCCGAGTAGACCGTCGAGGGGAACGACCAGCCGGCGCGCGTCGACTCGAAACGCCGAAGCCCCGCGACGCGCTCCCGCATCTCCGGGCGCAGGGCCTCAATCTCGACCTCCAGACGCTCGAACGCGAAATAGACCCCCACCGCCCCCAGGATGAGGAGCGTCAACGCCACGTGCAGCGCCGTTCGAAACATCAGCTTGAGCAGGCGTTTCATCGGCCTACGAGACCAGGGACTCGCCGGTCAGGAGCGAGAGCTTTTTGTCCCGAGGCAGACGCTTGATCTGCCACTCGCGACGGCTGGCGGCCGAACGATCAGCGGCCGTCTCCTGCCAGGCGTAGGCCACCGGGAGGCGGGAGCGCGTATACTTCACGCGGCCCTGAGAATGTGCGGCGAGTCGGCGCGCCAAGTCATTCGTGATGCCGCAATACAACGACGTATCGGCGCAGCGCAGAAGGTAGACGAACCACATCCCGCGCGTTGTCCCCCGATGGTCCGGCGTGGTCAAGGTGCATCGGGGCGCGCGGGGGTGCATTGGCCCGCATTGTCACCCTCCTAGATTGCCACTACCGTCCCGCGCGCATCGTCTGCCCGCGGGGAAACGCCGAACATGATGTCACTACGCCTGCTGCTCCTGGCCGTCGCCTCCACCCTGCTCTCCGCTCAGGCCCTCGCGGCCGACCCCAAAGCCCCAGTTCGCGCTGGCCCTCCGACGCCCTCTGTCGATGCCTCGAAGATGCCCCCCGAGCTCAAGGCTTGGGTGGCGGCCGGGACGCCCGGAGAGTTCCACGCGGCGCTCGCCCGGCTCGTAGGCAGTTACACTGTTGAGTCAACCTTCTGGGCTGGGCCGGGGGACGCGACTTTGACCTCGAAGGCGAGCTGCGACTTCACCCTCATCCTCGGCGGCCGGTTCCTCAAGCAGGACTTCAAGGGCAGCATGATGGGGCAGCCCTTCGAGGGGCTCGGCCTCTTCGGCTACGACACCGTCAAGAAGCGGTTCGTCTCCGCGTGGATGGACAGCATGTCGACCCAGCGACTCGACTTCGAGGGTCTATGCAAGGACAAGGGCTGCACGGCCATCGAGCTGAAGGCCGACTACAAAGACCCCCTGACCGGCAAGAGACGTCGGTCCCGCAGCCTGTACCTCGAGCGGGAGGGCAAGCCGGTCATGCAGATGTTCGACACCGACAAGCGCGGCCGAGAGTTCAAGTCGCTCGAGCTGGTCTACACGAGAAAGTAAGTTTACTTGACGATGCGTCGCCCCAAGCTCATCACCATTCGCTTCAGCCACTACTGCGAGAAGGCCCGATGGGCGCTTCAACGAGCGGGTCTCGACTTCAAGGAGTCCTACCACGCGCCGGGTTTTCACCTGATCCCGGCGATGCTTGCGGGCGGTCGACGCCTCACGCCGATCCTGGTCAAGGACGACGGCGTGCTCAACGACTCCACTGACATCCTGCGGTACGCCGACGAGCACGGCGCGCAGCTGCTGCCGACAGACCCGGTCGAGCGCGACGTCGTGCTCGGCCTTGAGGACACCTTCGACGAACGCCTCGGGCCAGCCGTACGCCGGTGCGTCTACTTTCACCTCTTCCAGACGCCCGATGACTACGTCCGCGACATGCTCTCGCTCGGGGGTACGCCGCTGGAGGCCCGGCTCATGCGGGTCGTTCATCGGCGCCTCCGGGCCGTCATGGTGCGGGGTTTGAACATCCGGGCCGACGCCGCGGAGCGGTCAAGGGTGGTCATCGAGGAGGTGCGTGCCCTTGTCGAGGCCCGCCTTCAGGATGGCCGGCCGTATCTCACGGGCTCCACGTTCACCGCAGCGGATCTCACGTTCTGCGCGTTGTTTTCGCCGCTGGTCCTCGCCCCGGAGTACGGCGCCCCGCAGCCTTCGGCGGAAGGGGCCCCACCGCCCCTGGCCGAGCTCATCGGGCGGTATCGCGAGACGGTCGCCGGGCAGTTCGTGCTGCGGGTCTACCGGGAGCAGCGGCACGTCGTTTTGCCGGCTTCTGCACCCTCATCGGACGCCTGAGGTCGGCCTCAGGTGCCTCGCTCGAACAAGCCGAGGAACCGCAAGACAATCCCCAGATCGCTGACCTGCAACCTCCCGCTCGTGAACGCCTGATCCGGTGGCAGGACGCCGAGGGTCAGGGCTTTCCAGGTCCGGCTGTCCGTCGTCACCGTCGCGTCGGTCGGGCCCGTCCCAGGCAGCGCCGGACCGCGGACGACCTCAAGCAGACCCCTCCGGATGACGAGGTGATACGAAAGCGCGAGATCGGTGAGCACGACCTCGACATGCATCGGAGAGGTGAGCGCGGCCTCGGACTTGAGCCGAATGGGCATCTGCTGGAAGACCACCTCGACGGGCAGCTCGTCGACGAAGGTGTCGTCGAGGACCAACGGCGGCAGGTCGAGCGCCTGACCTTCGAGCAGGGCGGCGTGGGTCAAGAGCCAGCCCCGGCCGTTGGTGTTTTGGACCGTGGCCGCGAGCCGCCGCTCGGCCTCGGCGGTGAGCGTCGTAACCTCGGCGTCCACCTCAACGCCTGGGGCGGTGGCGTCCCGCAGCTTGCCCAGGAGGTGCAGCGCGAAGCGGGGGTCTCCTGCGACGAGCGACTCACGCGCATGACCGAGGACCGCACCCGCGCCGCCCATGAGGTCGAGCTCCCGCCTTGTGGCGTCGGACGCCGGGTAGAGGCGCTCCGTCCGACCGTCGAACCAGCCCAGCGCGCCGTCGTACAGTCCCCGGGCGGACCAGTCGACCTGGCCATACGTCTCTGCCAGCGCCGGCACGGCCCGCAGGTCGTCAGGTAGCTTGACCATCGCCGCGATCGTGTCCACGTCGAGCCCGGCGTTCGCCGCCCGAGCGACCTGATCCCTCACGCTCTGGACGGCGTCACGATAAGTCGTCAGCGCCTCGCGCACGGCCTCCCGACCGCTCACCGGGCCTGAATGTGAAGGCACGAGCAGCGTGGCGTCGAGCCTTCGCATGAGGTCGAGGCTGCGAATCCACTCATCGACGGGCCGCGGTGACGATCCCCGGATCGTGTAGAGGTTGGGGAACGCCGCGTAGTAGTTGTCGCCGGGGAGCAGCAAACCGAGCGACGGGACGGAGACGAGCAGGTGGTCCCGAGTCTCGCCGGGCGCCTCCATCAACCGAAGCTCGAGCCCCCCAACCTCGAGGACCTGCTCGCCCCGGAACGTATGGGTCGGCCACCTCACGCCCGTCTCCTGCGCGGCGTCGAGGTCGACTCGCCGACCAATGGCCGAGCAGGGTAAGGCCTCGGTAGCGGCCAGGTGTCCGAACTGCCGGGCGCCGCGGGAGAGCTCAACTTTGCGATAGGTGCCGTACTGCTCGATGAGGTGGTCCAGGAGCAGCTCCGATGACCAGATCTGCGTGCCCTCCTCGGCGAACACCTTGGCCCCGCCGACGTGGTCGATGTGACCATGGGTATAGATAATCGCCAGCACCGGCCCCGGCGCCACGAGGTCGAGCGCGGCTTTGACTTCCCGAGCGCGGGCGGGGCTCATGCCCACGTCGACGATGACGTTGCCTTCGGGGGTCCGCAGCAGGATCGTGTTCGCGAGGTCGTAACCAAGGGCCACAAAGACCCCCGGCGTGACCTCCTCGACGCGCGGTTGCCCCACGACGTCGCGGCAGAACGCCTCAACCGAGGGCAGGGCCTCGTCCGAGTAAGGCGGCAGCGGCTCGGAGACCAGCGCGTGATCGGCCTCGGCGATAGGGATATCGACCGTGGTGGCGTCGGCCACGGTGGCGTCGGCCACGGCCAAATTGAGGCAGTCGTGCGCTTCTGAATCCAGCGCAGTCGATGCGGGCGTTCGGTCGCCCCCCTCCCCGCAGCCAAATACGAGCACGCACGCCCAGGCCCGGGCGCTCATTGGGTCGATGTCGCGGGTGCGGCGGGCAGATCCTCAGAATCAAACGGCAGCGAAGCCGGAGGCGCGGGCGCGAGCGGCGTCCCGGCGAAGGGCACAACCGCCGCGCCCTCATGCCCATCCGCGGGGGGCGCGGGCGCGGCGATCGACGGCGGTGGGTTCTTCTCCAGATACTTGGCGATCCGCTTGAAGTCCCCGAAGCGGGTCAGCTCGCCATCACCATTGAGCAGCGACACCGCGATGCGTCGGCCGTGAACCTCGCCTGCGGTCACCAGGCAGTACTTCGCCTCGTCCGTATAGCCGGTCTTGCCGCCGAGGATCTTGTACGGGCTGCCGCGGATGAGCCGGTTCGTATTGATGTAATGCACCTGCCCGGCCTTGGCCTTATCGCCTTGGCCCCGCTCCCACGGCAGGTCGTACTCCGAGGTGTGCATGATGGGCTCGAGCGTCGGGTTCTTCATGGCCTCTCGGAGCAGCTTGACCACCTCGCGCGGGGTCGAGACGTTACGCGGGTCGAGGCCGGTCGGATCACCGAAGCGCGTATTCTTCAGGCCGATCGCCTTCGCTTTGCGGGTCATGGCGGCGGCGAGCGCCACGGCGTCCATGCCGACCGATCGCCCCATCGCGGAGATCGCGCGGTTGTCGCTGGCCAAGAGCGCGGCGCGCAGGAGGTCGTGATTCTTGATGCGATAGCCCGGCAGGAGCCGCGACTTCGCCCCACCCCGGGCCACGCGGACGTCGGTCTCGGTCATGGTCGTTACCGCCTCGATATCCATCGCCGAGTCGAGAACCACGAGGCTCGCCATGAGCTTGGAGATGCTGGCGATCGGCCGAAGCGCGTCGGGCTGACGGGCCCACAGGATCTCGTCGGAGTCGAGGTCGATGACCACAGCCTGCCGGGACTGGACGTTGGGTTTGCCGTCCTTCGTGAGGTCGGGGATGACGCGCACGATCGGCGCCTTCTTCCGCTTCTTGGACTTGCCCTTGCGTTTGCTGGCCGCGTCCACGTCGAACGCGAACAGCGCCACAAAGATGCTCAGCAGGATCGCAGACAAACGGGATGGTCGGGTCGCGGAGAGGTTCACGGGCGCATGGTGCGTAAAGGTCGGCACGTCCTGTCAAGCGACTTCTCCGGAAGGCCGCTGAGGTGTAGGGTCCGCGGCGCATGGTCAAGAAGATTAAAAAGAAGATTTCCAAGGGCGCCGAAAAAACGGCGTGGCTGCTCGGCTTCGACGACGAAGGTGAGGCCGCCGTCTATGTCCATCAGCACGGGTCGACCCCCCCCGGGCAACTGCACCGGGTGAAAACCGACCACGAGCGTTGCGGCCCCGTGGTCATGTGCTGCGAGCGCGCTCGACCGCCGTTCGCAGCCGCCGTGCCCGCCCTCTGCGAGCGTGCGACCCAATGGCGCGTCCAACCCGCCGGCCACCTCAAAGGCTGGTTCGAGGGCGGGCTCGAGACGATGTACTTCGTGCTCTGCGACGCCAACGACGCCGCAGTCTTCTATACGTTCGCCCTCGCACGGCCCCAGGCGCTCGACCTCCTCTTCGGTCGCACGAAGCCCGATATGTATCGGCTTCCCGAGTTCAAGATGGTCAAGCCCGACCACGATGTCGAGCCTTCATCCACGCCGGCCAGAGTCATCGACGTCTCTCCGGACGGCCCTACCGACGAGCTCTCCTCGACCCCCTGAGTTCCGACCCAGATCGGCCGGTGAAGAAGCGTCACGCCGTCAGGCAGGTGACGCTCGCCTCACTACTGGATTTCGAGCAACTCCACATCGAAGACCAACATGCCCGCAGGCGCGCCCGGGGCACCCTTGTAGGCCAAGGCCTCCGGGATCCAAAAGCGGGACTTCTCCCCGACCACCATGAGCGCCACGCCTTCGGTCCAGCCAGCGATGACCTGATCGAGGCCGAAGACAGCCGGATCATTTCGGGCGACCGAGCTGTCGAACATCTTCCCGTCCGTGGTCCAGCCCGAGTAGTGGACCTTGACGCGGTTGCTGGCCTTGGGCTTGACCTTGCCGGTGCCCGCGGTGAGGACCTTATAAGCGAGGCCGCTCTTGGTCTTCTTCGCGTCGGCCGGCGCGGCGGCTACATCCGTGGGGACCTCGGGCGGGGGCGCCGGCTTCGTGCCCTGGGTGATCTCCAAGAGCTCGACATCAAAGACCAACATGCCCGCCGGCTTGCCGGGGCGATCATTGTACGCGAGCTCCTTGGGGATCCAGAACCGGCGCTTCTCGCCGACGACCATGAGCTGCACGCCCTCGGTCCAGCCCTTGATAACGCGGGTCAGCGGGAACGCCGTCGGCTCGCCACGCTTCACCGAGCTGTCGAACATGTGGCCGTCGGTCGTCCAGCCGGAGTAATGGACCTTGACGGTGTCCCACTCATCGGGCTTCTCGGTGCCCGTACCCGGCGTCGTGACCTTGGAGGCGAGGCCGCTGGCGGTCTTCTCGGCATCGACAGGGGCCGCAGCCACGTCGGCCGGTGCCGGGAGATCACCGGCCGCACTCGCCGGCGCGGGGGGCTTGCTCGGCTTAGCACTGGCAGCGACCGAAGCCGGGGCCTTGGCGGCGTCTGGCCCCTTCTGGGTGCAGGCAGTGAGCGAGGCCGCGACGAGCGCGACCGGGAGGAGCTTCTGGATGGTTGTGTTCAGCATGGCGGCGCATGCTAGTACAGCCAACACTGACTTCTACCTTTTTCCGCCACATGACTTGCCCGTGACCCTCTCCATCCTCTTTCAGACGGCCTCGGTCTGTGTCGTGGACAAGCCCTCAGGCATGGCCGTGCACCGCGGCTACGACAACGACGGCCCCTTTGTCTTACAGACGCTGAGAGACCAGCTCGGCCGACACGTCTACCCCGTGCATCGGCTCGATCGGGCGACGAGCGGGGTCCTGGTCATGGCGCTCGATGCCGAGACGGCGGGGCAACTCGGCGCGGCGTTCACCGAAGGGCAGGTGGAGAAGCAGTACGTCGCGATCGTGCGCGGCCGCCCACCCGCCGAGGGTCTCATCGATCACGACGTCCCCAAGAGTGAGGACGGGGAGCGCGTGCGGGCGGTGACCGCGTTTCGGACCCTGGGCACCTCCGGGCGATTCTCGCTGGTGGAGTGCCGCCCGCTCACCGGCCGCTACCACCAAATCCGGCGCCACATGAAGCACCTCTCCCACCCCTTGGTCGGGGATGTGAACTACGGCAAAGGCGACATCAATCGCCTGTTTCGGTCCGAGTACGGCCTGTCTCGGCTCGCCTTGCACGCCAGCCGACTGACCGCGCCGTCGGTCGCTCTCGATGTCGCAGCACCGCTGCCGTGGGACTTCGCTGAGGCTCTTGGCAAGCTCGGGCTCCTCGACCTATACCCCGCCCCTTGAATGTCTGAGACCGGCTCCCGGAGGTCAGTCCATGTCGCGACACGTTTCCTCATCACGAGCTCTCGAATCGAAGGTGTTTTCGACGGTGCTCGCCGCCGTGCTCGCGTCGAGTGCCGCGTGTCTGCCTCAGCCGGAGGACAACTCCAGCAGCGACGCGGGCTCGGGATTGGGACCGGACGGCCGCCTCGGTATAGACGCCGCGGGGGGACAGCCGGCACCGGGTGGTCAGCCTTCGCCGGGAGGTCAGCCTTCCCCGGGAGGTCAGCCGGCCCCCGGTGGTCAGCCTTCGCCGGGAGGCCAGCCTTCGCCGGGAGGCCAGCCAAGCTCCGGTGGTGAGCCTTCACCGGGAGGCCAGCCAAGCTCCGGTGGTGAGCCTTCACCGGGTGGTCAGCCGACCTCGGGCGGAGAGCCCGCCCCCGGTGGTCAGCCCGATCCAGGCGGCATCCCGCTGCCGCCTGATCTGCCCCCGCCGCCCGCCTTCGCCGAGAGCGACGACGACCTCTGCAGCAATGGCCTCGACGACGATGGGGACGGCTTCGTCGACTGCGCCGACTTCCACTGCCTCATGGATCCCGAGGTGCACGCCTGCGACCTCGTCGCGGCCGAAGCCAGCGACCTCGAGTGCGTCAACGGCCTCGACGACGACGCGAACGGGCACGTCGACTGCGACGACTTCGGCTGCAAGCTCAACCCGTGGGTGACCGTCTGCGGGCCCATCGAGAACGACGACGACGAGTGCCAGGACGGGCTCGACAACGACGGTAACGGCTTCGTCGATTGCGCCGACTTCGCGTGTAGCCGGAACGTCCTCGTGAGCGCGTGCCGGCCCATCGAGGCGGGCTTCTGCCTGGACCGGCGCGACAACGACCACGACCAACTCTTCGACTGCGACGATCCCGACTGCGCGGTCGCCGCCGTTTGTCTTCCGTAATCGAAAAAAAGGGACGATTGAGATGGCCACGAGCTCCCCGAACACTGCCAGACCCCGTTTGACCGTATTAACCGGCGCCTCATCGGGCCTGGGAGCGGCGCTCGCCCCGCTCCTCGCGCGCGACGGCGACACGGTCGTCATCACGGCCCGGCGCCTCGAGAACCTGGAGGCCCTCGCCGCTCGCATCCGAGAGTCCGGGGGCAAGGCGGTGCCCATCGCGCTCGACGTCGGTGATCACGCGGCGGTCGTCTCGACCTTCCAGCGCGTCGAGGCCGAGTTTGGCCCGGTGGACACGCTCATCTGCAACGCCGGCATCGGCGACCCCACGCCCGCGACCCGCTTCCTCGCGGCGGACATCGAGCGCATCTTCCGAACGAACGTGCTCGGGGTGGCGAACTGCATCGAGGCGGTCCTGCCCGGCATGATCAGCCGCAAGGCCGGGCACCTCGTCGGCGTCAGCAGCCTCGCCGGGTATCGGGGCCTGCCCGGATCGGGTGGCTATGCGGCGAGCAAGGCGGCGGTGACCAACCTCCTGGAGAGCCTCCGGGTCGAACTCCAGAACCACCGGGTCGCGGTGACGACGATCACCCCGGGCTTCATTCGCACGCCGATGACCGCCCGCAACCGCTTCCCGATGCCGTTTCTGATGGACGTCGACGAGGCCGCCGCGCTCATGCATGAGGGGATTCGAGCGCGCGCCACTCAGGTCGCGTTTCCTTGGCAGCTCGCGTCGATCGTCAAGAGCGCGCGTTTCCTGCCCAACCTGATCTACGACCGCGCCCTGCGCGCACGACGCGCCGAAAAGGGCTGAGTCAGCGGCACCAATTCCGATTCTGCCGCTCGCTCAGCGGCACCAATTCCGATTCTGCCGCTCGCTCAGCGGCACCAATTCCGATTCTGCCGCTCGCTCAGCGGCACCAATTCCGATTCTGCCGCTCGCTCAGCGGCACCAATCCGGATGCATCTCCGGCCGCGCTTGGTAGCGCGACTTGCCCACGCGCTCCACGACCTCGCGCCGCCGCAGCCACGCCTTGAAGGCGCGGGGCTTGATGTCCTTGCCCAGGAGCTCGGCATAGAGGCGCCGGGCGTCGGCGGACCGAAAGGGTCGACTGAAGAGCTCGAGCACAAAGGGGCTCGACTGGACCGAGTCGATGAGGCGTTCACGAGCCCGAGCGACGATGTCCCGGTGATCGAAAGCGAGCTCCGGCAGGGCTTGAACCGGGAACCACTGTGCGAGGGCGGCGTCGTCCCCCGCCGTGAGCGGAACTTCAAGTCCCACGAGGGCCACGAACGCGACGGAGACCGTGAAGCCACGAGGGTCGCGCTCGGGATCAGCGAAGGCCCCGATCTGGAGCAGCTTCTCTGCGTCTACCGGAACGCCGGTCTCCTCCTTTAGCTCCCGGACCGCCGCCTGCGCCAGACTCTCCGTAGGCTCGACGTAGCCCCCCGGCAAAGCCCACAGGCCCTCGAACGGCGGCTCTCGGCGTTGGATGAGGAGGAGATGAAGGCGGCCTTGCAGCTGGCTGAGCACGACGATATCTACGGTGAGGAGGGGGCGCGGGTAGGATGCGGACATGAGGCGCAACCTAGTCGATCGCCCGATGCCGTTTGTAGCCGCCCTGTGCGGTTTTCTCCTGTCGTGCGCGCAGGAGCAGCCGCGTGCGTCGACGCGCCTCCGGAATGCCCGCTCCGGGGACATCGTGCTCGTGGATTCGGAGGGGTCGGACGCCCAGCCGCCGGAGGATGTCGCGACCTTCATCGACGCGGCCGCCCCCCCCGCTCCGCTGCCCGCCGACGCGCGTTCGCGGGCGATCTACGTTCGCGTTCGCCCAGACCGCCCCGAAGATGGGCTCCGCGCCGCGCTGCTGCCGGCTCAGGGCCCCCCGCTCTCGCCGCCCGACGACGTCTTGGCCGCGCTGCCGGAGCCCATGCTCGTCTACGACTTCGACGGCCCCAGCGGAGAGAACACCGGCCGCCTGCTTGATCGACTCGCCTCGGGACAGGCGGCGAGCCCGCTCTTCATCGTGAGTGACCGCCCCACCGAGCTTGACGCGGACGTCGCCTTCCTCGTCGCCCAGATCCTCCAGCACCCTTCGGTCATCGAGCCGACGATCTTCCTCTCTAAGGTCGCCCTCCCGCCCGAGCGACTCGCCGACGTCTCGCGGGTCGTCGAGTTCATCGTGCGGACGAGCCCCGAGACCCGGATCGGCCTTGAGGTGGATCTCTCCATCCCCTTCGACGACGGGACCCTCAACGCGATCCCCCCCGGCGTCCGCTTCGTTTTTCCTTTACAGGGGGCGGGCTTTGCGATCGACGGCTCTCGACCCCAAGGGGACGCGGAGGACCTCCGAAGCACGGAGCGGTGGCGACGCTCGGTCCGCGAACGCTTCGACTTCGTGCCCATGGTCAGACCCCCCAGAAACCCGCGCCTTGATGACCCCGGTGGCGTCGTTGAGGCCCCGACCGCGGCGGCGTTTCTGCGGGCGCTGGTCCTCGCCCGACGCTCTGCGGTCAAGGGACTTGACGAACAGCGGGGCGCGGTCCTCGTAGACGGCCTGAGTGCGTGGCGCGATGACCGACAGCTTGATCCCATCGACGAGACCGTCGCGCCAACGACCCTGCCTCAGGAGCTGACCTTGGGTGCGCGGTATGTCCCATACGGGCGGCGGCGCGTCGAGGTCCTCGCTGAGACCTTCGGGCCCGCGGCCCTCTCGCCCCCGTCGAACCTGGAAACAACAGCCCCGCTCCTGCCGCTCGTCTCCACCGCGGGGCTGAGTCTCCGGGGTCTCGAGGTGCAGGACGGTTGGGTCTCTCTGGTCGTCTGCGATGTCGGCGGCGGGACGTCGAGGCTCGAGGTGCTGCTCCATGCGGGGCGCTTCGTCCTGCCCAATCAAGCCCGCCTTGAGTACGCCCGCACGCTGCCGGAGCTGCACATCGAGCTCGTGTTCTCCGGGGAGGACTCGCTTCACGCCCGAACGCCCCTGCCCCCGACGGACGCGCTCGACCTGGTCAGCGTCTCTCTGAGCCCCTTCGCCGGTCGCGTCGTCGAGGAGATCCTCCTCGTCTATAGCGGTGCCGGCGGCTGCGAAACGCGAGGCCTCGTGCGCCTGCCCACGTTTGAGGGCGCGCGCTGAGTCAGCGAACGAGGTCGCAGGGGCCCTCGCAGTCCAAGCTGATCTCTCCGTCGTTATCGGCGTCGTCGTCGGTGAACGTCTGGAGGTAGGAGAGGGCGTGTCTCGCGACGGTCGGCTCGAAGAGGGAGACGTGGGCCGTGAAAGCGTCGGCGGAGGTCCGGAACTGCACCAGGGCCCCCAGCTCGGCCCCACGCAAAGGGGACGCGGCGAGGGTGATGAGCGGAACGGGCCTGATGGCGGGCGTGACGAGCGGCAGCCCCATCGTGCGGGCGAGCAGCTCGGTGACCTCATTGGGCACGATGCCGTCGCCGATGGACTCCTGAAGGATCTGGGGATGTCGAGGCCGCCGATGGGTCGAGACATGACTCAGGGGATCCCCGACGTCGAGGCCGATCTGGCTGATGGCGAGCAGGACGTCGACCCCGAGCTCACGCGACAGCCCCGAGATCGGCTCGGCGTCGAGCGCGGCCTCGATGGTCGTTCGCAGGCCGAGCCGGCTGGTGACCTCGCCCTTGCGGAGGATGGTGGCGAGCGCCCCGCCGGGCACGTTCTGGACCGCCGCCTGTATCGGGGAGTCGACGGTCGACAGCAGCAAGCCGATCATGCTGCCGAGAGATTGCCCGAGGAAGAAAACGGGAGCCGGAGCCACGACGCGACCCCGACCCGGCAGCTCCGGAACCCGCGTGAGCAGATCAGCGAAGATCAGCGCGTCCCCGGTCGACTGGACCATGGAGTGCGCGAAGGCCCCGGCGTTGAGCGCGCCGGAGATGGCCAGGATGTCTGTAAGCCCCTGCCCTCGCTGGCCGTGCAGGTCCCAGTCCACGAGCAGGACGGCGTAGGGACCAAGGTCGAGAGAGAGCCTGGGGATGAGCTGTCCATACATGAGCTCCGCGGACGCGCTGAGCCCGTGGCCGAAGAGCACCGGGATGGCGGGTCGCTCGGGGGTCGCGGCGCCGGAGACGACAAGGATGGCGTTGAGCGTGAGTTCGTCAATCGGCTTGACTACACCAGAGGGATCACGATTGAGCAGCGCGTCGCGGTCTGACCGGAAACGTGGGATTCGCAGCCGCACATCGTATCGCGTCGCGCCGTCTCCCGCGTCGGACTCGCCGATGATCTCCATCGGCCCCTGCGCACTGATGAAGCCCTTGTTGTGGTCGATCACCGCGTCGAGGTCCGACGTGATGCCCTCAGACGAGCGCACGCGAAAGTCCCAGAGCGCGACGAGGTCGCCTCTCTCCAGACCGTCCGCCTCCAGGATGCCGAGGAGGTTCTGCGTATTGAGCCTGAGCGCGGCGTCGGCGTCGCGGTGCGGTTCCGCCGCGTCGGAGTCCAACAGGGCGCGCATCGCCGAACCGGGCTCCAGGCTTTGGCCGTCCTGGCCGAGGAGCGACCGGCGGATGGCCACGCCGTACCTCCGACCGGGCTCGAGTGCCCGAAGCGGGAGCAGGAAGAGCAGGTCTTGAGACTCGTCCATCGATAGGCGCCGCTCGGCCTTGAACGGCAGCCGCTTTCCCCGATCCGGGCTACGGGCGTCGGCGTCGAAGAGGTAGATCGCCGAGGTCACCTCCGTGGAGCCCTCCGGGGTCGGCAAGGAGGCCTCCGAGAACGGACGCTCGAAGGTCGTGACGATCGCGCCGACGGGAGAGAACCCATCGGGTGAGAGGGCGGCGATCTTCGACCAGGCTGTCGGGATGCCCACAGAGGGATCAACGACGAGAGACCGACCGGAGGGCTGTTCGGTGTCGACCACCTCGAAGACGGAGCTCGGCCAAGGCAGGAGGCAGACGGGCGTAAGCACGTTGCAGGCCCTCGTCGGAGGCGGTGGGTCGGTGATCGCGTCGGGGGCGTCCGGTGCGTCAGGCCCGGCTTCACAGCCGAGCGTCGCTGCCATGAGCCAAATGAGGCCGCTCCGACTCATGAGTTTTCTTCGCATTTCGCGCATCCCTCCGGAGGCAAGCTCGGCTATCGTGCCGGGGCAATCCTGCACGGTAAACGAGTCGTACCTGCACCGTGAGCGATCGTCCCCGAGTCCTTGACGAACGTGCCCCCGACGCGGTGGCCTCTGGCCTCGCGGCCGAGGCGATAGCCTTGCGCGCCGCGGAGCTCGAGCGGACATTTGACGACGATCCCACGTCCGAGGTGTTCTTCGAGCTCGCCAGGGCCAAGCTCCAGCTCGGCCAGACCACTGCAGCCGTGGACATCCTCGAGACAGGACTGGCGATCCATCTGCACCACGTTGAGGGGCGCAGCCTGCTCGCCGAGTCGCTGCTCCTCGTCGGCCGCTCGCGGTCAGGAGCCCGGCACGCCGCCAACGTCCTCCGAAGCGAGCCGACCCACCTGCCATCCATGCGGACCCTGGCGCGCGCGCTGCTTTCGGACGACAAGCCCGAGGAGGCGTGGATCGTGTTGCGGCGCGCGCTCGAACACCACCCCTCCGATGCCCTCACGCAAGGGCTGCAGGCTGAGGCACTCATGCAACTCCAGCACGCCGCCCCCGATCCGGGCATCGGTGTGAGAGAGCACAACGGCGTGGTGATTGACCTCTCGGATCGCGCCGCCGCGGCCCTGCCTGCGCCGAGCGCAAGTTTTACGGGCTACATCCGGGCCATCGCCGGCCCGTCGGCCCAGGCTCGTGGCGCGCAGGGCGTGATCATCGACGAAGACTACGAAGACGAGCTCACGGAGGGGGGAGCATCGGAGGTCGATCCCGCTCATCCGCCCAACAAGCTTCGCCTCCCGGCACACCCGGCGACCGGCGGCCTCACGCGCGAGAGCGGCTCGCCCGGAGACCGCTTGAGGTCGCATCCCACAACCGGAGAGCGCACGAGTGAGGGCATCTCGCCGTCGGTTTATACGGGCGCAACGGACCGGACCCAAATGTTGGATCCGGTGGCCGATCTTGCCGGCGATCACGATGGGGCCCCAGAGCTGCCAGGCACGGTGCGAGGGGGCCGCTCGCCCCGCGCGTTCGCCCACGCCGCCTCGCGCCTCGAGTTCGAAAATCTCCGCCCGCTTCAGGTCGCCGACGCTGCGCCGCCGACCGCGACGCCGACCGCGACGCCGCCGCCGCGCCCCCCCGCCCCCTCGCCGCCAAGGCCCGGGGTGCCAGCCGGGGCCCGTCTGGAGCTGCCGAAGTTCGACTGGGAGCCCGAGGACACCCGGACCCGACCAGAGGCACCCCTGACGACGCCGGACCTCGGACCCGTGCCCCGGGTGGAGGTGCCGAGGTTCATCGCTCCTGTCGAGCCGCCGCCCACGGCCGAGATGCCCGTCGCGAGCCTGCCCGAAGTGCCTGACCTGGGCCGCCCGGGCACCGTCAAGATGGAGAAGAAGCGCCCCTCGGCCACGCCGACCCT
>SHZC01000052.1 GCA_009692505.1 Myxococcales bacterium
ATCTGGGCCGTGGGCTTGAGGAGCAGGATCGACGTCGCGTCCCGCTCGTACGACGCGACCTCTTTCAAGGTCTCGAAGTTCAGGCGGAGCGCGTCCGTCTGGCCGGGGGGCAGGAGCACCAGCTTCGAGGTCCGCGCGGCCCCCTGCGCTGTGTGGCAGCCCAAGCACTTGCGCTCGAGGATGGGGCCAGAGACCTCCCGCTGGAAGAACTCTAGGTCGGAGACACAGCCCTTGGCGCCCCCCTCCCCGTCCTCGGAGCCAGCCTTGGGTTTGGCCGGCTCGCTGCAGCTGTAAAATGCCAACACCGTTGAAATTACAAGTGTTTTAGTCCGCATATCCAAGCAGGAAAACAGAAGAACGAGCCGGGGGCAAGGGCCGCAGACAATCAGGGTTGAAGACGCCATCCGCCCGGCCGATAGTCGCGACGTGTCCTGCCGGTTCACCCTCGTTTTGCTCTTCGGCCTCCTGATGCTGGCGGCCAACGTCTCGCTCGCGAGCCCGCTCACCGACGCGCTCCTCCGCAGCCCGAACTTCAAGGTCCGCCTCAAGGCCGCGACCGAGCTCGGCAAGACCCCCGATCCCGAGAGCATCCTGGCCCTCATTCGCGCGACACAAGACGCCCACCCGCTCGTTCGGACGGCCTCGGTCTCGTCGTTGTCGCGGCTCAAGGCGACGTCGGCCACGCCCACGCTCTGCGCGCTCCGGGCGGACGTCGACGATCTCGTTCAACGGACCGCCGAGCGCGCGGTCGAGGCCCTCGGGGGCGAGTCGGCCTGCGTCGGTCAGAAGGTCTACGTGGAGCTCGACGTCGTCGGCGACGACCTACGGCTCTGTGACTTCGTTCGACAGGCGCTCCTCCGCAAGGCCCGCCTCGACGAGCGCGTCGTGCTCGGGGATGCCGCGGCGCGTGAACGGGTCACCGCCGGTGAGCTGCCCGGCGTGGCCTTGCAACTCAACCTCACGACCACCATCGACCGAAGCTCCGGCGGCACCCGGCTGACCTGCAGAGTGGGGCAGGCGGTCTTCGAGCTTCGGAAGGAGCGCATCCTCCGGGGCTCGGCGAGTCAGCAGGCGGAGATTGATCTGGGGACGGCCGTCGTGACCGAGGCGGGGCTCTCGGGTCAGATGCAGGGCTGCGTCGCCGCGCTCGTGCCGGTGATCTACGAGGGCTTCGGCGACTACCTGAAAGGCGTGAAATAATGTCCGCGAATGTATCCGAGACGCTTGAGCCTCCGCCTTCGGTGAGCGGTCCTCGTCCTCACCACAAGCGGTTCGTGAAGAACTTCCTCATCGACCGCACTTTCCAGATCAAATACACGCTGCTCATCGCGCTGGCCGGGGGGATCATCTTCGGCTCGGTCGAATATTTCTTTTACGACAAGGTCCGCGAGAACAGCGAGCTCGCCGGCCTGACCGAGGACCCCGAGCTGGCCTTGCAACTCCAGGTCGAGCTCGCCGCCGAGGACCAGAAGGTGCTCGTCGAGCTCGTCGGCTACTGGCTGCTCCTCGTGACCCTGCTCGTGGTCGTGGGCGTGCTCGCCACGCATCGGATCGTCGGCCCCATCTACGTCATCGATCGGTATATCCAACGTATCAAAGAGGGGGCCCCGGTCCACCCACGTCCGCTGCGCAAGGGCGATGAGTTCCAGGCGCTCTACAACCATGTCAACGAGATGTGCGAGGCGCTTCACGACGAGCGACGCCACGACCATGACGTGCTCGCCTTGGTCCTGACCGACCTCGCCGTAAGGCTGGAGCAGCTCGAGCGAGACAGCCCCGAGGGCATGGCGAACGCAAGCATGATGAGAGAGGTCCTGCGGCCCGCGCGCGAGATGCTCAGCGCGAAGCGCGCCTACCTAGACGCGCCCGTGGTGACGTGAAGTCTTTAGTCGAACGACTGACGCCCGAGCTGCCGCGCGACATCGACACCCTGCTCGATGTCTTCGTGGACTGGGCCAAAGACTCGGGGCTGACGCTCTACTCGCACCAGGAGGAGGCGATCCTCGAGGTCTTCGCCGACCGGCACGTCGTCTTGAATACGCCGACCGGCTCCGGCAAGTCGCTCGTGGCCTTGGCGATGCATTTCAAGGCCCTCGCGACGGGTCGTCGCTCGTTTTACACCTCGCCGATCAAGGCCCTCGTCAGCGAGAAGTTCTTCGAGCTCTGCCGCGCGCTCGGCGGGGAGAACGTCGGCATGATGACCGGGGACGCGGCCATCAACCGGGACGCGCCGGTGATCTGCTGCACCGCGGAGATCCTCGCGGCGATGGCCCTCAGCGAAGGTGAACGCGCCAAGATCGACGACGCCATCCTCGACGAGTTTCACTTCTACGGTGATCGGGAGCGGGGCATGGCGTGGCAGATCCCGCTGCTCGCGCTGCCTCGAACGACGTTCATGCTCATGTCGGCCACCCTCGGAGACACCCGCGAGCTGTGCCTGCGGCTCAAGGAGCGGACCGGGCGTGAGGTCAGCCTCGTGCGCGCCGTCACCCGCCCCGTCCCGCTGGAGTTCGAGTACAGCGAGGAGCCCCTGCACGAGGCCATCATCGCCCTGGTCTCGAGGGCCCGCGCGCCGATCTACGTGGTGAGCTTCACCCAGCGTGACTGCGCCGAGCGCGTGCAGGACTTCACGAGCCTCAACGTCGCCACCAAAGAGGACAAGGCCGCCATCAGTGAAGCGCTGAGCGGGTTCCGCTTCGATACGCCTTACGGCAAAGACGTGCAGCGCTTCATCCGCTCGGGGCTCGCGCTCCACCACGCGGGCTTGCTCCCGAAGTATCGCCTGCTCGTCGAGCGTCTCGCCCAGCGCGGCTTGCTGAAGATCATCTGCGGGACCGACACCTTGGGCGTGGGCATCAACGTCCCGCTGCGGACCGTCCTGTTCACGCAACTCTGCAAGTTCGACGGCCAGAAGACGCGCCTCCTGACCGTGCGCGACTTCCACCAGATTGCCGGTCGCGCGGGTCGCAAGGGTTTCGACGATCGAGGGTGGGTGGTCTGTCAGGCTCCCGAGCACGTCATCGAGAACAAGCGCACGGAGGCGCGGGCGTTCGGCGACCCCAAAAAACAGCGCAAGATCGTCAAGAAGAAGCCGCCCGAGAAGGGCTATGTGCCCTGGGATGAGAAGGTCTATCGCGAGCTCATCGAGAAGGCACCGGAGCCGCTCACCAGCCGCTTTAAGCTGGACTACGGGATGTTGGTCAACCTCCTCCAGCGCCCCCGCTCGGCGCAGGATCGACACGGTGGCTATGGGGCGCTCGTCTCGCTCATCGCGTTATCCCACGAGAGCCCGGCCCAACAATCGAAGCACCGGCACGAGGCCAAGCGCCTCTTCGTCTCCCTGAGGCAAGCGGGCGTCATCGAGCTGCGCGAGAACCCCAGCGGCGGCGGTCAGGTCGTCGGCATGAAGCGCGAGCTGCAGCGCGACTTCTCCTTGAACCAGTCGCTGTCCCTGTTCTTGTTCGAGGTCGTCGGGACCCTGAGCCTGACCCACCCGGACCACGCCGTTCGCGTCTTGACCTTCGTCGAGTCCATCGTCGAGGATCCCGTCGTCGTGCTCCTGCGCCAGCAAGACAAGGCCCGCAAGGAGGAAATCGCCGTCCTGAAGGCCGCCGGCGTCGAGTTCGATCAACGCATCGAGCTCATCGAGAAGGTGACGTATCCGATGCCCGACGCCGAGCTCGTGTTTGGGGCGTTCGAGGACTACGCCGCGGTCAACCCCTGGGTCCGGTCCACGGAGGTCCGACCCAAGAGCGTCGCGCGGGATATGTACCTACGCTTCGCCTCGTTTAATGAGTACGTCGTCGACTACAGCTTACAGCCGAGCGAGGGCGTGCTGCTCCGCTACTTGAGCCAGGTCTACAAGGCGCTCGTGCAGGCCGTGCCGGACGCCGCCAAGAACGACGAGCTCTTCGAGATCGAAGGCTACCTGCGCTCGACGCTGGAGCGGGCCGACTCGAGCCTGCTCTCCGCTTGGGAAGACCTCGTGGATGGGCAGGCAGGGACACCCGAGACGCCCCGGCCCCCAAAGCGTCCTAAAGACGCGCTCTTTGACCGCAAGGTCTTCGCCTCCCGAGTCCGCGCGGAGCTGCACGCCTTCGTCAAGGCGCTCTCGCTGCGTGACTACGACGAGGCGGCGATCTGCCTGCGCTCGGATCCCGAGACCCCACCCGAGACCACGATGAGTCCGGCCCTGCTCGAGAACCGGATGCGCGCCTTCTACGCGCAGTTCGACCGCCTCATCTTCGACACCCACGCCCGCGGCCACGCCTTGACCTCCATCGAGGAGCTCGAGCCGCGCCTCTTTCGAGTTCGGCAGGTCCTCTGCGATGATCAGGACGAGCACAGCTTCTTCGTCGAGGCCCGCATCAACCTCGTCGACGTGGACGACATCTTCGACGGCCCGCTGCTGACGTTCGTGGAGCTCGGGGAGTAGGGCCGATCCGCGGGCACCTATGGCTGATCTCGACACAGATGGGACAGCCGCTTGACGAAACGCGCTCAGGGAAGCTGGCTGGTATCGGATTATCCGATACGCGAGAAGCGATGTTGCCCCGCCCAACCATCGAAGCCTTCGATCGCCACCTGCTCGGACTCGGCCTGCGCTTTGAGGGCATCGTTATCGGGGGCTCGGCGCTTGGGCTCAGTCATCCAGCGGCCGACGCGCATCTTTGACGGACAAGTCCTCGTGCTCAGCACGCTAGCCAGGCCCGACCTCGCGCGGAGGCTCGGTCATGCCGTTTAGCCGTGCGACGACCCCAGCACCGACGCCCGCGCCCAACCTGATAACGGCGCGCATGGTGGGCATCGGGATGAACTTCGCCGCGAAGGCAGAGGCCGACGCGGACATCGAGAGCACGCTTTTGCATGCTTCCGTCCTCGGCATGGACGACGGCGATCTCCGCGTGCTCGCCGTGCTGACCACCTGGCTCGGGGTGCATCACACGCACGTGAACGCCGACCGGCTCGTGCGCCTCGTTGGTGCCCATCCGTCCGAGCGCGTCCGCGCTTATTGGGCGGCTGTCGCGACCTGGCTCAACAAGGATCGTCGTCTCGCCCGGCTCGTGGGTGCCTACGGGGGCGCGTCGATCGGCCTGCTGCCGACGGGGACTGAGTTCCAGGTCAAACGACGCGGCGAGGATGAGCGCTTCACCGGGTCGAAGCTGCGGGTCCCGAAGGGCACGCTCCGCGATCGCCGCGAGGACGTGCTCTCGGCGGAGGTCCTGATTCGGCGCCACACGGGGTACCGCAACCGTGTGCTCATGGGCCCGTCGTTTCGGGCCGACGTGTGGACTGCGCTCGAGCACGCGCCCGACCTGTCCATCGCCGACATCGCTCGGAAGGCCTCGTGCTCGTTCGCGACCGCATGGCAAGCGACGCAAGACTACCGCCTCCTGCGCGAGGCCGACTCCAACGGTGCGAAGGAGTGACCCGCCGGCCCCCGGCCCGACCCCCGTCAGACGCTGAACGTGCCGTAGACCAGCATGACCATCGCGGCGACGCCGACGCCCCACAGCGCGGACCGGATGACCTTCAGACCGGCGAGGTAGACGCCGAAGTACCCGACGCGTGCGAAGAAGAAGAGGGCCGCCGCTTGGGTCAATAACGTCGAGGCCACGCCGGCCGCTCGCGCCGAGAGGAGCAGCGCGGTGAAGATGACGAGGTTCTCCAACATGTTGAGGGCCGCCCGATCAGCCCGACCCGACAGCGGCGTCGCCGTGAGCACCTCGTCCCGGTTGCCCATCGCCTGAATCGCCCCCCGAGGCGTGTGGGCCCGATTTCGGATCAGGCTCGCGGTGATGACCATCACGAAGGTCAAGCCCGCGCTCAACGTCAGGTAGTGCAACTCATTCATGGGCACGTTCTAGAACGAGAACCTCGAAAAGAGGAGCCCTAGTCGAGCATACACTCGCGCTTCGGAGGTCAAATATGTCCAGACAGCGGGAACTCAAGGTCGTCAAGTCGCCTGACGAATGGCGACAATCGCTCAACCAGATGCAGTTTCATGTGCTGCGCGAGCGGGGCACGGAGCGTCCGTTCACCGGCGAGTATTGGAACCACCACGCGGACGGCGAGTACCTCTGCGCGGGTTGCCAGGAGCCCCTCTTCGAGAGCGAGGAGAAGTTCGACTCCGGCTGCGGCTGGCCGAGCTTCACGGCCCCGAAGGACGACGGGGCCATCGACGAGCACAGAGACCTCACGATGGGCATGTCCCGCGTTGAGGTCACCTGCGCGCGCTGCGGCGGGCATCTCGGCCACGTCTTCCCCGACGGCCCCGGGCCCACAGGCCTGCGTTACTGCATCAACTCGGCGTCGATCACCTTCACGGGGTCGAAGACATGAGCGCGGCCACCGCAATCGCCAAACCTCGTGAGCTGACGGTGCGCGCCGTCGTGGTCGCCGTCCTCGTCGCCGCCCTCATCGGCTCGTCTTATCCCTACGTCGTCTTGAAGATCGGCTTCGGCCCGAACATCTCCGTTGTCAGCGCGTTTTTTGGATACATCCTGCTCACGCTCGTCGGCTTGGCCTTCTCGACCCGCGCCACCCGCCAGGAGATGAACCTCGTCCAGACAGCGGGCACGGCGGCGGGGCAAGCGGGCTTCATGTGCGTGGTCCTCGCGGCGTTCGACATGCTGCGCCAGAAGCCGGAGCTGGGCTTCAACGTTCAGCTGACGACCTTTCAAATCTTCGCCTGGCTCAGCCTCGCGGGTGTGATTGGTGTCCTGCTCGCCGTGCCGCTCCGCAAGCACTACATCGACGAGGAGAACCTGCCCTTCCCGGACGGCACTGCGGCGGGCGAGACCCTGCTCGTGCTCGATCAGGGGCCCGCGCAGGCGGGACCTCGCGTGGCGGCCTTGGGGCTGGGCATGGGGGCGAGCGGCCTGCTGGCGGTCATTCGGGATGGTCTACACGCGCTGCCCGAGGCCCTGCACTTCGGTGCCTCGGGGCAGGCGCTTCGAATGGGCACCGAGGTCAGCCTCCTGAGCTTCGGCTCGGGCATGCTCGTGGGCCTCCGAATCGCGCTGTCGATGGGCTTAGGTATGCTCCTGTCGTGGGTCATCTCGCCCCCGCTCCTCGTCGAGCAGGGCATCATCGCCGCGCCCATCTTCAAGGATGTGCTGCGCTGGGTCATGTGGCCCGCCACCGGACTTCTCGTCGCCGGGGGACTGACCGCGCTCCTCTTGAAATGGCGGGTCGTTGCCAGGACGTTCACCCACTTCAGCGCGGGTGATGTCGACTCGACGGATATGCCGCTGAGCGTGGTCTTCGCGGGCGTGGTTGTCGCCACGGTCGGGCTCTGCGTCCTGCAGTCGTACAGCCTCGGCTTCCCGGTCTGGCTGACCTTGATCTCACTCGTCGTCTCCTTTGTGCTCATGCTCGTCGGGACCCGCGTGCTCGGCGAGACGAACTGGGCACCCGTCAGCGCGTTGGCGAACTTCACGCAGGCGCTCTTCGCCTTGCTCAGCCCCGGAAACATCGCCGTGAACATGATTGGCTCGGGCATGTCGGGCACGATCGCCGCGAACGGCGAGCACCTCATGCAGGACTTCAAGGCCGGCAAGATCGTCGGATCGAGCAACCGGAACCTCACGATTCTTCAGCTCATCGGCGTGCCCGTCGGTGCCTTGTCGGTGGCCCTCGTCTATCCGGTGCTCGCGGCGAAGTATGGGATTGGAGAGAACGGCCTCAGCTCACCGATCAGCGTGAAGTGGGCCGGCTTCGGTGAGCTCGTATCGAAAGGCTTCGACGCCTTGCCCGCCGGCTGCTTTGCCGCCCTGGGCGTCGCCGTCGTGCTCGGGATCGCGCTGACGGTGCTGGAGGGGCGGTTCGCGAAGTTCGTGCCCTCACCCACGGGCGTCGGCATCGGCATGCTCGTGCCTGGCCTCGCCGTCATGCCGATGCTGCTCGGGGGAATCGCGCAGTTCATCTGGCTAAAGACGCGCCCCGAGACCGAGGGTAAGTTCAACCTCCCGCTGGCCTCGGGCTTCGTCGCCGGGGAAGCGCTCGTCGTGCTCGTCTTGGCGCTCGGCGCGATGTTCGGCGTCTAGTACTCGAGGCGACTTTCGTCGCCTAGCGCCGACCCAGGCCCGGCGCGAGCATGTCCACGATGGCCGAGGGTCGCTTGCAGCCCCGGCGGCCAATCTCGACCTCAGCCCGCACGACGATGGCCGCGCCCTCATCGCCGCCGAGGAGCTCGCCGCGGCGGTACTCCAGCGACCGGGCGTAGAGCTCCATGTCTACGCTGCGAAATTCGTCAATCGCCTTGACGAGATGGCGCAGGGCCGAGTTCAGATCTCCGTCGAGGAGGGAGAGGGCCGCCCGGAGCTGAGTGGCGTTGGGTCGAGCCCAGGGCGCCACCTCGCCGGAGAGCTGCCGCAGGCACTTCTTGGCCACATCACGGGCGGCGCGAACATCCACACCGGAGGCCAGGGCTGCGATGGCGGCGCGAGCGCGCATCACGGTGGCCTGAATTCGGACGACCTCTACGCGGAGCCATAGGGAGGACACGAGTCCCGGCCACTCGCGGCAGACTCTCCGCCAGACGCTCTCCGCCCGACCTTGATAGAGGTCACGGTCGGTTTGTGCGGCGAGGTCGAAGAAGTGCTGAAGGTTGAACCCCGCGAAGGCCCACTCCCCCATGGCCGCGGCGGCCACCTCTGCGGCGACCTCCGGCTCGTCCCGTGCGAGCCAGGCGATGCTCGCGTGACCAATGCGGAAGTTGGTCGCCGCGTACCGATTGCCACGGGCGAGCGCGTCCTCGAGCAGGGTGGGGACCCGCTCGGCGATCTCGCCGTACTCGCCGAGGAAGGAGAGGGAGGCGAGGTGGAAGATGTGGTTGCTCGGGACCTCCCAGTTCAGGCCGGTGGTATGGTCCCGATAGGCGGTGGCGGCCTCGGTGCAGCTCTCGGCCGCCGCCTTCCAGCGGCCCCAGGAGTACGCCGCGACTGCGGTACAGTAGTGCGCAAGGCCCTTGACATGGGCGTTGTCACTCGCGGCCACGAGCGGATCGGCGAAGGCCTTCAAGCGGGCGACCCGAGCCTGGCCCTGGTGCCCCGCCGACGCCGCATACGCGACCTCCATGGCGACCGACCGGGCGATCCGATATGGCTCACCGGACCCCAAGGCGTAGTACAGCGAGCGCGCTTGAAACTCCGCCGCCTGAACATGATCGACCAGCCCGAGGCCGAGGCCGACGCCCCAGGTGAGATCGATGCGCGAGAGGTCGACCTTCGGCACATCCTCGGCCGCCCGTCTGACGAAGGACAGGCCCCGGAGCCGGAGCCGGACGCGCCAGAAGAGCAGGGAGAACAAGGCGCGCACGGGGCTCGTCGGTAGGCGCATGCCCAGAGTTTGGAGCACGCTGACGAGCAGGCGTTTGCCTTCTTCGAGGTGTCCGCTGATGAGGAGCTGCTCGCCGGCCCGACGCCTGAGCTCCAGCGCTTCGAGCTCGGGAGCCCCGACGGCGGCCTCCGTGAACGAGGCGGCGGCGAGGAGACACCGGCCCGCATGGACGCGCGCATCGCCCAGCCGGCACAGCAAGCGGCGCTCCTCGGCCGCGCCCTGCTCGCGGTCCTCGCCTTGCTGACGATGCAGCCTCAAGGCGAGGGCATAGTGATCAGCGGCGAGATCGAACGCGAGCGTGGCGGACGCCTTCTCGGCGGCGCGGGTCGTATAGAGCTGAGCGCGGCGCAGGTCACCCCCCGTGAGGAAATGCTCGGCCAAAGACTCCACGTCGACGCTGCCTGCGGACTCGAGCGCCAAGCCCAAGATCAGGTTCTCCTGGGACCGGGTCTCCTCATCCAGCCCATCGACCAGCGTCTCGCGGATCCGGTCGTGATAGGGCTCAATGAGCTCATCAGTCGCGCCGACCCTGACCCGGAGCAGGCGCTGCGCCCTGAGCAAAGCCAGCGGTGATTGCAGCTCTCCTTTGAGTCCCGTGGCTTGCTCGGCGACCTGCCGGGGCAGGGGCTGCCCACAAACGCAGACCACCGTGAGCAGACGATGCGCGTCCGGGGAGAGACGAACGAAGCGGTCGTGAAGCATCTGCGCCAACGACAGCTGCCTCAGACCGAAACCCTCTAACGTGAGCGAGGGAGAGGTCCGCTGGTGCTCGACCATCGACTCCACGAAGAAGGGGTTGCCCCCGCTCTCGGTGGCGATGGCCTGCGCCCAGGCCTGAACCCGCAAGCTCGGCAGCTCGACGCCCGACTGCTCCAGGAGTTGGACGGCGAGGTCACGGGCCTCGACCGAGGTGAGCGGGCCGACCTCGACCTCCCGGACGGCGTGCAACGTCCCGACGGCCGCGCTCCGTTGGGTGAACGTGGACAGGAACGCGCTCGACTCCCCCTCTTCGGTGCGGTAGCTGCCCAGGAGGAGCACCGGGGGCGCGTCGTGATTCCGAAGGATGTCCGCGAGGAGCTGCCCGCTGTCGGCGTCGCCCCACTGGAGGTCGTCGATGGAGATGATCAGGCGGCGCTTCGCCGAGAGGTTGCGCAACAGGGCCGAAAGCGCGGCGACGGCGCGGCGTCTCAGCTCTCGGGGATCGGGGCTCTCGGCCACCCGAACCTGCATCGCGACGGCGGGCACCTGGGCGAACACGGGGAAGAGGCGCGAAATGACCAAGGCGTCGGCCGGGAGGAGCTCTGCGGCCTCGTCAAGCGGCAGGAACGTGAGATACTCGGTGAGCTCGTCGATGATCTGATCGAGTGCCTTGTAGGGCACAGACTCGCGCTCGTAGCAGCACCCCCTGAAGATGAGGGGGGCCGGACCGACGAAGCCCGAGGAGAGGTCGAGAAAGCGTTTGATGAGCGCGCTCTTGCCCATGCCGGAGGTCCCGTGCACGAACCGCGCGACCGCCCGACCCGAGTCCGTCAGCGTGAGCGCCTCGTTGAGCTCAAGGAGGTGTCGCTCGCGCCCCAACCAGACCTCGCCAGCCCCGAGCGAGGCTGAATGAGCGGCCACATCTCGCCCCTCTCGGATGAGCAGCGCCGCCAAGATCTGAGCGCCCCCAGGTCGCTGCTTCGGGTCTCGCGACAGGAGGCGCTCGCAGAGGTGCACGAGATCGAGCGGCAGTCCGCGCTCGGTGGACTGCGGCGAAGGCGCGTCGAAGTGCCGTTTATGAACCAGGACCTTCAGGGGTGGGCCGACGAAGGGGAGGCGGCCAGTCAACGCCTGAAACACCATGACCCCCACGCTGTAGAAGTCGCAGGCTTCTGTCTGAGCCCCCGGGTCCGACTGCTCGGGCGCCATGTACTCCGCCGTGCCCGAGGTCGAGATGCCTAGAGCGTCCTGCCATTCCCGTTGAACCCTGAAGTGGGTCGCGAGGCCGAAGTCCAGGATCACGACGCGACCCTCGGGGGTCACGAGCACGTTCGAAGGCTTGATGTCGCGGTGAAGCAGGCCGTGCCGATGCAGGGCACCGAGCCCCCGAACGAGTTGGGCGAGCGTGTCTCGGAGGCGATTCAGGTCGAGCTTCTGGCGATCGTGCGGCTGGTCGCTGACGGGGAGCGGGGCGGAGGAGAAGGGAGGTGGGGACTCCGCAGACAGCATCGCCCCGGCGTCCAGCGTCTGGGCCCGCGCCTCGTCGTCCGACAGGGGCTCCATGGAAGCGGCGGTCAGACGCCCCTCTCGCGCCCACTCGAGGAAAGGCACGCCGTTGACGAGGTCCATGGTGAAGAACCATCGGTCGGCGTCGAAGACCAGATCGTGGAGGGTGACGAGGTGCCGGTCGGAGACGCGCGCGATCGTTCGAAACTCCTGTTTCAACATGAGGACCGACTGCGGATCCATGCCGTGCAGAACCTTGAGGGCGACCGAGGCCCCGCGGACCCGATCACGGGCCTCGTAGACGGTCCCCATGCCGCCTTGGCCGAGGCATCGTACGATCTCGTACCGCTCGGTCCCGCTGAAATTGGTCTTCGTCAAGCCGCAGAGCATACCGCCGAATCTGATTGGCGCGCTAGCGGCGACCCATACCCGGCGCGAGCATGTCAACGATGGCCGAGGGTCGATTGCAGCCCCGGCGGCCGAAGGCGGCCTCAGCCCGGATGACGATGGCCGCTCCTTCATCGCCGCCGAGGAGCTCGCCGCCGAGGAGCTCGCCGCGGCGGTACTCGAGTGCCAAAGCGTAGAGGCGGCGCGAGCGCGCATGACGGTGGCCTGAATTCGGACGACCTCGACGCGGAGCCATAGGGAGGACGCGAGTCCCGGCCACTCGCGGCAGACTCTCAGCCAGACGCTCTCCGCCCGGCCTTGATAGAGGTCACGGTCGGTTTGTCCGGCGAGGTCGAAGAAGTGCTGAAGGTTGAACCCCGCGAAGGCCCACTCCCCCATGGCCGCGGCGGCCACCTCGGCAGCGACCTCCGGCTCGTCCCGCCCGAGCCAGGCCATGCTCGCGTGACCGATGCGAAAGTTGGTCGCCGCGACCTCGAGCAGGGCCGGGACCCGCTCGACGATCTGGCCGAACTCGCCGAGCCAGGAGAGGGCGGAGAAGTGGACGATGTGATTGCTCGGCACCTCCCAGTTCTGGCCGGTTGCATGGTTGCGATAGGCGGTGTCCGCCGAGGTGCAGCTCTCGGCCGCCAGCTTCCAGCGGCCCCACGAGGACGCCGTAACGGCCACGGAGAAGTGATAAAGGCCCCGGACATGGGCGTTATCACTCCCGGCCACGAGCGGATCGGCAAAGGCGCGTAAGCGGGCGACGCGGACTTGGCCCCGGCTCCCCGCCGACCCGGCGAAGGAGCTGCTCGCCGGCCCGACGCCTGCGCTCCAGCGCTTAGAGGCCGTGCCCACCGTCGAGAAGTCGGCGACGTCTTCCCAGTCCCGATGAAGCTTGATGTGGGTCGAGAGGCCGAAGTCGAGGATCACGACCTGGCCCTCGGGTGTCACGAGCACGTTCGAGGGCTAGACGTCCCGGTGAAGCACGCCTTGCCGATGCAGAGAGACGAGCCCTCGAACGAGCTGGCCGAGCGTGTCTCGAAGGCGTTTCAGGTCGAGCTTCTGGCCATCGTGCGGCTGGTCGCTGACGGGGAGCGGGGCAGCGAAGACGGCGGCCTCCAGCGCCGGGGCGGGCCCCTCGTCGTCCGACAGACGCTCCACCGAAGTGCCGGGCAGCCGCCCGTCCCGGGCCCATTCGAGGAAAGGCACGCCGTTGACGAGGTCCATGGTGAAGAACCAGCGGTCGTCGTCGAAGACCAGGTCGTGGAGGGTGACGAGGTGAGGGTCGGAGAGACGCGCGATCGTTCGGAACTCATGCTTCAACATGAGGATCGACTCCGGATCCATGCCGTGAAGAACCTTGAGGGCGACCGAGGCCCCACGGACCCGATCACGGGCCTCGTAGACGGTCCCCGTGCCGCCCTAGCCGAGGCATCGCACGATCTCGTACCGCTCGGTCCCACTGAAGTTGTGCTTCGTCAAGCTCGTCAGCCCTGCACGATTCACGGCCAGCCGACCCGAGGGGAAATTACCAAGACCGAGGTCGGAGGTGCGGCAGCATACCTCCGAATCGGGCCAATCGTAAGACTTGGCGGGCAGCGAACACGCTGGCGGCCGGGGCATCACGCTGCAAGGGCTCGGGCAGAAGTGCTGTGTCGAGGTTCAGGTTTCGGGCTTGAGACCTCGCGGCGAGCAGGCCCGACAAGGTCGCACGCTCGAGGTACAAGGCACTGCCGGGCACGGCGATCCAGTCGCCGCACATCGAGACGTTGTCGACAGCCGACTGCACGGGGGGCAGCTTGGCAAACGTGCCTTTGGGAAACGTGGCGTGCGTCGCGGCGTTCCGCTGGACGTGCGCCCGGACGCGGCGGCCCGTCAGCGCGGGGAAGGCGTGCTCGATCGTCCACGCAAAACGACGCGCGACCGAGGCGTCGCCCTCGTTGTCCGCGTCGGAGGCGAGGCGTCCATAAGCATGGCACTCGATGACCGAGCCCCCCGTTGCGGCTGCAAAGCGTCCGTAGTCGGCCTGCACTCGGTCTAGCCAGAACCAGGCGTCGAAGGCCCCGTCGGCGACCACGCCCGAGGGGGGCAGGTTCGCGGGCAGACCGGCGGCCTTCGCATAGACCCATCGGACCACCAGGCTCGGCGCGCCCAGCTCACTCGTCGGCGTCGTTACGCCCAGCCGCTCGGTTCCAATCAACCGCGTGAAGCCGACGGGATCGAGGGCGAGCACGACGGCGTCGGCCTCGAGGTGCTCGCCGCTCGAGAGCCTGACGCCCGAGGCTCGGTCCCCGTCAAAGGTCAGGGCCGAGACCGCTGAGCAAAGCCGAACCTTGCTACCCCGTCCCTCGATGACCTGGCGTAGCGGGCCGAAGACGGCGGCCTCCGAAGACAGCCTGAAGAGCTCGAACGCGCTGTCCCCTTTGCGGGGGAGGACATAGGACTCGAGCCCGCTGAAGAACGCCGCGAGGCTCACGTCTTCGGCCTCGCGGAAGAAGGCCGCGTGCGTGAGCGTGCTGAACAGCCGACGCAGGATCGGGGGCCACTTAGAGGTGAGGTCTTTGACCGAGAGGTGGTCGTACCTCGAGATGTCGGCCCGCGAGCCTTGGAAAGCCACGGCATGGCTGAGGTCGAGGGCCACCTGAAAGAGCGCGTGCGGACCAAATGCCAGGGCGGCCTCCCTCAAGGTCGGGTCCTTCAACAACATCGGCTGCGCGAACACATCCGGCGCGAGGCTCTTTCGGACGACGTCCCCGATGGGCACGAGCGCGGGCCGACCATCGAGTCCGGTCATCAACATGGACTGGTCACCGGCCGGGAGGAGTGCCCCGTCGAGACCGTAGGTTAAAAGCAGCCGTCGCAGGTTCTTGTACTGTCGCCAGACCCCGTGGACCCCGTGCTCAAGGGGCAGGTCCCACTGTTTCACCAGATGCTCGCCCGGGGGCTCGCCCCGATGCTCAAACACCCATCGCCCGACCGTGGCGAACCGCCCGCCGAGGTGTTGCGCTGCCTCCAGGAGCACGACGTCGACGCCGGCCTGGGCGAGGGTCACCGCACATGTCACGCCCGCGAGGCCGCCCCCCACGACGATCACCTTGCGAGCTGTGGTCATGACCGCACATATCATAAAGGCGACGCTGCGGACCCCATGCTACGGTGCCCGCCCGATGAGCTTCGTCTTCGTACCCGCGCTGTTTCTGTGGGCCACGGGTCTCGCGTCTTCGCGCCGGCGCGGGGGCGTCTCTGTGAGCGGGAGCGTGTCTTTATTACCCCACCTCGCTCGTCGCCTGGGCGCGGCCGCCGCCTTCTTCTCGGGCATCGCGGTCTTCCATGCGACGCCGATGCGGGCGTCTACCCTGCTCGGAAAAATCGAGATCGCCGTGGTCCTCGCGCTCCTGACCCTCGATGTCTTCACGCCGGATCAGCCATGAGGCGCCGCGACGCCCTCGGTCGAGTGGCGGCCACCGCGGCCATCGCCTGGCTCTCCGGTGACGAGCGGAGCTGCACGGATGTTCGTCGCGTAAGGGCGGGCGGCACGGTTGACCTCCACTGCCCGGGGGCGGAGACCTTCGTGCTCGACCTCGAGGGCTCCGGTCGCCTCGTTGTCCCAGCCACGGGCGGCGCGGCGCGCGTGCGGCTCCCATTCCCCGAGCCGGAAGGCGATGACGTCGAGTGGGCCCGCCTCGACTGCCAGCCCATGAGCGGCGGGCGGCCCATTGCGGGCGTCAGCACCGTGCTGGTGCTCTGCGCCCCGATCCGGTTCCCCGGTTGAGCGCGCCGCGAGTCCATGTCGGGTTTCTGGTCCTGGCGAGCCTCCTGGCCTTCGTCACGGCGAGCCTCCTGCTCGCGGCCACGGCAAGCGCGCGTATCAAGATTGATCGGTATGTGCCCGGCACGCTGCCCGAGTTCGAGCTCTGGGTGACCCTGCTCGACGAGCCGACTCGACCGCTGGGCCCCGACGACGTGCAGGGCTTCGCGCTCTTCGTGGACGGAGAGAAGCTGTCGACGGAGGTGGACTTCGAGACCAGCCACGAGCGCGGTGAGCCCATGGCCATCGGCGTAGTGCTCGACGCCCGGTTCGCGTCGACTTGGGACCGGGAGGTCGCGGCCCTCGATGAGCTCTTCTCCAAGCGGACGATCACCGAAGACACCGTGGCGTTCGCGATGGCGGTTCACGACGGCGTACAGCGAGTGCCCGAGGAGGCCGACCGCTTCTCCAAGAACCCGCGTGAGTTGCCGGCGAGCCTTCGGGACGTCGAGATCGGGGGCAGCGAACCTCACCTTCACGAGGCCATTCGCGCGGCGCTTCGGAGCTTCCCACTCGCGCCGGGCCTCGAGCCCGAGCCGGACGACGGACCGCTGCCTAAGCGACTCGGGCCGAAGGACGATCCGTTCCCGATCGACCGCGTCTTGTACGTCCTGGGCGATGGCGCGTTCGAGACCCCCGGCGCGGGCAAGTCCTCGACCGACCAAGTCCGCGAGCTCATGCACCTCGCCGAGCGGCGCGGCGTGCGGTTCATGGGCATCGGCGTGAGCACCGAGATCACCGAGACGATGTGGACCTTGAGGGTCCTGTCCCGCAAGTCGGGGGGCACGTATCGGCGGGCCGAGGATCAGGATCTCATCGTGCCGACCGCGCAGGAGGCCGCCGCCGAGCTGGCCCATCGCTTCGTGCTCACGGCGGAAAACGACGGGCTCGAGCCGGGGGATCTCGTGTCCTTCATGGTGCACACCCAGACCCGGCAAGGGCAGAACGAGGAGACGCGAGACTTCGAGGCGGTCATCGGCCATCGCATGGGCTTCTTCGCACGAGCGTTCGACACCTTGAGCGATAAGTGGGAGCGCGCCGCCTCCTGGGTCCGTTTTCTCATCCTCTTCATCGTGGCCTTGATCGTGGTGGTGATCGCACTCTTCATCATCGTGCGTCGCGTTCGGCGGAGGCGGTCGCAGGCAGCCGCCGCCGCCGCCGCCCGAACCAAGCTGCTCGCGACCCGTCGACCCTGCCCCGTCTGTAGCCAACTCATGATGCCCGATTGGAAGACCTGCCTCTTTTGCCAGAAGCCCGTCGACAAGCCCATGCGCTTCCGACTGACCGGCCGCGCGGGGGCCTTCGCCGGGACTGCCCTGCGATTCGACAAGGACATGGTGACCTTGGGCTCGGGCAGTCACTGCGACGTCTGCATCGCCGAGCGGCGTGTTCAAGCCGAGCACGCCGGCCTGCGTGACCGAGGCACGGAGTTCATTCTGACGGACTTCAACACCGAAGGCGGGACGTGGGTGAACGGCGAGCGCATCACCCAGGTACAACTCTACGAGGGCGACGTGGTCCGCATCGGCGAGACGGAGCTTCTCTTCGCGGTGGAGGCGCAGGCATGAGCGGAACCTCACTCATCTTCGCGCGCACGGCGAGCGCGGACGTCGGCGTACGGGTCGTCAGCTACCTCGAAGCCGAGGACCCGTCCGTGCCCGCGATCCCCGGCTCGTTCCCACCCATCGCGCGACCGGGGGTGCCGAGCTTCTACTACGCACCGACGGGCCGGCCGCACTACTCCATCCCGACCCAGTTCGAGCAGATGGCCGGCGTGCCCACGCAGCGCAAGGAGACCGTCAAGCAGGCGGTCCTGCACCACGACGGCATGTCCACGAGCCAAGGCTGCTTCAACGTCCTGAAGAGCCGGAGCCTCTCGACCCACTTGATGATCAACTGGGACGGTACGGTCTTTCAGCCGCTCGACCTCGCCCACACGGCGTATCACGCGGCCGGGGGCGTGAACGGCACGAGCGTGGGCATCGATCTGTGCAACCCCATCCGCCTCGACCGCCTGCATCGGGACGAGTCCGCGCTTTCCCGTGGGGGCATCTTCTCGGGCACCATCAACGGGGGCTCGCCGAAGTCACTCGGCTATCACGACGCGCAGTACCGCTCGCTCATCGCGGTGCTCCGAGGGCTCAAGGAGATCTTCCCGAAGTTCCAGCTCCAGGCCCCCATCGACGAGACGGGTCGGGTCGCGCGAAGCAAGCTGAAGAGCCCGGAGGCGTTCGCGGGCATCATCGGCCACTGGCACGTCCTGGCGAGCAAGTGGGATCCGGGCCCAGGCTTCGATTGGGAGCGAGTCCTCATCGGCGTGCGGGGCTCGCAGCTCTACTTCCCGGTGACGCTCCCGAACACACGCAACCTCGCGCAGGTGCCCAAGGAGAAGGCCTTCGAGTTCGCGCAGCCGTACTACGAGAACAACGAGGCCGGGGACGGCGGCTACTTCCCCGTCGGCGCGAGCCAGGCTTGGCACAGCGGGATTCACGTTCATGCCAAGGCCGACGAGCCCGTGCTCGCACCCGCCGACGGCAAGATCGTCGTGGCCCGCTCCACTGAGCCCGACGCCCGCATGGGCAGCCCCAACCTCGTCCTGATTCAGCACAGTCTCAAGCTCGACGATGGAGAGGCGAAGACGGTCTACTCCATGCTCCTGCACCTGCGCCCGGAGCTCGTGAACCCCGAGTCCGCCGTGCCCTGGATTCGTCGGCTCGTGGCGCGCGGCATGGGGGACGAGTCGCTGCCCGACACCCGCGACGGCAAGGTGCAAAGCGCGCCGGGCCTCATGGGCCTCTCGGCCGGTCGGGTCGCGCTCCTGACCGATGTGGAGATCAAGGCCGGAGAGGTCATCGGACACGTCGGCACGTTCGCGCCGGACTTCATGGCCCGGTCGGGTGGGACGCAGCGTCCGCTCCTCGACTTCGCGATGTTCTCGGGACCCCCCATCGTTGAACCGTCCAGTCGGATCTTTGAGTTCATCACCGATGATCAAGGCGACGACATCCTCTGCAACTCGCGCGCGATTTGGCGACGCATTATCCAGAAGCCCGAGGAGCTGCGTGGGCTGAGCGAGGGGGCTTATCCCCTCGCCCCCCGAGAGATCGCCTCGTTCTTCATGCGGACGACCGAGGCGGTGCCTATGCGCTGGATCATCGCGCGGCACCCCATCGAGTGGAGCGACAAGACCCGCTTCGACGCCTTGTTCGGGGGCGGCAGCGACTTCGAGTGGTCGACGAAGAAGCAGGCCACGCGGTACCTCCAGAAGATCCGGAAGTTCCTCTGGTGGGACGCGGCTGTGACCAAACACGCCGATCTGCCGGCCGACCGAATGGTCTACTGCTACCACCCCTATACGCTCTTGGCGTACCTCTCCCGCAGCCAGGCCCGTAACGCCCGCCGCGCCGACAAGAACGGCGGCTTGCAAGAGGCCTTCACGGGCGATGAGCTCCGCAAGCAGGCGCTTCAGGACCGGGCGGAGGACGCCTTGGGACAGAGCCTCGACAACTGCAACTTGACCTTCACAGACGACCTCGACGGTGGAGAGAACACCGATCAGCTCGCGCCCGAGGACAATAAGAACGAGCGGTGGATGGAGTGGGATCAGGGCGAATGGGAGCCGGAGTGAGGCGAACGGACGAGGCGTTCCTGCTCCTGCACGGCAGCGCCATGACGGGCGCGATGTGGCGGCTTCATCGGGGCCATCTGGAGACGACCCACGCCTGCTTCACGCCCGATCGATTCGCCCACGGCGTCACGCCCCTGCGCGAAGATCTGAGACCCGAGACGCTGCTCCCGGCACAGGTCGACGCGCTCATCGAATACGTCGGAGAGACGCCGCGGCTTCATGTCGTCGGTCACTCCTTCGGTGGTGTCGTCGCCCTGGAGTTCGCCCTGCGTGTGCCCGAGCGCGTGGCCTCGCTCTGCCTCATCGAGCCGGTGGTCTTCGCGCTGCTCGAGACCATGGGTCGTCGTGACCTGCTCGACGACGTCTCCCGATGCGAAGACGCGGCCTTCGAGGCCCTGCGCCAGGATGACAGCGCCAAGGCGGCCCGCCTCTTCGTCGACTATTGGCACGGCTCTGGGTTCTGGGACCGCCTGCCCGACCTCTACCGCGCGCCCCTCATCCGCATGGCTCGCGTCCTTTTGGAGGTGGAGGTCCGGGCGAACCGCCACGCCACGCTCGCCCCCGAAGCGCTGTCACGCCTGACGATGCCGGTGCTCGTCTTGGCGGGCGGTCAGAGCCCAGCCGCGGCGCGCGAGGTCTCCCGAGGGCTCGCCGCGCTGATTCCAAATGCGACCTTCGAGGTCTTCGAAGCCGCCGGTCACCACTTGCCGAGCACCCACACCCGCGCCTTCATCGAGCGGCTGCGGGGCTTCGTGTCAACGATCTGAAAGCAGGGGCCTCAGCCCTCTTCGCAGGCCCCGGAGTAGTCCCCCACGCAGCGGTCGCAGTCGACGGGATGGAGCTGGTAGTTCAGCCAAGCGCCGTCGCGGCAGACCTGGGAGACGGAGTCGCCGAAGCGCGCGCTGCAGGCGCATCGCCACCGACCTTCGGGGTTGCCCTCACAGCTCAGACCGTTCTCGCTCATCGGCAAGGACTCATCGGAGCAGATGGTGTTGGCCGCGGGAGGGGCCTCTTCGGCCGGGGGTCGGGGGGCCGGCGGCGGCTGCGCCACGAAGCCTAAGACCTCTTCGGGGGCGCAGACCGTCGCGTTCGCCGCCGAGATCCCGGAGCGGGAGACGAAGCGGGAGACGGACAGCTCCACCAAGCCGCCATCCCGACGGCAGCGGTTGTTCTCGGTGTCGGACTTCGAGACGCAGAGCCCCGCGCCGGAGCGACCACCGACGGCCTCGGCTTCGGCGCAGAAGGTCATCGCCTTGCCCGCCCGGTCGGCGCAGACCCCATCGCAGCTCGTGGTGCAGAAGCCCCGACCATCTGCGGGCCGGTGCTCGAGGAAGCAGGTGAGGCGGGTGCCATTGACGGTGCCGCACGCGGCGTTCGCCGAACAGACATCGCCAATGAAGCCGAGCTCCGGCGCCGGCGGCTCGTTCTGCTCAGCCGGCGGCGGGGCGACCTCGCCCCCACCGTTGCGCCCACCGTCTCGGAAAAATGGGGTGCGAAGCTCGGCCGCAGCCGTGCTCAACTCCACATGGATGTGGTCATTGTGCGGGTGCGCCCCGCCGTAGCATCGCTCGCCGGCACCGCCGGAGGCCTTCCACTGCGTGCGGTCCCAGATGAGGTACTGCACGCCGATGTGCTCGGCGTTTTCCACCAGCCAGTTGGCGATGACGTCGCCCTTCGCGTTGTTGGCCACGCCGTTGGCGAGCGTGGGGATGAAGATGTCGAGCGCGCGACCGGAAGAGTGAACCGAGAGGCTCGACCCACCGTTCACGTTGCGGCAGGCATAGATCTGCACGCCCCGACCGGACACCTGCATATTGATCTGGTCGTCGAAGCGCGACCGCAGGGCCTCGGCGAAGGCGATGGCCCCGCGCGTGGCGCCGCCGGAGCAGCGACCCCCCGCCCCGGCATAAGGCACGTTCTGGCGGCTGCCTGCGGTGATCGTGGCGTTGGGGAGCGACCAGCGGCTGTTGCACGTGCCCGCCTTCGTCTCGATAGAGTCCGGCAGGTCGCCTTCAGCCTCGTGGTCATGCCCATCGTCGTCCGGCTCGCCCACGAGGCCGTGGAGCGTCTCGTCGCCCATTTCGGAGATGGCCTCAGCACCAAGCTCGTCTGTAGGCTCCTCGACCGGCGCGGTGGCACATCCGAGGGCGAAGACCCCGAGTACGACGGACACCTTCAAGGTCGAGGACATCGGAATCTACTCCAGGTTCAAGGCGACGCGGAACGAGCACTCGCAAGGCCCGTGCCTGCCCGCAAAGGCCATCTGGCCAGACGGTAGGCGGCACTCCGTGGCGGAGGCGTCTCGAAGTGAGACCAGATGGCCACACCTCACTTGACCCCACCACCCCGCCCAAGCCTCACCTCCGAAAGTCGGGAATTCGGACGATTCCGGGGTCGAGGGGGGGCGGGTTCGGGGCGAACGTCGTCTCGAGCAGGACCGTCGCCGCGCCGGGGAAGCGGCTCTGAAAGAGGTTGCAGTTGCCCGGCTCGTTCTCGAAACACCCGACCACCTCGCCGAGCGTGACCATGTGCTCGAGCACGTCGCGCTTGAAGTCGTAGTCCGGGGTCTCGAAGTCGGGCTTGAGCACGAGGTGCGTCCGCGCGAGCCCAACCGGGAAGCCGTGACGCCGCAAGCTCTCCGTCGTGCCGAGCAGCATCTTGGGGACGTCCCTGCCAGTGAGATAAACGATGGTCGCCCCGGCGCTGAAGCAGTCGTTGACGAAGAGACAGGCCCCCGGCAACGGCTCGTCGAAGCGCTGGTACGCATCCGTGAAGAAGCGATGAAACCAGAACTTCGTCGCGGCGTGGACCAGCTCGTCCCGCACCTCACCGACCTCGGCGAGGATCTCCCGAAGCAGGTACGGCAGGTTGTGCCGCCTCATGCCCACGAGCCGCCCTCGAAGCTCGAGGTCATCGACGGACTCGGCGAACTCGGTCAGGATCTCAGCGGTTCGCGGGCCGTTGTCGAAGAGCGTGTGGTCGAGGTCAAAAATCAGGACCGCCGGCCGTGAGGCGCCACGATTTGAGACCACCCGGTCGAGGATGTGATGGAGCACCTTGGACACGTCGAGACTCCTTGAATGGGCGGCTACTTCTCACGCGGGTTCGAGGGCGTGTCAACGGGCCGAGGTGGCGGCCTCAGCGGGGGGGCAACCACAGCTCGAAGCGCGCGCCTCTCTCGCCGGGGTTCGTCAGCCGCAGGCGTCCCCCATGGGCGGCGACGATCTTGCGGCTCAAGGCCAAGCCGAGGCCCGTGCCCTGCTCCCTCGTCGTATAGAAGGCGTCGAAGATGCGCTCCGAGGCCTCGAGTGAGATGCCGGGTCCGTCGTCGTGCAGGACGATCACGTCGCCGTTGAGGTCAACCACCACGCGCCCCGCGCCCGCTTGCCGAGCGTTTCGCAGGAGGTTGAGCAGCACGCGCTTGAGCTGCTCGCGGTCGGCCTCGGCGCGCGCGCGGTCGGGCATGGACGTCTCGATCTGGAGGCCAGGAACGAGCAGGCCGACCTCGTCGAGCAGGCTCTTGAGCGGCACCGACTCGCGCTCGACAGGCGAATATCGCGCATAGGTCAAGAACTCCTCGACCACCCGCTCGAGCGTCCCGAGCTCGGTGTCCACCCTCGCGAGCAGCTTCAGCTCCTCGTCCCGGCCGGCGAGGTCCTCGCGCAGGAGGCCGGCGAAGAGCTTCATGCCGCCGAGGGGATTTCGGACCTCGTGGGCGATGCCGCCGAGCATGAGCTGCAGCTCCCGATCTCGAGCGAGCAGAGCCGCGCGCATCTCCTCCATCGTCCTTGAGAGCGTCTCGACCTCATAGGTCCCCGTCAGGATCGCGACCGGGGCCTTGAGGTCACCGCCGGCCATGGTGCGCGCCGCGTCGGCGAGTCGTCGAAGCGGCGCGGTCAAGGCGCGGCTGAAGAAGAAAACGAGCAGCGCCATCACGCCGAGGGTCAGTGCCGAGAGGCCGAGCAGGTAAGCCCGCAACGTATCGATCCCGCCATAGTTACGCGCGCTGCCCTCGACGCCCACGACGGCGATCACCCGATTCGCGTCGTCGGGATCACGAAGAGGGGCGTACCCCCGCATGAAGCGTCGCCCGTCGTCGGTCGTGAACATGACGCTGTGCAAGGCTTGACCAAGCCCCACCTGCTCGAGCTCGAACTGGTCCAGCGCGAGGGTCCGATCCAGCGCGAGACCCCGCTCGCCGTCGCCCTTGGGCTGCGTCTCCACGGACGTGTCTACGAGGGAGCGACCCTCGAGCGTGGCGAGGAAGACCCGCCGGGCGTCGATGCCCTGACGGACGGTCTCGAGGCGCGTCTTGAGGTTCTTCAGCGTGCGCTCGTTTTGGGGGTCGAAGCGGGAGACGAGCCCTGCCGGGAGGAGCGAGGCTGCGACCGCCGCCGAGTCTGTCAGCCGCGCGCCGAGCTCGTCTTCGAGGGTCGAGCGGGCCGCATAGAACGACAGGCCGCCGAGCGCGACGAGCGCGACGACGAGGGGCAGGAGCAGGGCAAAGGAGAGCCTCGCCCGGAGCGAGCGGGGGGCGAACAACATCAGGGCGCGGGTGGAGCGCGATCGGGCAGGCCGAAGTACTTAACCTTGGCCTGGCTGAGATCTGCCCCCATTTCGACAAGCTGCTTGACGACCTGATCGAGAGCCTCGGGCGGCGGCTTGTAGTGGCCGCTCGTATTGTCCACCTCGATGAGCTCTCCCCCGACGACGATCATGTCCCCGGCGCAGGCCGCGGCCGAGCCCGCGAGCAGGCTGGAGTGGTGAACCGAGTGCAACTTCGCGTCGAACGTCCCGTAGATGATGCCGTCGCCGGTCATCACATACATGAGCGAGCCCCCGCGCTCCGGGTGGCTGTTCACCTCCGGGTCGAGCAGCTTGCCTTGCGGGTCGCAGAGCTTCCCCCCACAGACCTTGACCTCCAGCGCGGCGCGCTCAGCGTCGTCGAAGTACCGGATGAGATGGCCCATCTCCGTGCTGCCGGTCTGCTCACCGACGTACTTCTTGGACATCTCGAAGGTGCGATAGCGGGTGCTCAAGACGTCGGAATCGGGCTTCGGTCCGCCGCACGCGGGCACAGCCAGGAGGAGCGCGAGTCCGAGGAATACGGCGCTGGTTTTGTGGGTCTTCATGCCGGCCCATTACGCAACGCCGCCCCCGGAGCGCGCAAGCCCTCAAGCCCAAGGCCAACTTCTTCGACGTCGTTGGGCGGCGAGTCGAGAAGGGTCTACACTCCCGGATTGACTTGAGCTCCCCCGACGAACAGCCCGATGCCGCGCCGGAGATCTCGACGACTCTTCGCGCCGCCTGGAAGTGGTGGCGGCCACACCTGGCCATGGCTGTCGTCTTGCTCGTCCTGCTCGCCGTGCAGCAGGCCTTCGTCACCTCGCTGGCCGTGGGCCTCAAGGTCGTCGTCGACGACGCGCAGCAAGGCGACCTGAGCTACGACTTCCCGACCCTCGGGCTGGCGCTCACGGTAGGGTTCGCGCTCGCCGCCGCCGCCGGCCTCGTCGCCGACTTCGTGGAGTCGCGGGTCACCGGGCACATCCTCGCCCGGCTTCGGACCTCGATGTATGCGCACCTTCAGCGGCTGGGGGTGGCCTATACCCTCCGCACACGGGCCGGTGAGGTCCTCGGGCGGTTCTCCTCCGATCTCGACGCCTTGAGGCAGGGCCTCACGAGCCGGCTCGTCGAAGGCGCCCGCGCGACGATCGGCATCCTGCTCAACCTCCCGGTCCTCTTCGCCCTCGACCCTCGCCTCGCGGTCCTCTCGCTCGTGTCGGTGCCGGTCGCCCTGATCCTCGTCTCCGCCCTCGGAGGGCCCGCCGCGCGCGCGACGCTCGACCTGCGCCGGAGCGAGGGGGACGTCTTGAGCACGGTGCAGGAGAGCCTTCGCGCCCAGCCGGTCATCTCGGCCTTCAGCCTGCGTCGTACGTTTCAGGCTGACTTCGCGCGTCGCGTCACCAAGGTCGAGGCGCTCGGACTGCGAGCCGGCTTCCGCATCGCGCTCGTCGGCACCGTCTCCGGGCTCTCGGTCCAGCTCGTGACCGTCATCGTAACGATCGCCGGGGCATACTTCGTCAGCGAGGGGTCCCTGGGCCCGGGCTCGTTGGTGGCGTATGTGGCCCTGCATGCCGTGGTCGGCGGTCATGCCTCGGATCTCGGTCGACGGGTCCTGCCCGCGCTCCTCCGCACGAGCGTCTCGGTCCATCGCGTCGATGAGCTGCTCAATGAGCGACCCCGCGTACACGAGAGCCCCAACTCCACCCGGCCCCCGCCCTTCTCAGGCGCGCTGAAGTTCGAGGACGTCAGCTTCGCCTACAACCCGGACCGCCCGGTCTTTGCGGGCCTGAACCTTCACATCCGCGCGGGCGAGCACGTCGCCCTCGTCGGACCGAGCGGCTGCGGCAAGAGCTCGGTGCTTCAGCTCATCTTGCGATTCTACGACCCCGACTCCGGGCGCGTGACTCAGGATGGGATCGATCTTCGACATACGGAGCTCGACGCCTGGCGCGACCAGCTCAGCGTCGTCATGCAGGATACGGTTCTGCTCAATGACTCGATCGGCGAGAACATCCGGGTCGCCCGACCGCAGGCGACGGATCTCGAGGTGCAGGAGGCCGCGCGCCTCGCCGCCATTGACGGTTTCATCCGGGAGCTGCCTCAGGGCTACGATACGCCCGCGGGTGAAGCGGGCGCGTTCCTCTCGGGCGGCCAGCGGCAGCGCATCGCCATCGCCCGCGCCATCTTGCGCGACCCCCGAATCCTGCTCCTCGACGAGGCCACCTCGGCCCTCGATCCGGGCACCGAGGAGGAGGTCGCCTCGACCCTGGGGCAGATGAGCCGTGGTCGCACCGTCGTGACCGTCACCCATCGCCTCTCGGCCGCACGCAGCGCCGATCGCATCGTGGTCATCGAGCAGGGCCGCATCCTCGAGCAGGGCTCCCACGAGGTCCTCCTCCAGGCGCAGGGCCGCTACGCCGAACTCTGGGCCAAACAGACGGGGTTCGCGCTCAGCCGGGACAGTCGACACGCCCTCATCGACGCCACGCGCCTGCGCGCCATCCCCCTCTTCGCGGCCCTCGATGAGAGCACCGCCACGCTGGCCGCCCAGCAGTTCGTCACCGAGACCTTTGAGCCCGAAGAGCTCGTCTTCCGAAGGGGCGACGTGGCCAACCGATTCTATGTGATCGTTCGGGGCCAGATGGACGTGCTCGTCAGCAAGACGCTGTCGTTCCCCATCGAAGACGGCGACTTCTTCGGGGAGATCGCCCTGCTCGACGGCCGCAGCCGCACCGCCACGGTCCGCGCCCGAACGAAGTGTGTGACCATCAGCCTGGAGCGTGATCAGTTCGCGGGCCTGCTCGAGCGCACGCCGAGCTTGCGCCTCGCCGTCGAGCAGGCCGCCACTCACCGCATCGCCTCGCTCCCGGTTCAACGCAGCCTCGCGACCATGTCCGGGACCTGAGGCTTTGCTCAGGCTTGGAACGTGCGATCTTCATCACGTGGCGCCCTCAGGGGTCGGGAACGCGCTACGGGCACGCCCCGTTCACCTCACGTACCAACT
>SHZC01000053.1 GCA_009692505.1 Myxococcales bacterium
GTGTTCGGCGCGTGCCTGATCGCCGCGCCCCGGCCCGTCCTCGCCGCTGTGGACCCCAAACCGACGAAGACGGCGATGATCTTCTTCATGTACACGGGCGACAAGTATTGGACAGAGCTCGCCCAAGACCTCGGCATTGACGTGAGCAAGGCCTTTGCTGGGTACGACCGCAAGGTCTTCCTCTCCACCACCGGCGAGCTGGGCGACCTCAAGCTCGACCTGAACGAGAAGGCACGCAAGGAGGCCGACGTCTTCGAGGCACCGACCAAAGCCAACTTCGTCAAGCAGCTGAAGGAGCTGACCAAGAACGGCTACATGATCGACATCATCATCGCGAGCCACGGGTCCTCGGACTCATCGGGCAAAGGCCTTTGGGTCGGGTCCGACGGCTCCATCACCGAAGACTACCTGCGGGCGGAGCTCACGCCCGGGAAGACCGGGTATCGGAAGCTGCCGATCCGGGCGGTGATGATGTCCCAGTGTTTCGGCAACTCCCTGAATGATATGTGGCGCAGCCTGGGCGCGAAGGCGACGGCTGGCTCGGTAGAAATCAACTTCTACCCGAACCAGGTCACTGGCTTCGTCAACGCTTGGCAGGACGGTAAGACCTTCGAGGCGGCCCTCGACGCGGCGGACGACAGCGCCAGCCGTACCGTGGTCCAGCTCTATCTCTCGTTGATTGCTGCCCCGATGCTGCGGGACAAAGGGAAGTGGGACGGCTGCCCGTTGGGCCAGACCATCCTCGGCAAGGACCCGTGCTTCAAGGACTACTTCAAGACGTTCTGGAAGCAGACGGTGAAGAAGGACGACGGCAAGGAGCACTTGAACTCCTCGTCCCACAAGATCCGCAAGGGCGACACCAGCATCAAGAAGAGCTCGAAGCCCTCGTGGGTGGCCGCCGACTAAAAAACAGGCCACCGGGCCGAGGTGCGATTGCCCTGCCCCGCCCGCTCGCCGGCCTTGACGCCGCGCGTTCGTTCCGGCAGAACGCGCGCTGATTCTTTCACAAGCGGGGCGTCACGCGCCCACGGAGCCGATATGCGTCCTTCACTTGCCCTTCGCCCCTTGCTCATCGCGTTGGCATTCTCCGCTTGCGCCCCGACTGACGATGAGTCGAGCGACTCGGACGCCTCGGTGTCGAACGGCGGCACCCCCGGCAACGGCGGCACCCCCGGTATCGGCGGCTCGCCCAGCCCGGGCGGCTCGCCCAGCCCGGGCGGCTCGCCCAGCCCGGGCGGCACGCCCAACCCCGGTGGCACGCCCAGCCCCGGCGGGACGCCCGTTGCCGTCGACGCTGGCGCCCCGGAAGAGGACGTGCTCGTGGCGCCTGAAGCTGACGCCGCCATCATGACCGACGGCCCCGTCTCCTCGGCCGATGGCGCGGCCTCGGGCGCGTGCACGAATCCCGACGACCAGGCGGTCCTTCAGGGCCGCGCCGCCGAGGCGACGATGATCGTCACGAGCTGCGCGCTCGGCTGCTTGAACCAGGCGGACACCTGCTCGACGGAGTGTATTCAGCGTGATCTCGGCTTGACCGGAGACTGCGCCACCTGCTTCGGCGCGCTCGTCACCTGCACGTTCGCGAACTGCCTCGCGGTCTGCATCAGCCCGGACTCGGCCGAGTGCACGGCCTGCCGCGCCACGAACTGTGACGACGGCTTCGAGACGTGCGCCGGCTTCCCTCCTCGCTAAACCGGACGCGGGACTGCCGATGACTCGTCTTCAAAGAGTCTTCGGAGTCGCCTTTGCCTTGTCGCTCGGCGGCTGCCTCGGGCCGGCCAACGACGACGGCGCCGATGACGCTTCGCTCTCCGGTGATCGGGGCGCGCAGGCGGGCGGCGATCCGACGGGTGGTGTGGCCGGGACGGGTGGTGCGCCCGAGACCGGTACCGACCTCCGACCTTTGGGGGATGCCACAGCACCGACGGACGCCGATCCCCTCGGGCCGGATGGACCCGTCGTCGTCTCGCGTGACCAAGGCCCCGTCTCTGATCGCCCGATGCTCGACGGCCCGCGCCTCGAAGACAGCCCGACGCTGTCCGACCGACCTCGGCCGCCGCTTGACGGCCCGAGCCCCGAGCCGGACTTCGGTGCCGAGAGCGCTTGCACCGGCGCGGCTGACCGAGCGGCCTTGCTCGTCCACGCCGACGAGGCCCAGATGGTCGTCGGCAACTGCGCCCTCGGGTGCTTCGCCCAGCCTTCGAGCTGCGCGCCCGCCTGCGTTCAGGGCAGCCTGGGCATCAGCGCGGGCTGCGCGGCCTGTTTCGGGGATCTCGTGGCCTGCGCCGTCGCGAACTGCTTCCAGGTGTGTGGCGTCCCGGGCTCGGCCGCCTGCACGGCCTGTCGGGCGATGTTCTGCGACGAAGCGCTCGAGCTCTGCGCCGGGTTCCCCCAGCCCTGAAGGGGATCCGCGTCTCGTTGAACCACCGGGTCACGTCTCGTTGACCCACCCGGTCACGACCCTTACGATGCTCCGCGTCAAACGGCCCCATGAGCGGGCCCGCCCGGTGTTTCCTCTGGTGAAGTGGAGTCCTGTCGATGTCATTTCTGACCGAGCTGAAGCGTACCCATCGCTGTGGTGATCTGCGGACCGCAGACGTAGGGCAGGAGGTGGTCCTCTTCGGATGGGTCGCCTCCCGACGGGACCACGGCGGCGTGATCTTCGTGGATCTCCGGGACCGGGGTGGCCTGACGCAGGTCTTCTTCGATCCCTCCATCGCCAAAGACGCTCACGGCCTCGCCGAGCAGATGCGGAGCGAATACGTGATCGGCGTGCGCGGCGTCGTAGTCAGCCGGGGGTCGAACATCAACCCCAAGCTCCCGACCGGGGATATCGAGATCGAGGTCCGGACGGCGACCATCTTCAACGCCGCGAAGCCGCCGCCTTTCCCGATCAAGGACCACATCGACTGCTCGGAAGACCTCCGCCTAAAGTTCCGCTACCTCGATCTGCGCCGCCGCCCGCTTCAGGAGTGCCTAATGACGCGCTCGCGCATCAACGGCATCACGCGCAACTTCCTCACCGACAACGGCTTCCTTGAGCTCGAGACGCCCATCCTGACGAAGGCCACGCCCGAGGGCGCGCGGGATTATCTGGTGCCCTCCCGCGTTCACCCCGGCGAGTTCTACGCCTTGCCGCAGAGTCCGCAGCTCTTCAAGCAGCTCTTCATGGTGGCCGGCTACGACCGCTACTTCCAGATCTGCCGCTGCTTCCGAGACGAGGATCTCCGCGCCGATCGGCAGCCGGAGTTCACCCAGATCGACATTGAGATGTCGTTCATCGAACCCGAGGATGTCTTCGCCGTCATCGAGGGCCTGCTCTCCCGCATCTGGAAAGAAGTCAAGGGACTTGACCTTGTCCTGCCCTTCCCTCGTATGTCGTACGCGACGGCGATGGCGAAGTACGGCAGCGACAAGCCCGATTTACGCTTCGGCCTCGAGCTTCACGACGTGAGTGATCTGGTCGGCGGCGTAGAGTTCGGGGTCTTCCGTGAAACCGTCGCCGCCGGGGGCAAGGTCGGCGCGATCCGGCTGCCCGGGGGCAAGCTCAGCCGGGCCCAGATTGACGCCCTACCGGAGGTCGTGAAGATCCACCATGCGAAGGGCCTCGCTTGGGCGCGGCAGCGGGCGGAGGGCTGGCAGTCTCCAATCGCCAAGTTCGTGCCCGCCGAAGTCCAGGCCCAGATCAACGATCGCGTGGGCGGCCTGGAGACCGAGGATCTCGTCTTCTTCGTGGCGGACCGGCAGAAGGTCGTCTACGACGCGCTCGGCGCGCTCCGGCTGCACCTGGCCAAGCTCTGCGGCCTCATCCCGGCGGACGTCTACAACTTCCTCTGGGTCACCGAGTTCCCGGCCTTCGAGTACGACGAGAAGGACAAGCGGTGGTTCGCGATGCACCACCCCTTCACGTCGCCGAGGCTCGATCAGGTCCACCTGCTTGAGACTGATCCGGGCCAAGTCATGGCGCGGGCCTACGACGTGGTGCTCAACGGCATGGAGCTCGGGGGCGGTTCGATCCGAATCCACGACTCCCATGTGCAGCAGGCGGTGTTCGCGCTGCTCGGCCTCACGCCCGAGGAGAGCCAGAAGAAGTTCGGCTTCCTGCTTGAGGCGCTCGCCTACGGCACCCCTCCACACGGCGGCATCGCCTTGGGCATGGACCGACTCGTCATGCTCCTGACCGGCGGCGAGAGCATCCGGGATGTGATCGCGTTCCCCAAGACGCAGAAGGCGAGCTGCAGCATGACGGCTGCGCCGTCTACCGTTGATCAAGCCCAGCTCGACGAGGTCCACATCCGGCTCAAGCCGACGTGACCGAGCTTGATCTGATCGTCGTCGGTGCCGGCATCAACGGTACGGGCATCGCGCGCGACGCCGCCCTCCGGGGCCTGAGCGTGGCCGTCTTCGATCAGGGGGATCTGGGGGCCGCCACGAGCGGGGCCTCGAGCGGGATGATCCACGGCGGCATCCGGTACTTGGAGACGGACCGCGACGTGACGCGCCTCTCGTGTCTGGACTCGGGCTACATCCAGCAGATCGCGCCGCACCTCCTGTTTCGGATCCCCTTCCTTCTGCCCATCCTCGATTGGACGCCTCAGGCGCGCCGGATGCACGAGCTCGGCTACGCCTACTTCCAGGCCTACGATGCTTTTCAGCCGCTCAAGCGGGGCAAGCGGGCCGCGAAGCTGACGCGTGAGGAGCTGCTCATACTCGAGCCGGGCGTCAACCCCAAGGTCGTCGGCGCCGTGAGCACGGACGAGTGGGCTGTGAACGTCTTTCGTCTGTGCGCGCTCAACGCCCGGGACGCCGTCGGGCACGGCTCGACCCTCCACCTAAAGCATCGCGTGGAGCGGTTCCTTCGCGACGGTCACGGGCGGGTCCTTGGGGTTTACGTACGCGACCTCCAGACGGGCCATGGACGCGAGGTCCGGTCCCGCCTGACCTTCAACGCGACGGGCCCCTGGGCGGGTCGGGTCGCGAAGATGGCGGGCGCGGAGGTGGCGTTGCGCCCCGGCAAGGGCATCCATCTCGTCTTCGATCGACGGTTCATCAACTACGCGCTCATCGCGCAAGCCGTCGACGGGCGGCAGGTCTTTCTGGAGCCATACGGCCAGGAGACCTGGATGGGCACGACCGACGACGACTACTTCGGAGATCCGGCCGATGTTCAGGCGACCTTCGATGAGGTGGAGTACCTGCTTCAGGCCGCCGAGCAGGTCTATCCGCGCATCCGGGAGCACCGCCTCGTGCGGGCGTTCGCCGGGGTGCGGCCGACGCTGAGCCGGTATGGGCCACACGAGGACGAGCTCTCGCGGGGGCATCAGGTCTTCGATCACGAGGCCGAGGGTGCAGCCGGGCTCCTGAGCATGGGTGGAGGCAAGCTGGCGGCTTATCGGCAGATGTCCGAGCACGCGGTCGACGTGGTCTGCAAGAAGCTCGGGCTCGCGGTTCGGTGTCGCACGCATGAGCGTCCGCTGCCGGGCGGTGAGTCGACGCCTGAGCCCGTGTCGGTCGCGCTCTTGGCCGGCATTGACCACTACGCCGCCGCGCGCCTCGTTCATCGACACGGCGCGTGTGCCGCGCTCATCGTGGACCGCATCCGATGTCTGCCCACGCAGCGGCGACTGGTCTGCGTCTGCGAGCCCGTCACCGAAGCCGAGATCCGCTACGTGCTCGAGACCGAGTGGGTGACCTCGCTCGAGGATCTTCGTCGGCGGACCCACTGCGGCGGGGGCCCGTGCCAGGGGGCCCGCTGCGCCCGAGCCGCGGCTTGTATCATCGCGGAGCACCACGGCGCGGGGCGGGACCACGTCGAGGTCCTCGTGGAGGACTTCGTCCAAGCCCGTTGGCGAGAGCAGGCGCCCGTTCAACATCAGCGCGCGCGCACTCAGACGGAGCTTGGGCGCTGGGCACTTCGGAAGGCGGACGTTTGAGCGGGGGCGTCGCCATCATCGGCGCGGGGCTCGCGGGCGCGATCGCTGCCTGCCGCCTCGCGTCCCGGGGCATCCTGGCCGCCGTCTACACCGCTCGGCCGGGCGCGACCTTCCTGCACGGCGGGGGCTTCTATCTGGGCTCGAACCCGAGTGAGTGGTCAAGTGCCTTGACCTTTGCCCAGACCTGCCTGCCGGCGCTCGACATTGTCCTTCAAAAGGTAGACGGCATCGACGTCGAGGGCACGCGCAGGCGCCCCGACGCGGCACCCGCGACCCACGCGGCGATGAACCTGCTGGGCAACCGACCCGCAGTCGCGAACCTCGTCCCAGCCGGGCATCCGTTCGCCAATATGCAGCGGTTTGGCACGGCCGTCGACGTGGACTTCCCGGCGCGTGAGTCGGCCTTCGGACGCTCCTTCGCTTCGCTGGCGCCGCTCTTCGACGCCGAGGAGACCGCGTATCTGCAGCTCCGCTGCGCCTTGTCCCGAGCCCTCGAAGGGGGGGCCTTCACCGGCCTGCTGCTGCCTCCGATCTTGGGCCTGCGTCGGACCGAGGAGCTGAGGGCGCGGCTGAGTCTGGAGTTGGGCCTGCCGGTCGCGGAGGCCTTCGGGACAACGCCGAGCACCCCCGGTCTAAGGCTCGCGGCCGCGCTCGTCGACGCGCTCGAAACAGCCAAGCTGCCCGTGCACCGCTCGAAGGTGACCGCCGTTCAGCTCGACCCCCTGGGTCTGTGGATCGGCGACGACCTGCTCCCGGCACGGGCGATCATCGTCGCCTGCGGAGGTCCGCTCATCACCGGCCATGAGCAGACCGGACCCGCCGAGGTCGCCTTGGGATTGCTGCCGATCGAGCCGCGCCTCTCGCCCGATCCGCTGAGGTCGAGCGGCGTCCTCGGTCCTTATGGCGGCGCGCTCTTCGCGAGCGGCGTGCGGATCGACGCGCAGTCGCGGGTCCTGGGTCACGACCATCAACCCCTGCATAGCGGCCTCTTCGCCGCCGGTGATGTCACGACCGACGGCACTGATCCGGTCCTGAGTCGAGACGCCACGGGCCGGGCCTTGCGGACAGCCTATGCCGCCGCCGAGGCCATCGCCCGGGAGCACGGCTGATGGCGGGCATCCTCGCCGGGCCGTGGACGTGGAAGCGGGCGCGCTCGTTCTACTACCTCGCCGTGGCCTTCAACGTCCGTCAGGTCCGCCGCCTCTTCCTGGGGCGTCTCGACGACGGCGGCGCGAGACGCTTCCTCGAAAACTACGCGAGCGAGGGCTTGTCGCCGCTCGACGCATCGGGCCGCTCGGTCGTGCTCTCTCTCAGCGGCTGCATCTCCTGCGGCCTCTGCGAGACCCAGTGTCCGGAGTCCCACGTGCCACCCGACCGCTGGCCGGCGTATGCCCGTGCGCTCGACCAGGCCGTTTACGCGGCGCTTGACTTACCCGCGGACTGCCCAGACGGGTGCCGACGCTGCGAGGAGATCTGCCCGACGGGCGTGACGCTCAAGGCGACGCCGGCCTTCGTTCGGCGTTCGCTCCCGGCGGCTGGAACGGCCTGAGGGCCAGGGGCTGTAGGTGCTTGCTTTCACTCAGCCACGGGCGATAGCGTCCGGGCCTCTTGGTGTGTTTCTTGGAAAAAATGGGGGGTTGAGATGCGAGCATTCTTCTTCGAGACGACCTGCGCTGCGGCGCTCGCGGTGGCTCTTTCGGGATGTGACAAGCTCCAGAGCCTCGCCGGTTCGGACGCGGGTCTGGACGGGGGCGGCGGGACGCCCGAGGGCGGCAGCGGGGGCGAACCGGCGGGCGGCAGCGGCGGCGCTCCGGCAGGTGGCAACGGTGGCACTCCGGCAGGCGGCAGCGGGGGCACTCCGGCAGGCGGCAGCGGCGGGGCCCCTGCAGGTGGCGAACCGGCAGGTGGCGCCCCGGCAGGCGGTGCTCCTGCAGGCGGCGAACAGGCGGGCGGCAGCGGCGGCGTCGGCGGCGAAGGCGGCAGCATCGCCATCGGCGGCGAAGGCGGCAGCGGCGGCATCGGCGGCGAAGGCGGCAGCGGCGGCGTCGCACCTCCGCCCAGCCTGACCGCGAACGTCGTCTGGGACGACATGGGCCTGACCCTTGAGCTCAGCGGCGCCGACCTGGCCTCGACATGGTACCTCGGGCTCGCCGAGACGGGCAACGGCGAGCGGGGCTGGTACGGCGAGGACTGCCTCGCCGGGGTCTCGAACGGCTTGGACGTCTGCCACCCCATGACCGCCACGGGGGGTCGACTCCTCAACGTCGGCACCCTCGACGCCATCGTCGCGGGGCAGACCACCTTGCTCGGGCAGCCGCTGGAGGCTGGGCTGACCTACGTCATCATTCAGGGCCCGGCCGAGATGAATCGCTGGCGCATGGGTGAGCTCGTCGCCTGCTACACCTTCGGCCAGGAGACGGCGCACTACGTCGAAGCCCTGGGCTGCACCGCGCTCTAGCCCCTCAGGCCGACAATCGACCCGACGGAACTTCATCGAGTTCGGCCTCAACGCAGCTTTGAGGGAGGAGCCGCGGGCATGCTCCGAGCCGCAGGAGCCACATCCATAATGGCACCAGCGAGCGGCCCGCGTAGTGAAGCCGGGGACGCCCGCCCGCCCGCACGCAGAGAGGACAGGGACGCGACGAGAGCGGGCCATGGGGACCGAAGCGGACCCTGCATGAGCCGTCTCCGAGGACGAAACTACCCTCGGAGTCCGGCGATCGCCGCGGCCGGCAGCCGACCCCACCCGGGCGCGAGCTCGAAGTGGGCGACCATGCGCCCGAGCTTCGCCAGGTTCTTGTGGTCGGCGAACCAGGCAGGCGTGGGGTTGATGCGGAAGGGCGCGCGCACGATGGACTTCTGAGGGTGGTCAAAGAGGTAGGTGTTGTGCACGACGCCAATCCCCGAGCGGACGTCCTCGATCGTGTGGCCGGGGTGGGCACCCCAGGTCGTGCCCACGAGCCCATAGACCAGGCCCGACCAGCAGTTGATGCCGATCCCCCCGAACCTCAGGTCGCCGATCGCCTGATCGACCTCGCGCTTGTGGACCTTCTCGGTGCTCGGGTGGACGAGCATCATGCAGGACAAGCTGCCCCAGACCGTCTCATTGCAGAAGGTGACGGCGTTGGTCAGGAACGTGGGCGCGTCGGCCCCGTCGAGCTCCGTGACCGCGAGCACGCCGCAGAACGCCTCGTTGGTCAAGGCGTACTCGCCTTTCTCCGGGCGCACGTTCGTGATGAGCGTCCAGGGCACGACCTCGGCCGAGCGGTCGCCGAGCTTCTGGGCATCGGGGTAGTGCTGGAGGAAGCCTTCGTAACGCTGTTGGGCGCCGGGGTAATAAGCCTTGCGTGGTGCGGTGCGGGTCAAGGTGTCGCGGACAGCGGTCAGGAATCGCTCGCGCAGCGGCCACCGCTTGGGCAAGACGAGGACCTTCAGCGCGTTGCAGTTGAAGCTGCCGTTGTGCGCGACCATCGAGGCCGTGTGTCGCGCCTGGAAGGCCAGATCGGCGTCGCTCCAAGGACCGGGCACGACGATGAGCGGGCTGACGCTGCCGAGCTCGCTGGTGATGGGCTTCTCGTTGGCCCGACGACCGGTGCGCTTGCGCTCGACGTGCTCCTCGGGCGGCCCCCAGATGATCGCGTCGTGCGTCTTCTCCGAGCCGGTGATGTGAATGGAGTGGACCTTGTCGTGGCGGCAGAGGTGCTGGCCGACCTCGGCCCCGCCGTAGACCACATGGACCAGATCACGCTCAACGAGCGCCCGGAACGCGCGTGCGACGTGAGGTCCAACATACTCATTGACAGGGTTCATCTTCAGGACGACGACCTCGTCATCGACGAAGAGCTTGTAGAGGAGATCCATCGGCCCGATGGAGGCCTGATTGCCGGCGGCGAGGACGAGCGCCACGGCCCCGTCACCGAAGCGACCGGCTGCGTGCTCGCGATAGACGCGCCCCTGGGTGGCGGGCTTGCCCGGCTCGATCCAGACCTCGGCGGTGACGCCCGCGAACATGATGCGCTCGAAGATATTGCTCGGGAAAACCTGCGCGACGTACCGGCCATCGGGACGAGCCCGCCCGCTGACCGGCTTGGGCGCGCCACCCGCCTCGAGTGCTTCGACCAGCATCCGGATGTTGCGGATCGTGGGCATGGGGCCGCCAAGCCACTCCTCGCCTTCGCCATGGGAGCCCGGCGCGTGGCCCTTGGCGCGGCAGGCATCGCGGACCCAAGCCTCACAGACCTCGGCCATGCCGTCGAGGCAACGCTTCAGGAGCAAGATCCGCTCGGCGATGGAGGTCCGAACCCAGCGGCCCCTCGCGGCGTAGAGCTTGTCGACCGCGGCGTCACAGTCGGGCAAGGAGGTCGCTGGGATCGAAGGCGGCGGTTCGGGGAAGAGGGGGGAGGACATGGGCACCTCAGGGTCGATTTCGAGTCGGCGAGCAGCCTAACTGCAATCGATTGGAGATTCACGCCCCACGGCCGTGGCACTATCCGGCCCCCGACCGACTCTTTTGGAGGCTGCTTGTCCCGTCGACTGAGGACTTCGCTGGCGATTGCCACGATGATCGCGACCGCCCCCCATGCCTCGGCGCAGACCGCGCCGGAAGTACCTGCGCCGGAGTCGAGTCCACCGGTGCCGGAGTCGAGCGCGCCTTTACCGGTGTCGAGCGCGCCTTTGCCGGTGTCGAGCGCGCCTTTGCCGGTGTCGAGCGCGCCTTTGCCGGTGTCGAGCGCGCCTTTGCCGGTGTCGAGCGCGCCTTTGCCCGAAGCGCCTGCCCCCCCCCCTCCGCCGCCCTCGGGGCCGACCGGTACGCGCACGAACCTCACGGGCGAGTATCGCGTCCGCAGCCACTACCTCAACCCGCTTGAGCTCTCGGGCCAGCGAGCTCAAGCCGTCGATGCCACGGAGATGCGCCTGCGCCTCGCCGTCGATGTGAAACACGACGACTGGCTCACGCTTCATACCCGCTTCGACCTCCTCGACGGCGTGCTCTTCGGGGACAACGGGCGTTTCGGCCGCGACCCTTCGCCCAATACCGGCGTCGCCCTCGCCGCGAAGCGACCCAACTCCACGCTCGTGACCGTCGGCCTCGAAGACGGCGCCGATCCGGTCTCCCGCGACAGCTACACGCCTCGCCTCAAGGCCGCCGAGGTACTTCAGGTCGAGTACGCCTATGTCGACGCCGTCTTGCCCATCGGCCTGCTCCGGGTGGGTCGGCAGCCCTCGAGCCCCGGCGCGAGCCTCGGGGGTCACGACGGGGAGCGACTCAACCGCTGGGGCGTCTCCAGCTTCGCCGATACGGCTGATCGATTCATGTTCGCGACCAAGCTCGACGAGGGCTTCCGCGCGCTCACGAGACCGGGCCATGTCGTCGACGGCTCGATGGATCAGGGGCTGTTCTTCGCGACGTGGCTGGACCTCTTCAACCAGGGCTCGCTCATCGAGAGCGGCGACGCCTTGCTTCAGCAGGGCGGGACGCTCATCTGGCGAGACCGCGACCTCTTCGGCGTCGCCCGGGACTTCCTCGCGACGACCGCGACCGTGCATCTCGGCGGAGACGACGCGCGGACGGATGTCTGGGCCTTCCCGTTCCGCACCTCGGGTAAGACCAAGTTTGTCGACTTCTTGTTCAACTCCGTCGTGATCCAGGGCGAGAGCCTGGAGATCGCTCAGGGCTTCGCCGCGCTGAGTCAGAAGAAGCCCAGGATGCAGGAGATCAGCGGCGTCGGGCTCCAGTCCATCCTCGACTTCCCCATCGGTCCGCTCACCCTGACGGCCGAGGTGGACTACGCCAGCGGGGACGACGATCCGCGACCGACGACGCCGAGCACCGTGTACAGCTATCCCCGCGACCTCAACGTCGGGCTCCTCGTCTTCGAGCGAATCCTGGCCTTCCAGACGGCGCGGGCGGCCGCAGTCGGCATCGAGAACCTGCGCGCCCTGGACACGGAGTCCTTCCCGCTCACGGAGGTCTCGACCGAGGGTCGCTTCACCAACGCGCTCGCGTTTTTCCCCCAAGCGAAGCTCGACCTCGTAGACACCGCCAAGCATCACCTCCACATCCGCTTAGGCGCGCTGTTCGCCTTCGCCGATGAGCCGGTGGTTGACCCCGTCCAGACGATCCTGGCTGAGGACGGCGACTCCATATCGGACGATGCCGTGAACTTCGAGGGCGGGCCAGCGGGCACCTACTACGGCACCGAGCTCGACGTTCAGCTCCAGTGGGGCTTTCGCGGCGCGTTCTTTTGGACCGTCGAGTCCGCTTACCTCCTGCCCGGCGACGCGCTCGAGGACGACCACGGCGACGCGGTCAACGCCTTCTATCTCGAAAACCGCCTCGAGTTCCTTTTCTGAGGAGGAGATCTATGCGCGCCTTCGTCCCCCCGATCCTGACCGCCGCAATGTCTCTAACCGCCTGCCTTGAGGGCTATCGGGCGCCGCCGCTCGTGGACCTCGAAGCCCCGGAGACGGGCACCTACTTCGTCGGTGACGATCTGCACCTCAGCTTCGACGGACCGGTCTCGCCGGAGTCGCTGACGATTCGGGTCTTCGCCGATGTCCGCGATTTCGAAGGTCAACTACCCGCCGGCACCACCCCGCTGCTCGCGGCCTGCACGGTCTCCAACGCGCCGTGCGGCGAGACGAGCTTCAGGCTCGACCCAGACCACCTCGGCGCGACGATCACCTTCGACAGCGCCGGCCTCGGCAAGCCGGATGTGCCGCTGCTGCTCGAGGTGGGCGCGGGGCTCCGCAGCGAGTCGAACGGCGCCAGGTCCGGCCGGGCGTCGCTCTTCGACTTCCAGTTCAAGCCGCTCATGGCGAGCGAAGAGGACGTGGCGTTCGAGGACGGCGTCTACATCGTCGTGGGCCAGACGACCATGCCCGTGCCCGCGACCCTGACCTTGATCACGGACTTCGTCGCCACCCCGCACGGAGACATCGAGATGGTCGGGGCCGAGGGCGACGAGCTCGAGGGGCAGCCGAAGAACACCACCGATCCGAAGCAGATCAAGGTCGACGTCTCCGACCAGGGCTTCGCCTTGTTCATCCGGGCTCAGGTCCGCGAGACGGAGGCCGGGGAGCGGTTCTTCGAGAGCGCGCCCACCCTCGTGCTCCTGCGTTTGGGGCCGCTGTCCATCCAGATCGTCCAGACGCGCCTGACGGGCAAGGTCCTCAAGGACGATCGCGGTCACGACCGAATCGAAGGCACGCTCTCGTTTGAGGACATCCTCCTCGACTCCATGAATGGTCAACCTCCTTTCCCATTTGGTCCAGGCAGCACGACCTTCGAGGCCGTCTACGTGGACCCCGAGGATGTCCCGACCGGCGCCCCGAGGGTCTGCGGCGAGCTGTGTGGGACCGTGACCGCCCAATGCGCCCCCCCCGAGGACTTCCCGGGTGAGGGCCTCTGTGATCTCTGAGAGATCAGACGAGGTGATACCGATGCGAATCCCCGAGCAGGGCCTTGCGGCCGACGAGGTCTTGTCCCGACTTGAGTCCTACCGTGCCCACGATGTGACGTGGCGTGACGGTCGAACCTTCGCCTACGTCTACGACGCCGGTGAGGAGATCGAGGCTCTCTGCAAGAAGGCCTACGTCTCGTATTTGAGTGATAACGCGCTCGACCCCACGGCGTTCCCGAGCCTGCTTCGATTGGAGAACGAGGTCGTCGCCATGATGGCCTCTCACCTCAACGCGGGCGAGGCGGCCGTGGGCAGCTTCACGAGCGGCGGGACGGAGAGCATCTTCCTCGCCGTCAAGACCGCCCGTGATCGGTTCCGTTCGATGCACCCAGGCGCCACCCGCGTGGAGATGGTCCTGCCCGATACGGCGCACGCGGCCTTCGAGAAGGCGGCGTATTACCTCGATGTCGTGCCCGTGCGTGTGCCCGTCGATAGCCAGTCGTTCGAGGCCGATGTTCCGGCCATGGCGGCCGCTGTCAATGAGTTCACCGCGCTGCTCGTAGGCTCGGCTACGGGCTACGCGCACGGCGTCGTCGACGACATCACCGCGCTCGGCCAACTCGCGCTCAAGCATGACCTCCTCTTGCACGTCGACGGCTGCATCGGCGGCTTCCTCCTGCCTTACTTCAAGAGGCTTGGCGGTGTGGTGCCCGACTTCGACTTCCGGGTTCCGGGCGTCACGTCCATGTCCGTCGATCTGCATAAGTACGGCTTCGCGGCCAAAGGCGCCTCGGTCGTCTTGTACAAAGACCCCTCGCTGCGGCGCTTTCAGATCTATGCCTGCTCGACCTGGAGCGGCTACACCATCGTCAACCCCACCGTGCAGAGCACGCGCTCCGGAGGCCCCATGGCCGGCGCCTGGGCGGTCATGCACGCCATCGGCGACGACGGATACCTGGCGCTCGCGCGGCGGATGTTCGACGCGACCCGCCGCATCCTCTCCGGCATCCGAGAGATCGAGGGCCTGAAGGTCCTGGGCGAGCCGCACATGAACCTGGTGGCCGTCGCGGGTGAAGGGCTCGGCATCTTCCACGTCGCCGACGAGATGAAGGCCCGGGGATGGTTCATCCAGGCTCAGCTCGGCTATCGCGGCTCACCGGCGAACTTCCACCTCTCGATCAACCCGAAGAGCGAACAGTGGGTCGACGCCTTCCTGGCCGATCTTCGCGACAGCGTCGAGGCGGCGCGCAAGCTGCCGACGGGCGACTCGGCGGAGATGGTCTCGCAGATGTTCAGCGGCATCGACGCCTCGACGCTGACCCCGGAGATGTTCCAGAGCCTGCTTCAGGTCGCGGGCATCGGGGGCGTGTCTCTGCCCGACCGCATGGCCGGGATCAACGAGATGCTCGACGCCTTGCCGGCCAAGCTGCGCGAGAAGCTGCTCGTGGAATACGTCAACCAGCTTTACAAGATTTGAGCGCGGCGGCTCAGGGGGCGGACAAGCTCACTGCAAGCAGGTCGCGATAGACTCGCAATCCCCGTCGCTGCTCAGCGTGCACTCGTACTGGTCGCGCGTGATGCTGGCGCAGGCCGCCAGGCAGAACTGCCGCCCGCCGATGCCGATGCAGGCTTGCAGGGTGTTGTCGCAGAACGCCACGCACTCCTCGGGCGTCGGGCGGAAGTCGGGGTTGCCCTCGCAGACCGGGGCGAGCTCACGGTTGTTGCGGTAGATGAACTCGCGGACCTCTCGGCAGGTGGCGGCCTCGGTCATCTGGACCTGCTCCTCGGCGGGGGGCTGCTCCATGCAGCCAGCCGTGCAGCCGACGCTGAGCTCGGGCGGGATGACGCGCGGCGGGCAGGCCTCCTCCAGGCAGAACTGGATGCGGTTGCAGACGCGCTCGCAGCGGGCCTCGCCTTCGGGATCGGCGAAGCAGATGGACAGCTCCTCGCAGCCGTCCGCGCGAGCGATGCAGAGGTGTCGAGCATCGGAGTAGTCGGCGCACTCCAGCGCGCAGGTGTCGGCGACGGACAAGTCGCAGGGCACGACCCGCTCGTCGCAAATCGTTACACAGGCGTCTTCGGGCGCGGCGTCGCAGCGCGCGTCGACGACGGGATCACGCCGACGCACCTCAAGGACGACGCCCGCGCAGAGGTTCTCGAAGATGGCCCGCCGCTCGTCTTCCGTCGGCCGGCTCATGGCGCAGTTCGCGTTACAGCTCTCGGTGGCGTTCTCACCCCAGGTCCCCGGGGCGCACTCGCTGTAGACACACTGGGCCTGGCGCTGGCAGTACCGCTGGCAGACCTCCTCGTCCGAGGGGGGCGCGGGGCGGTCCTCGAAGCAGCCGAACGCCTGGTTACAGTTCGGGGCGTTAATCACGCAGCCAATCTGCTCGGGCCGGAGCGTCCGGCAGAAGCCTTGGCACATGGGGTCATCGGGGGCGCTGCCGGTGCACTCGCCGGAGCGGGCGCAGAAGGCCTGACACTCCTCGGTCGGGGGCTCGTCGCTGCAGAACTGCTCCAGGTTGGGCACCGTCTCGAAGAGGAGCTTGATGACAGAGTCGCAGCCACCGGCGACGGCGGCGGCCACCTCGGCGGCATCAATCCGTCCGCAGGAGTTGCAGAGGCCGCGGGGCAGCTCATCCAGGGCCGGGCAGGCGGCGGGCAGGCACATCTCGGCGAGGCCGCAGAAGTCGTCACAGATGTCCGGGCTCACCATCGGGGCGTCCGCTTCTTGGATGATCAGGACGTCGGCGATCACGTTCGCGTCCTGGTCCGAGGGCGCTCCGTCCATGCTGACCCCGCTCGCGTCGGGCGGCTGACCGCCGGCGCCGGGTCCGCCATCGCCGGCGTGGCCTCCGCTGCCCCCGAGGGTCTGGAAGCGATCGTCTTCGGTCTCACCTTTGGTCGAGGACGCCCCCTCGTCGATGCAGGAGACGGCGAAGAGGCTCATCGTGAGGACCGCAAACTTCATGGCTGCTCCATAGCATCGTGAAAGGCGGCGAAGCCTAACACGGGCCGCCTAGCTACATCGCCATCTGCAACCACAGCCCGAGGTCGCCGATCGCGTAGCTGCTCTCAGCGCCCTCCTGGAAGCCGTTGAGGTCCTGGCGAAAGAGGTCGCCTTCGTCGCCGAAGTACGCGCTGACATAAGGCGCGACCGTGAGGAACGTGGAGACACGCTGGGACACGGACAGCCGGCCAAGGCCGCTTTTATCCGAGGGATGGGCGATGAGGGTGGCGATGATCGAGGTGTCGTCGAAGCGGCCCGGGCCGAGCGCGAGGAGGAAGAGGCCGACGGCGGTCCGGGGCAGGTAAAACGGGCTGCGTCCCGAGGCGATCGCGCTGCCGGCGAGGCTCGCGTCCGTGAGCCCGTCGTCGTTAAAAAACACCTCGCCGCCGACGGTCAGGGCGTCCTCGTCGCCGTACTCGATCTGCAGATCGAGGCCGCCGCTGAGCTGCGGGATAAACGCGTCGTCGCGGGCGGCTTGACCGGGCAGCGGCTGATGATGGCCGTGCGCGACCGCGGCCTCGACGAAGAGATCGAGGGGGCCGACACCGGTGCTGAGATCGCCGCCGAGCAGGAGCGGCTCGCCCCGTCGTTTGGCCAGGGTCAGCGAGACCTCCGCCGAGCCGAAGGCGAGCTCGCCTCGCGCCGCGCCCCCGACGTCGCCGACGGTTCGGGCCTCGTCGAGGAGCCCTATCGCGTAGAGGTTCGCCGTCTGTGATTCGAGGGGGAGATGAGCTTTGATGAGCGTGACGCCGGTCCGCAGATCGAGCGCGGCGAGTGGATCGCGGCGCTGGCGTTGGATGAAGTCCGTCGGATTCCAGATATGAGAGGCGCCCCACTTCAGGGTCTGCCGCCCGATGGTCAAGTAGATTGACCGGTCGATGTCCGTCTTCAACCAGAGCTGGGTCAGGCCGAAGGTCGTCGGGGAGGGCGCGAGGCCACGCGAGATCGCGTCCTCGACCTGCCGACAGCTGACCTGCTCGCGGTCGGTCTCCGGGCGGCTGCTCACGCAGAGATCAGGCAGGCTCGCGCGCCCGTTCTCCAGCGTCGGGTCGTAGGTCATCCGCACCTCGGCGTAGGCGCGCAGCCGGTCATGCGGCCGGGCATCGAGGTAGACGTCGAGGACGTTGGGCATCGACAGCGCGGCGTCTTCGGGGGCCGCATCGGTGGTGAAGGAGACGGTGCCTCGGAGCAGGAGCCGACCGCCCAGATCGAGCGTCTCGGCATTCGCGGCGTTGGACATCGCGAGGCCGTCGGCGGCTGCGGTGGGTGGGACGGCGGCTGCGGTGGGTGGGACGGCGGCGGGCTCGGGCGACGGGACTGCGCTCGGCTCCGTCGGCGAGGGCTCCCCGAACATCGCGTCCTCAGACGGGCGAGCCTCGGCTGGGTTCTCCTGCGCCCAAGCGGCCGCCGGGGACAGCGAGATCAGGCCGCACAGCCCTCCGAAGCAAAGGCCGGATCTCACCGACCTCACCGGCTCTTAAACTCCAGCCAGGCCTTGGTGAAGATGTTCGGCTCCAGGGGCCGGAGGTCCACTTTGTCGATGAGCACCGTGGTCCGGTTCTGCTTCTCGACCTCGTCGAAGATCCGGATCTCCTTGGCGTAGTAGATCTCGGTCTTCTTGGACTCGCTGAAGACCTTCTCCCACTTCGGGTAGTAGGCCGTCCGAAGCAGCCGGCCGCTCAGCGCGTAGTCTTGCTGCTTCAGCACGTTGTCCGTCGCCGCGTCCACCCAAAGCTCGATGACCGGATCGGGGGCCTTCGCGCCGTCCTTGACCCTGAGCTTGAGGTGGTGCACGGCAAAGGCGCCGAGGCGCTCGGCCCCGACGTAGACGTGCGTGAAGTCGCGGGCGTAGTTGAGCGGATCGAAGTCCTGGCTCCGGGAGTTCGTGCCCCCGATGCGCTCACGCTCCGTCCGTCGCTCCCACTTGCCCGTCGACGGATCGTACATCCAGAGGTTCTTGTCGATCCGCAGATAGCCCTTGCCCGCCTCGGTCCTCGGGGCCAGGAAGAGGATGAGGAACTGCTCGCTGATGTCCCGACGGTAGAAGACCGCCTCGTAGAAGACGTCTTGCTTGTTCTTCTCTCGCTGCTCAATGAACGCCTTGGCCTTGTAGTCCCCGGTGTTGCGCTGGCGGTCGTCGATGCGCGCCAAGATCTCCTTCATCTTCTCAGCGGAGAGGGGAGCGGCCGGCGCGGCAGCCACCGCGCTCGGAGCGGCAGGCACGGCAGGCGGCGGGGTCTGGGCGAAGGCCGTCGAGCCCACGAAGAGGAGGGCCAGGCAGGTCTTCATCGCGGTCGACATGGCGTTCATCCGATGTGGTGAATGGCGCCCGCGGGTCGGAGGCGCGCGGCGAGGTTGGCGGGCAGGAGCGCGGCGATCGCCGTGACCACTGTAATTATCAGGATCGATAACGCGACGTCGGGCCCGCGAACTTCCAAGTGAACGACATCGGTCATCATGATCGCCTGCATGGCCTCCATTGGGATGTGGATGCGAGCGGCGTTGACGAGCAGAGAGGTGGCGACGCCGAGCAGCGCGCCGATGCCCCCCGCCCCGATGCCGAGCAGGATGGCCTCGGCCAGGAACAGCCGCCTCACGCCCCACCGCGTCATGCCGATCGCGCGCAGGGTCCCGATCTCGCGGGTGCGCTCGCGAATGGAGATGTAGAGCGTGTTCATGATCCCGACCACGATGACCACGAAGATCACGGTCATCAACAGCCAGCGCAGCGTGGCGAAGCCGGTGAGGATCCACAGGAGAAACGAGACCTCCTCGCGCCAAGTCGTGAGGTCGAGCTTCTGGCCGGTCCAGTCTTCGCCCGCCGCGGTCTCGAACTTCATCCAGAACGGGCGGGGGTCGACGTCCATGAGGCGAAAATCCAGAGCGGCGAGCTCGGGCCGCAGCGCCTCGCTCACCTCGGCGGCTCGCGACTCGTCTTTGAGATAGATGTGGACCGCGCCCGAGGCGTCGTCGCGCATTTGGTAAAGCTGCCTGACCGTATTCTTGGGCATGAAGATGTTGATCGCGCTCAGGAACCCGACGTCTCGGGCGATCGCCACCACGCGCACGTCCACGGTGTTGTTCACGCCCCCCATCGTGGGGGCCGACAGCGTCAACGTATCCCCGAGCTTGGCGTTGATGCGCTTGGCCTGCCCGGTGAAGAGCATCACCGTCCCGTCGGCCCTCAGGGCGTCAAAATCGCCTTCGAGGAGCTCAACGACGTCCTTCAGACCCCGCTCCTCATCGATGTCGATGCCGGACAGCGCCCCCCAGATGGAGTGCGTCTCGCTGACCACGCGGGCCCAGCCGCGAGCGCGATCAATCACGAAGTCCACGCCCTCGACTTTCTCGGCGACGAGCGCGCGAAGCTTGGGGATCTCCGTGACGACGGGCGAGGCCTGCCCGGCGGTGACCTTGTAGAAGCCCCCGATGTTGACGTGCCCGCTCGACAGCGTGGTCGCCGACCGGATCATGGTCGCCTCAAGGCCCGCCGAGATGCCGTCGAGCATGATGAGGAGGAAGGTGACGAGCACGAGCGCGAACGCCAGGAGGACGGTGCGCCGACCGCCTTGAATCAGATTCCGCAGCGCGATGAGGAGAGTGGTCACGGCTCAGCCGTCCTCCGCCATGGCGGTCACGGGTCGGATCCGGGAGGCCAGCCACGCTGGATACAGGGTCGACAGCAAGGCGAAGAACATGGTCAGCGTGAGCGCCACGAGGATGTGCGTGAGGCTGACGTCCGGGTGGAGGCGAGGCCCGCTGAATAGGAAGGTCATAAACGCGTTCTGCGCGGGCAGCCCGACCGCCTGCCAAAAGACGATCCCGGTCACGCCGCCGACGACTCCGAGCCCTCCGGCCACGAGCCCGAGCACGAACGTCTCGATGACGAAGAGCGAGGCGATATAGCGGCGGCTCGCGCCGATGGCCCGCATGGTCCCGATCTCCTTCACGCGCTCCATCGTCGCGATGACCATGGAGTTGTTGATGACGACCACGGCCACGAGCAGGAGCAGGAAGACGATCACGTAGAGGATGAGGCGGGCCACGACGGCGAGCTGCCCGACCATGCCCGCGGCCTCTTGCCAGCCGACGACCTTCACGTTGAGATCGGCGGCTTTGGTGGCGGCCTCAATCGCCAAGAGCGCGGTCGCCTGCGCCTCGGTCGAGGCGTCGTGGAGCAGCACGGCGGCGTTGATGGCCACGCCCCGCTCGAGCTCGGCGGGGTCAAAGCCCTCCTCGGCGTCGGACCGCGAGATCTTGCCAATGCCGCCCTCGCCGAACTCGTCGAATCCTCGCGCAACGACGGTCTTCTCGAGCTCCGTATCGCCGCCGCCGAAGAGCTCCGCCTCGGCGCCCTCCCGCTTCACATCCTTGATGCCGGACTTCTCTCGGAGCGCCTGCACCTCGGCCATGCGCTCGGGCGTCATGAGCGCGTACAGCTCGCGAAAGGTGATGAGATCCACGAGGTTGAAGGCCTTGCCGATATCGCTCTTCTCCAGCCCCTCGAATGTATAGGTGCCGTAGACCTTGACGTTGACGGACTTGGAGTAGCCCGAGCGCGTATAGGCTTGGAGTGGGATGACGTCGCCGATCTTCACCGGGTAGAGCTCGATGTGCGGGGCGATGTGCTCGTAGAACCAGGCGTACCGCTCGTCGAAGTTCGAGTCGTTCACCTTCAAGAGCTCTTGGAGCAGCGTTGGCAGATCCGCCTCGTTTTGGGCCAGATAGGTTCGCAGCTCCGCCTCGAGCTTCACACCGGCGGCGAGGTCGAGCTGATAGAGGACGCGGCGATACTGGCCGACGAGGCGGTCCCGCTTGCCCCGCGCCTCGGCGTCGTCGTCGATGGAGTGACCCTCATCACGATGCCGCTTCAGCGCGTCGAGCACGCGAGCCACGCGGTGTTTGAGGTACTCCTCGTAGAACCCGTGGTTGAACAAGAAGCCACGTTTGCCCTTCGGCACCCGCGTGCCCTCGACGAGCTTGAACCGATCGAAGTTCGCCTCGAAGGCGTCGAGATCGGTCCCCAGGAACTGCACCCAGGCGTCGGAGAGATGAGTCTCCAGGGGCGAGATCTTGTTCTCCAGGAACTCCAATGCCGCCAGACGGTCCGCGTCGAAGGTGTTCCAGAACTCGGGCTCGGTGGCGCGTTTGGCATCGGCAAGCTGCTTGACGAAGTCACCCCCGGCCGAGACCATTTCTTTGGCGCCGGACAGCTCATCGTACATCCGCTTGACGACCGCCCGGACGTGGTCCCGACGCTCGACGATCTTCGGTTCGTCCCCATCCCGTACCGCTTGCCGCAGGGACGCCAGCCAGCGGTCCATCTCGTTTCCCTGTGAGGACATGGCGAAGTCGATGCCCATCGGCACGATGGCCTTCACGTTCGGCACGGCGCGGACGACCTTGGCTACGGCGGCGAAGTCCAGCATGAGGCCGATGTCGGGCATCGAGGCGAACTCGTCGCCGTAGAGGGCCAGCTTGTCCTTGGCGTCGGCCGAGTGGATCTGCAGGTGACCGGCCGCGCTTTGGGTCACGCTCCGGGTCATGCCCGCGTCGACCGCGTCCACGAGCGCGCCAAAGAAGACGATGATGCCCGTGGCGAGGAAGAGGATGAAGCCCACGATGAGGCTCTTGCGCCGATGCGCCCGCAGGTTCCGAAGCGCGATCTGCCAGAGCAGCGTCCACTTATCGTTCATCGGGTCGACTCGACGATGCGCCCGTCCGCGATGTGAACGAGGCGGTCGGCGCGCTCCATGATCTTGGGGTCGTGCGTCGAGAAGATGAACGTCGTGCCCTCGGCGTGGTTCAAGTCGCGCATGAGGTCGATGATTCGCTCGCCGGTCTCGGAGTCGAGGTTCGCGGTGGGCTCGTCGGCCAGGACCAGTTCGGGTCGCGTGACGAGCGCGCGGGCGACAGCGACGCGCTGCCGTTGCCCGCCCGAGAGCTGCGCCGGACGCTGCCCGCGTTGTCCGGTCAGCCCGACCTTCTCGATGATCGACTCGACGAGGACCTTGCGCTCGGCCTTCGACAGCTTGCCCTGGAGCAGGAGCGGAAACTCGACGTTTTGAAAGACGTCGAGCACGGAGACGAGGTTGAAGCTCTGGAAGATGAAGCCGAGCTTCAAGAGCCTGAGGCGCGTGAGGACGGTGTCGCTCAGGGTCTGGGTGGCTTGACCGCAGACGATGACCTCGCCGCGGGTGGCGACGTCGACGCAGCCGATAAGATTGAGCAAGGTGGTCTTGCCGCTGCCGGAGGGACCGGCGATGGCGGCGAACTCACCGCGCTCAATCGTGAGGTTGATGCCCCGCAGCGCGACGACCTCAGTGTGGCCGAGCGGGTAGACCTTGTGGGCGTCTTGGATGTGGACGATGGCATTCGGGTTGGACATGGCGCGCAGGGTGTCGCAGGGGCAACGCCGGACGCAAGCCGAGTCGTGGACTTCACGCGCGCGACGCGACCCCGCAGCGAGTTGCAACGTGGGGGCCTCGTAGTGTCGAATACTGCCGAAATCGCGCGAATGGATAAAGAGGAGTGAGTCGCCCATGTTGAGACTGTCGATGTTTGCCTTTGCTGTGTCCTTGCTCTCGGCTTGCGGCGGTGGCGGTGACAAGCCCGCTCTTCAGGTCGACGCCGGACCCGCGGGCGGGAGCGGCGGCACACCGAACATGGCGGGCTCCGGAGGCGGACCCGCTGGCGGCGACCCGGTACCCGGCGGCATGGGCGGAGTCCCCGCTTCGGGAGGGGAGCCTGCGCCGGGTGGCAACGGCGGCGTTCCTGTGCCCGGTGGCAACGGCGGCGTTCCTGTGCCCGGTGGCATGGGTGGCGAGCCCGCGCCGGGTGGCTCACCTCCGTCTGGCGGAGCGGGGGGCCAACCGATGCCGGGTGGCATGCCGATGGGTGGCATGCCGATGGGCGGCGAGCCTGCGCCTCCGGTTGGGCTCGACTGCGACGCTTTGTGTCTGGGCTTCGAGGCCGACTGTCCTGGGCACTTCGCCCGGCGCGAGACCTGCGTGGCGAACTGCACGTCCATCGTCAGCGGCGCGAGCGGCAACGTGCACCCTGCGACCTACCAACGGGCGGCCGGAGTCTGCGAGGAGGCCGGTCGTACCTTGAACTGCAACGGCATCTACGCCTGCATCTCCGATAACGACGACGGGCTGACCGCCTTCGGCTCTCAGGCCACCGTGGACTACCAGGGCATCGCGGACGGCGTGAACATTCACGTCGACGCCGCCGACGCCTGGGTGGCGGTCGGGACCAAACGCGATGGGACGCCGGGTGACCTCGAGTTCGTCTTCGTTCATCAGGGCGCGGTCTACGTCCTCGAGCTCAACGACTTCGTCACCGACTTCCTGCCGGGCCGCGACGTCGCCGATGTGGTTGGGCTGCGCGCGGAGCTGGTTCGCGACATGGCGAACGTCAACTTGCGGATCCGGGCGGCGACGGTCGACGCCTTCGCGCTCGATGGCCCGTTCGACATCACGCTCACCCTGCGGGACGAGGACGCGGCGATTCCGGCGGCGACCACGCAGGTCATCGTGCACGCCACCGGCACGCTCCAGCAGTAAGACGCGGCCATGCGACGGATGCCTGCGCCTGCGGTCTTGTTCCTGGCGCTGTCCACGTTCTGGTCAACCGCTCATGCGGAGCTCGACCCCCTGAGCGACGCCGCGGTCGCCGAATTCTCCGCGCTGCCCGCAGATCCCGAGCCCGAGTCGCTCACTCGGAATAGTCACTACTGGGTGAGCAACGAGAACGCGCTCGAGCTCTTCGCCCCACACCTCGAAGGGCGGGGCGGGGTCCTGCTCGGCGTCGGCACCGACCAGAACTTCCTCTTCGCGGCATGGGCACGCGCCGAGGTGCTCATCCTCATGGACTTCGATCAGGCCATCGTCGATCTGCATCGCGTCTACGCTGTCGCCTTCGCCGGCGCCGCTGATGTCTCGGCCTTCCTGGCTTTCTGGCAGCCCGAGAACGTCGACTCGAGCCGCTCGGCCATCGAGGCGACCTACGGCGAGGGGCGTCAGAGGCGCGCGGCGCTTCGGGCGTACAAGACGGCCCGACACGCCGTGTCGAATCGACTCCTGAGGGTCAAGCTTCACCTGGCGTCTGTCGGGCGCAGCAGCCTCTTCGACGACCCGGCTCAGTACCTCCACGTCAAGGCTCTCTTCGCTTCCCGCCGGGTCTTTGCCGTCCGTGGCGACCTCACAGCGGGAGCCACGGTCAAGGCGATCGGGCGCGCGCTGAAGTCGCTCGGCCTTCATGTCGGGGCTTATTACCCCTCCAACGCCGAGCAGTACTTCGACTTCACGCCCCAGTACCGCGCGAACATCCTGGCCCTGCCGATGAATGACCGCTCAGTCGTGATCCGCACCCTCGGATGGGGAAAGATTTATGGCCGAGCGGACGCGACCTATCACTACAACGTCCAGCCGGGGCTGAACTTCCAGCGATTCCTCGAGGCGCGGCGAATCAAGAGCGCGGGCCACATGCTCAAGTGGCGGACGCCGAGCCCGAAGGTGGGGTTCTCGACGTTCGAGAAGTCGCCGGAGGATCGACCGACGCCAGGGCCCAAACGCGGGCCTCGGAAATCGAAGAAGAGCCAGCCCGACTAAAAGCAGAGGTTCGCGCAGTTGTCGGGGTTGCCTCGGAACCGCAAGCAGGCTTCACCCTCATCGGCGGGCACGACGTTCTTCCAGGCCTCCCCGGCGAATTGCCAGACATCGTCGATGGCCCCGCAGTCCGTCTTGCCGCCGAACATCAAGGCGTGACCACACGACGGCGCGTAGACGAGGCTGTGGGCGTTGCGTCGCTCAGGCTGTGCTCGATCGACGTTTGTGAAGTCGATCGGGAAGTCGCAGAGGCCGTTCGCCGGGGCGTTAAATGTGTCGCCCTCCGCGAGACGGGTCCAGGTCTCGAGGTTCGGGTCGTAGAGCCAGGTGTCATTGCGGTTGCCGAGCGTCTGATCGTCGTGGCCGCCGAAGACGAGGTAGCGGTCGGTGGCCTCATCGTGCACGAGCGTGCTCCAGAAGCGGCCCTCCATGCCGATCTCACCCGCTTCGCTTAACATCTTCCAGGTCAGGGTCGTGAGGTCCAGGGCCCAGAGGTCGCTGAAGTAGCGGGCGTTATTGCTGAACAACGACTCATCCGCGCCCCCGAAGACGAGCAGCCGATCGCGCGCGCCGTCCAAAGCGAGGCTATGAAAGAGGCGCCTCGGAGGCCCGTCGTTCGTCGTTCGGACCTCCTCCCAAGCCATCGTCTGCAGGTCGTAGCGCCAGAGGTCGTCATTCTGAAGGTTCACCATCGCCGCGCTCGAGCTCGCGTTGCCGCCGAAGAGCCAGAGGCTCCGTCGCGGCTCGTCAAAGACCATCGCGGAGTTCATCCGACCGTCGGGGCCACCGTCGGCGGCGAGCTCCTCGTAGGTCCGGGTCGACGTGTCGAACCGCCAGAGATCCGTCTCGAGCCGCGAGGTGCCCCGGGTCTTGGAGCGCCCTCCGTAGATGAACATCGCCGACTCCCCGAAGGCCGCCGCGTGTCGACCTCGGGCGCTCGGTCCGCCGCCTTCCACACGCGTGAAGTGGGGGCAGCCGTCCTCGAAGTCGCGGTAGATCCACAGGTCCGCGCTGAAGGTGTAATCGGGGAAGCCGCAGTTCTCCGGGATCGCGCTGTTGCCACCGAAGATGAGCATCTCGCGGCGGGCGTCGTCGTAGACCGCCGTGTGCTCGTTGAGGCGGCCGGGGCGGAGGTCCGGATCGTCGCCCTCGCAGGGCTGATCGGCTACGGGTGGGCACTCGCCGGGAGGGACGGTGGCCATGTCGGCCTGGTCGGCAACTGCCCGACCGGAGTCATCAAGACCGGCGTCCATCGTGAGGCCGCCTTGGGCCCCGCCCGCGCCACCTGCGCTACCGTTGACGGACGAATCGGGCATCCCGCCGCCCGCGCCCTCGACCTTCGGATCAGCCTCGCCCTCACAGCCGAGCACCGAGACGGCGAGCACGGCCACCGCCGACGTCCACTTCAGAGTTCGCAACATCGTGGGATGACCTCAATTTCATCTTCGAGGACGTGACCGTCCTCCGTGGTCAGGGACAGTCGCAGCGTCGCCGGGAGATCGGCGACGGAGCGGGGTTCAACTTTCTCAATCACGACGGCGACGGCCGCGTACTCGAAGGGGCCTTCGGCCTCGGTGCGCTCCAGGGCGTCGTAGTAGGTCGCCCGGGCCACGACCGATCCGCTCTGGACGAGCTCGAAGTCGAGGCGAACCTGGGCGCCGGGGTCGAAGCCATCGGCGCGCAGCCCGCCCCAAACGTGGAAGCCGCCTTGCGGGCCCTGGACGATGCCCACGTCGCCGCCGTTCTCGATGGCCTCGAAGCGGCGCGCGCCGGTGCCCACTTGAAGGAAGACCTCGATCGATCCGTCAGAGGCGGGCGGCGGGGTGGAGAACGC
>SHZC01000054.1 GCA_009692505.1 Myxococcales bacterium
ACTCGAGAGGAAGACCGGGCCGTCGTCTCGGCGGTCCGGCAGGCGACCGTGGCTGCCGCGAATGGTCGTCGCGTCCAGGCCGATGACGTTCATATAGTACCGAAAGCCGACCATTTTCTTGAGCAGCGTCAGCGCGATTCGCAGCTTCGGCAGACTGAGCTTGGGGTCGACGAGCAGCTCGAGCGGGTCGTAGCCAGGCTTGCGATGGATGTCGACCGTGTTCGCGAAGTCGGGTCTCCGGGTCTCGTCTTGCCAGTAGTAGTAGGTGAACCAGCGGTCAGGCGCGGCGATCGCGACGAGCTCTCCGCTGCGCGCGTGATCAAGCCCCACGGCGGCCTGTGCTTCACGATCGAGCACGGCCTCGATGCCGTCTTGACCTTGAAGTAGGGCCTTGACGGCGGCGACGCGGGAGGGATCCCGAACGTAGACGTGCGCGATCTGATGATCAGCGACGGCGAAGGCCAAGCTCGCGCCTGGATCCAAGAGCTCCCAGCCGAGGTCCACGGTCTGCGTACGCAGGAGCCCGGCGTCGCGGAGGATGCGGTTGATGTGGACCGCGTCGTTGACCTTGGTGATGCCGTATTCACTGAGCGCGACGACAGCATGACCCTCTCCGAGTGCCCAGTCCGCGAGGTCGCCGGCGACGCGGTCGATGTCCGCACAGGCGCGACGGGCTTCGGGGCTGTCGGGGCCATACCGCTGAAGGTCGTAGTCGAGGTGCGGCAGGTAACACAGCGTCAACGTCGGCCGCTTCTCCTCCATGACCCGGCGAGTGGCGTCGGCGATCCACTTCGACGACCGGAGATCCGCCGTCGGACCCCAGAAGTTGAAGAGGGGGAAGGCCCCGAGCGCGTCGGTGAGGGACGGCTTCAACTCCGGGGGCTCCGCGTAGATGCTCGGCACCTTGCGTCCGTCCGCGGGATAGACGGGTCGGGGCGTGACCGACCAGTCCACGGCGGCGTACATATTAAACCAAAAGAACATCTTGGCGACCGTGAAGTCGGGGCCGAAGCGGCGTCGTCCCTCGTTCCAGATCTTCTCCTCTTCGCAGCCGACGAGGTGATTGGACTGCCGCCAGAGCCAGACCTCCGACAGCTCGCGGAACAGCCAGCCGTTGGCGACGATCCCGTGCTCCCGGGGCAGGCGACCGGTCAGCATCGTCGCTTGGGCCGAGCAGGTCACGGCCGGCAAGACCGTGCCTAAGGTGGCCCGGTGACCGGCGTCGCCCAGGGCGGCGAGGCGAGGCGTAAAGGGGATCAACGCCGGCGTAAGGCCGACGACGTCGAGAACGAGCAGCTTCCTCATGACGGCGCACTCTGTTCGACTGCCAACGGCGTGACAAGACGCTGCGGTCCGTGGCAGATCGAGACCATGCACAGCAAGGCCCGCTCGACGCTCCTATGGTCAATCACCTTGACCTTTCCAGCCTGCACTTCGCCGACGCCGGTCTCCACGCCGTCGCCGGTCTCCACGCCGGTGCCCGTCTCGACGCCGTCGCCGGTCTCCACGCCGGTGCCCAAGGGCGTCGATGAGCTCGGCCTCCCCAAGGGGTTGTCCCCGCTCCCGCCATCCGCTCAGATGCAGGGGGCCGCGCTCTCGGCCTTGCGCGGGTTCGCCCTTGCCGAGTTCGACCGGCAGACCGACCTCCTCACGCCGCCTGGCCTCGCTTCACTCCTGAGGCCCATGCCCGTCCCCGGTGCCAAGGCGATCCGGCGCGAAGAGGCGCTCGGCATGGAGAAGCTCAAGCCGGTCCAGGGTATAAAATGGGAGAAGGTGACGTTCATCTCGCTCTTGTCGGGAGAGGAGATTGACGCCGCCGTCGAGAAGACCCTCGCGAAGAGCGCGTTTCGGGAGGGGCCAGCCGAGAAGACGACGCGTCTTTACTCGCACGCCGACGGGCGGGCCGTGACGTTCCTCCACTCGGGGCAATCCGGTCGTCCCCGCCGCGTCGAGCTCAGCTTGAGACAGCCGACTCAGGCACAGGCCAAGCTGCCCGACGAGCTCCCCAAGGTCCTGACCGCCATCTCGACTGCGTTGTCCGCGTTCAAGTTTCGCGGGTTCGAGCGCGGCTCCTATCACACGACGTTGCCGGGGAGCCGCGACACGGATGTCGACCGCTACGCCCTGGCGTTCGTCGGCGATCCCGCAGCCCTGAATGCTGCCCGCGAGTCTCTGCGCGAGAAGCTGATCGAGACCGGATGGGAGAGCCCCAAGGACAAACCCCACTTGCTCGAGCTCAAGGCCGAAAGTGAGCGCCTCACGCTGAGCTCAGAGGGCGCGCCGGGTCAGCTCGTCGTGACCTGGCAGCATCGGTGGAAGCGGCCCGAAAAGAAGTAGAGGCTCAGTCGATCCGGTCGAGGGCGATGCACTCAAACGGCCCGTCTTCGGGATTGTACTCGAAGGTCGGTAGACCGTAGCTCATCCAGATGCGCTCGGACTCCTCGGCGCTGAAGTCGACCATCGGACGCCCGCGTTCGGCCGCGACGGGCAAACCACGCGCCTCGTATTCGCCGTCCTCGAGGGTGAGCTGCCGCTTCATCTGCCCGCCGATGTACGACGCGAAGTACGCGAAGTCGAAGTTGGGATCGAAGACGCAGACCACGAGTTCGCCGGGCAGCTGCGCGCTCAACGCCGCGAGCGCCTCGGGGCTTCGATGGAGGAGCACCGTCAGATCACCGAGCACCGCCCAGTCCTTCACTTGGTGCATATACCAAGCATCGGACCCGACCTTGCCACCGAGGTCTTCGATCAGGGGCTGGAGAAAGTCCAACGCAGCGTCAAAGGTTTCAAAGGACTGCGAGGGCTGGCTGGACGCGCTGACGTGCTTCATCGCAGCGAAGGCTGCTTCTTTCAGCTTCGCCGGGGTGGTCCTCGCCGCAAGGTTGCAGCGGGCGTGGCTCATGGTCGGACTCTCCTCAAGGTGGACGCGCTATACACGAGGGCAGTTTTTATCGGCTTGGCTCTAGGCGCAAGTAAGTGAGTGAACTTCCTTTCGTGTCGGCCAATTTGAAGTCCCATCGACCCTCCCATTTTCCCCATTTTCCGTTGATGCGCGTTGACCGTTCGTCGGCCCCGGCGTAGCGTTTGCGCCCGAAATCGGCCCCCGCTGGGCCTTGACGATCCTATGGAGCGCAGCCATGTCCGACCACGACCCCTTTCGCGCCACTTCGACCCTCGACACCGGCTTGGGTCCGGTCACCGTCTACCGCCTCGACCGTCTGTCCGAGCTCGGCCTGGGGGACATCAACCGCCTGCCCTACTCGATAAAGGTCCTGCTCGAGGCCGTTCTGCGGAACGTCGACGGCTTCGCGGTCACCGAGGAACACGTCAAGGCGGTCGCCGCGTACAACGCTCAGGAACCCGGTGATGGGGAGATCCCCTTTCTCCCTGGCCGCGTCGTCCTTCAGGACTTCACGGGCGTGCCGGCCGTCGTCGATCTCGCCGCGTTGAGGAGCGCCATGTCGCGGCTCGGCGGGGACACGTCGAAGGTCAACCCGCTCGTGCCCTGTGATCTGGTCATCGACCACTCGGTGCAGGTCGACCACTTCGGGACCGAGGCCGCGCTCGCGCAGAACGCGCAGCTTGAGTTCGAGCGCAATGGCGAGCGTTATGCGTTCCTCAAGTGGGGCCAAAAGGCGTTTCGCAACTTCCGGGTCGTGCCACCGGCCACGGGCATCGTGCACCAGGTCAACCTCGAGCACCTCGCCGACGTCGTGCTCCGCAAGACCGCTGCTGGCCTCACCCTCGCTTACCCCGACTCGGTGGTCGGGACGGACTCGCACACGACCATGATCAACGGCTTGGGGGTCTTGGGCTGGGGCGTCGGCGGCATCGAGGCTGAGGCCGTCATGCTCGGCCAGCCCATCTATATGCTCCTGCCGAAGGTCGTCGGCTTCAAGCTCAGCGGCAAGCTGCGTGAGGGCACGACGGCGACCGATCTCGTGCTCACGGTCACGCAGATCCTCCGGAAGAAGGGGGTCGTCGAGAAGTTCGTGGAGTTCTTCGGACCGGGCCTCGCGGAGATGTCCGTCGAGAACCGCGCGACCATCGCCAACATGGCCCCGGAGTACGGCGCGACCTGCGGGTTTTTCCCCATCGACGAGCAGACCTTGCGTTACCTCGAGTCCTCGGGCCGCGCGCCGGAGCTCATCGACGCCGTCGAGAAGTACGCGAAGCTGCAGGGCCTCTGGCGGGATGACAGCCGCCCCATCGTCTACAGCGAGGTCGTCGAGCTGGACATGGGGACCGTGCAGCCCTGCCTCGCTGGCCCGGCGCGCCCTCAGGACCGCGTCCTGCTGAGCGACATGAAGGGGACGTGGAACCTCGAGCTCGGCAAGACCTATGGCAAGCCGGAGGGGGCCACGTCGGTCGAGTATGAGCTCGACGGCGTCAAGCGGACGCTCCGCGACGGCGATGTGGTGCTCACGGCGATCACCTCGTGCACGAACACCAGCAACCCCAACGTGCTCATCGCGGCGGGGCTGCTCGCACGCAAGGCGAGGGCGTTTGGCCTCAATCGCAAGCCCTGGTGCAAGACCTCAATGGCGCCCGGCTCTCGCGTGGTCACCGACTACCTCGACGCCGCCGATCTCACGGCCGACCTCGACGCGCTGGGCTTCAATACCGTGGGCTACGGCTGCACGACCTGCATCGGGAACTCCGGTCCGCTCATCCCCGAGGTCGAGGAGGCCGTGCGACGCGGCAACCTCGCCGTGGCCGCCGTCATCTCCGGCAACCGCAACTTCGAAGGGCGCGTCAACCCGCTCGTCAAGCCCAGCTACTTAGGCTCCCCGCCGCTTTGCGTCGCCTACGCCATCGCGGGCACCGTGGACATCGATCTCGAGCGGGACCCCATCGGCCAAGGCAAAGACGGGAACGACGTCTACCTCAAGGACATCTGGCCTTCGGAGGCGGAGATTCAAGCCGTAAGGGAGCGGGTGGTCTCCAAGGATCACTACCAGCGACGGTACGCGTCCCTCGACGGGCCGCCCGAGTGGCAGGCCATCGCGGTGACCGGGAGCGATGTCTACGCCTGGGACGTCGACTCGACCTATGTGCAGGAGCCGCCGTTCTTCGTCGGCATGGCCAAAGACCCGGAGCCGATCGCCTCGATTCGGGGGGCGCGGGTCCTGGCCAAGCTCGGCAACTCCGTGACGACCGACCACATCAGCCCCGCGGGCAACATCGCCAAGGCCAGCCCCGCCGGTCGTTACCTCCTGGCCAACGGGGTCGCGCCTGCGGACTTTAATCAATACGGCGCCCGCCGCGGCAATGACCGCGTGATGACCCGCGGCACGCTGGCGAACATCCGCATCAAGAACGAGCTCGCGCCGGGCACCGAGGGGGGCGTGACGACCTACCTTGGGCCGACGCTGAGCTCCGAACAGGCGCAGGGTCTCGAGGTCGTGCCCGCTTCCGGCGAGGTCGTCTCCATTTACGACGCGGCGATGGCCTACAAGAACACCGGCGTGCCGCTCGTCATCCTCGCGGGCGTCGACTACGGCATGGGCTCCAGCCGCGACTGGGCGGCGAAGGGGACCTTCCTCTTGGGCGTGCGTATCGTGATCGCCGAGAGCTTCGAGCGCATTCACCGTTCGAACCTCGTGGGCATGGGGGTCTTGCCCCTCGTCTTCGAGGCCGGTGAGGGCCGCGTCTCCTTGGGGTTGACCGGGCACGAGACCTTCGACGTCGAGCTGACCGACGACCTTCAGCCGAGGCAGAGCCTGAAGGTGCGCGTCACGCGGCTGGACGGCTCGGTGTCCACGTTCACGACCACCTGCCGGATCGATACGCCGGTGGAGATTGAGTACTACCGCAACGGCGGCGTGCTCCACACGGTCCTGAGGCGCATGGCCCGCGCCTGATTTAGCGGCCGCCCCGGAAGCGGGAGACGACCTTACCGGCCATGCCCAACCAGCCGCCGAAGCCTTCGGGTGTACGCGGCAGGCGGAGGCCCATCAGCAGTTTGACGAGGCTCTGTGCCATCTCCGTCATGCCTTGGAGCATCTTGAGGCGATCGAGGTTCCACACGGCGGCGCCCCGTCCCGTGGCGGCGATCTCGACCTCCTCGATCGCCGCCTCGAGGGCGACCCGCGCGCTCTCCAGCAGCATCCACTCGCGGGAGCGCAGGACCTCGGCCACCGCCGGCCAGATGTCGATGACGGCCTCATAGGGCGCGTTCCGGTGGCCGTCCACGGGGCGGACGAGCCCGAACTCCACGAGCTCCGCCATGGCCGTCGACACCGCGCTTCGACTGACGCCGAGCAGCTCACAGATCTCCGTCTGGGAGAGCGGCTCGATGTGCAGCGCGAGCACGGTCCAGATGCGGCCGTGGATGGCCTTGAAGCCCCAGTATTCGATGAATGAACCCGCCGCCTGGCCGACCTGAAGGACGCTGCGGCCCAGCGGATCGTGCGGCTCGCGACGGGCCGACTCCTCGCCGATCGACTCGGCGATCGCGGCCTGCGGTGACTTCAGTGTGGTGAGAACTCGCATCGGTCTGAGTCGGACGATAGGGCCACGACCCACGCTCTGTCGATGCAACGGTTGAAAAATGTTCTGAAAGATGTTGTTCTTCAACTTGTGAACAAGTCCGACATCGCCGCCGATTCGCCTAAGCCTTCGCAGGCTGTTCGGGCCTTCGTCGAGGCGGCGTCCACCGGGGAGTCGGCGCTCTACTTCGACGACCCGCACGCCTTGGGCAAAGGAGCGTTCACGGCGCTGGGTGAAGCGGCGCACGACGACGGGTTTCGGGTCACGCTCGGGTCGTTCTTCGGGCTGCATGACTTCAGCTTCTGTGCGGCCCGTTTACAGGGGGCCTCAGGCTTGATTTTGGAGGTCGAGGCGGCGGTCAAGGACCCCACCGCGGCCGAAGATCTAGCCGCGGGCGCTTGCCCCCTCTGGTCCTGGGCGCTGCCCACCGAGACGACCGAGGCCGACTATCTCGACCGGGTCGATGTCGCGAGGAGGGCCGTCGGGTCCGGTCATCTGGACAAGGTCGTGCTCGCCCGGGTCGCGCGACGTGAGGCCCCCGGAGGCGCGGGCTTCAACCTCCTGCGGTCGCTCACCGCTCTCCGTGAGGCCCACCCCCAGGCGTTTGTCTTTGCGGCCACGCGGGGGGGAGACGTCTTCCTTGGAGCGACGCCCGAGACGCTGCTTCGGGTCCGCGATGGGCGGCTCCACACCGAGGCGCTGGCGGGGACGGCCGCCCCTGGCACGCCGCTCGAGGTGCTGCTCTCGCGTGAAAAAGACCGGGCCGAGCATGCGTTCGTCGTCGACGCGCTTCTCGAAGCGCTGCACCCGATCTGCACCGAAGTTCGTCTGCCCGCCACGCCCGAGCTGCGGGTGCTGACGGGGCTCGTGCACCTGCGTACGCCCATCGTGGCCCGTCTGCGAAGCGGTGTGACCGCCAAGGACGTGCTCGCGACCCTGCACCCCACCCCTGCCGTCGGGGGGCATCCACGGGCGGCGGCGCTGAGCTTCCTTCGCGAGCATGAGGGCTTGGAGCGGGGTTATTATGCGGGCCCGGTCGGGTACGTGGACGCCAACGGAGACGGGGTCTTCGCGGTCGCGATTCGGTCCGCGTTGATCCGGGGCTCGGAGGCGTTTCTCTTCGCGGGCGCGGGCCTCGTCGAAGCCTCCGATCCACACGCTGAGTGGCAAGAGACCGAGCTGAAGTTACGCACGCTCTCCGAGGTTCTTTCGTGACCGCTGTCGCAGCCGTCAATGCCCTGTGGGCGGCCCACATCGTGCGGTCGTTGCTCGATGCGGGCGTCAAACACTTCGTCGTCTCGCCGGGCTCCCGAAGCACGCCGATCACGCTGGCCATCGCCAAGGCCGAGTCCGACACCGGGGTCAAGGTCTCCGTCGTCCTCGACGAGCGCGTGGCGGCCTTCGTGGCACTCGGCTCAACCGTGGCAGGGTGTCGGGCGGCCTTGCTGTGCACCTCGGGCACGGCGGGCGCGCACTACTTGCCCGCGGTCATCGAGGCCTCCTACGCCGAGGTGCCTCTCGTCGTCTGCACCGCCAATCGGCCCCCGGAGCTGCACGGCTGCGGCGCGCCCCAGACCATCGATCAGGCCTCGCTCTACGCGCCTTATGTCCGCGCCCGGTTCGCCTTCGGGCCGCCCGAGAGCGACGCGCTCCCGAAGCTGAAGGAGCTTGAGGTGCACGCCTTCAAAGTGCCCGGACCCATTCACCTCGACTTCGCCTTCCGGGAGCCGCTCTGGTCCGAGGAGGTTGGAGCCGGTCTCTTCGAAGCCTCGGCACACAGAAGCGGTCTCCCCGATGGCCAACCTTTCATCGATCGACCGGCGATCCGAGCCGCGCTCCTGGAGGTCATCGGACTTCGGGAGCTGCCCCAAAGGACCCTCGTCGTCGCCGGCGCGCGCGCGGCCCTAGTGGCAGGCCCCGCTCCCGCGGGTTGGGCCGTGCTCGCGGACGCCGCCTCGAACCTCCGAGCCTTGAGCACGTGCATCTCTGCGTATGACGTGATCCTCCGCGTGCCGTCCCTCATGTCGAGGCTGAAGCCCGACCTCATCCTTTGCGCCGGGGCGGTCCCGGCCTCACGTCAAGCACAGGACTTCCTCAGTCGAACCGATGGGCCGATGAAGATCCTCCTGGGGCGTCATCATGAAAGCCAGGACCCCGGCCGGACCGCGTCGGGCCACGTCGATGTTGCACTCACGGCCATGCTCGACGCGCTGTGCGAAGCCCCCCCCGCCTCCGACTTCATCGCCGCTTGGCAGCTGGCCGAGGAGACCGCCCGCACGACGCTCGACGCCGCCTGTGACGAGGGCTTCTGGAGCGGCGCGGTCGTGAGCACGCTTGACTCGGAGCTCGGGGCTCGGCCCGTTCATCTGGCGAGCAGCATGCCGATCCGGGACTTCGACCACTTCACGGGGCGGGCGCCCATCGGACGCCGCGTCTTCGCGCACCGGGGCACCAACGGGATTGACGGCACCATCGCCTCGTCGCTCGGGGAGTCCTTGGCGCTGGGGGGCTCGACCGTGACGGTCCTGCTCGGCGACGTGGCCTATCAGCACGACCTCGGCAGCTTGGCCGCCACCCGAGGCCTCGAGATCCGCCTCGTCCTCGTCGTCGTGAACAACGGAGGGGGCGCGATCTTCGGGCACCTGGGGATCAGTCGGCACCCGAGCGCGTTCGAGCGATTCTTCCTCACGCCGCCCCAAGTCGACATCGAGGCGACCGCGAGAGCCTGTGGCGCGTCGCACGTCGGCGTCACGGATCGGACCTCGCTCGCATCGGCCCTGCGAGCGGCCTATGCGGACACACGCTTCGGGGTCACGGTCATCGAGTGCCGCGTCGATCGTCGATACGACGAGGTCCGTCACAAGGACGCCCACACGGCCGCGATCACGGCACTTACGAACCTGAAACTCTAAAGCGACCGGTTGAGAACGAAAGGAGTGTTCAGATGTCAGAGGACAGCTCGAAAGAGGCCCAAGCGGTCGACTTTGTCCGTGCCAAGGCCTACACGGACATCGAGTATTTCAAAGGCGAGGGCATCGCGAAGATCGCCATCAATCGGCCCGAGGTTCACAACGCCTTCCGGCCCCAGACCCTCTTCGACCTGCAGGACGCCTTCGCGGACGCCCGCGAGGATCCGAACGTTGGCGTGGTCATCCTGACGGGCACCGGCGGGCAGGCGTTCTGCTCGGGCGGCGACCAGCGGATTCGGGGCAAGGCGGGTTATGTCGGCAGCGATGGGGTACCGCGCCTCAACGTGCTCGACCTCCAGAAGCAGATTCGCTCCTTGCCTAAGCCGGTGGTCGCGATGGTGGCCGGCTGGGCCATCGGGGGCGGGCACATTCTGCATGTCGTCTGCGACCTGACGATCGCCGCAGACAACGCCCGATTTGGACAGACCGGGCCGCGGGTGGGCAGCTTCGACGGGGGCTTCGGGGCCAGCTATCTCGCCCGCATCATCGGGCAGAAGAAGGCGCGGGAGATCTGGTTCTTGTGCCGGCAGTACGACGCCCAGCAAGCCCTGGACATGGGCCTCGTCAACGCCGTCGTGCCCCTCGCGGAGCTCGAGGCCGAGACCGTGAAGTGGTGCCGCGAGATGCTTGAGCTCTCGCCGATGGCCCTGCGGATGATCAAGTGTTCGCTCAACGCTGAGCTCGACGGCCAGGCCGGGATCCAGGAGCTCGCGGGCAACGCGACGATGCTCTACTACATGAGCGAAGAGGCGCAGGAGGGTCGCAACGCCTACGTCGAGAAGCGCAAGCCGAACTTCGGCAAGTTCAAACGGCTGCCTTGAGCCAAGACCCCACCGAGCGACCGAGCACGCCGCGCGTCTGGCTCCTGGCGACGCGGCCCCAGACCCTCACGGCGTCGCTCACGCCCGTCGTGGTCGGGACGGCGTTTGCGTATGCCGATGGCAAAGCCCACGCCCTTTCGGCGCTCGCCGCCCTCTTCGGGGCGGTGTTCATTCAGGTGGGGACGAACCTCTTCAATGACCACGAGGACTTTCGCCGTGGGGCCGACACCGCCGCGCGAAAGGGCCCGGCCCGCGCGACCCAGCGGGGGTGGCTGAGTCCCCGTCAGGTGCTTCGGGCCACCGCTCTCTCGTTCGCGGCCGCGATGGCCTGCGGGGTCTACCTCGTCGCCCGCTCGGGGTGGCCGCTCGCCTTGGTGGGGCTGATGAGCGTCCTGTCCGGGCTGGCCTATACGGGCGGGCCGCTCCCCTTGGCCTACGTCGGCTTGGGCGACCTCTTCGTGCTGGCCTTCTTCGGGCTCGTGGCGGTGACGGGCACTTACTTCGTGCAGACCCTGGCACTCACGCCGGAGGTGGTGCTCGCGGGCCTCGGCGTGGGCGCGCTCGCGACCTGCATCCTCGTGGTGAATAACCTGCGGGACCGGGAGACAGACGCGCTCGCCGGGAAACGAACAATGGTCGTCCGGTTTGGGGCTTCGGTCGCCAGGCTGGAGTACGCCGCCCTGCTCCTGCTCGCGTTCGCGGTGCCGGTCTGCTTCTTCGCCCAAGAGACCGCGCGGCCCGAATGGTTGCTGCCGCTGTTGGCTGTCCCGCTCGCGCTCTCTGAGCTTCGAGGTATATACCGGCTGGACGGTTCAGATCTCAACCCGCGCCTCGGGGGGGCGGCCCGGCTCGGGCTCCTGTACGGCGCCTTACTCTCAGTTTCGGCGGTCCTGTGAGCCTGGAGCTGACGCCCTATCGCCTGCGACTCCGCGAGCCCCTGCTCACCGCGCGGGGGCCGCTGCTCGAGCGCGTCGGCACACGCATCACGCTGAAGGGTGAAGACGGGATCTCGGGCGAGGGAGACGCAGCCCCTTTCCCCGGGCTCGGCGCCACGATCGAGGAGGTCAACGCCGCCTTGGAGGCTTACGGCCGCGGCGAGGCGGCGTTCGAGACCCTGCCCTACGAAGCGCGCTCGGCACTCGAAGGCGCTCGTTTGGATCAGGAGAGCCGCCGTCGTTTCCAGTCGCTGTCTGGCTATCTCGCCGGGCTCGCTGGCCTCGCTGGGCACCTGCGGGGGCTGCGGGTGCCGGTGCACGCCTTGGTTCAGACCCCGGAGCAGGCCGTCGTGGCCCTGCGGACGGGATTTCGGACCTTGAAGCTCAAGGTCGGGGCCGCCTCGATCGCCGACGACGTCGCTCGTATTTACGCCGTCCGTCAAGCCGTGGGCCCCGCGATCAGGATTCGCCTCGACGCAAATCGCGCCTGGTCGCTGACCGAGGCGATCTCCGCGCTCTCGCAGCTCCGCGAAGTGTCGCCCGACTTCATCGAGGAGCCGGTCAAAGCCGGGCAGGCCGCATTTCGCGAGCTCGCGGGTCTCGGCGTCGCGCTCGCCGTCGACGAGAGCGCGATCTCGGACTTGGACTTCGAGTCGGCCCTGAGCCGCGCCGAGGTCGCGGTCGTCGTCCTCAAGCCCTCCTTCTGCGGCGGCCCGCTCGTCGCGTTGCGTCGGGGCCTCGCGGCGGTGGAATCGGGCAAACGCGTCGTCGTCACCAGCGTCCTGGAGTCGGCCATCGGGCGGCTCGCGGCCTTGCACGTCGCCGCCCTGTTCCCCTTTGAGGCCGCGGGCCACCCTGCCACCGAGGCCGCGGGCCACCCTGCCACCGAGGCCGCGGGCCACCCTGCCACCGAGGCCGCGGGCCTCGAAGGGCCGTTCGAGACCGATCTCGCGCCTTTCCCGGAGACCCTCGACGGCTCGCTAGAGGTGCCGGCTGGCCCCGGTCTCTGGGCCCGCGCATGAACCTCCCGAACCCGGTCGTGAGCAGCGCGCTCGCCGCAGGAGGCCGCCTCGCCGTCGTGGCAGAGGACGGCCGCCTGACCTACGACGAGCTCCATCGGGCCGTGCGCGCCGTGAGCCTCACGTTGAGCGCGCGCTTGAACGTGGGGGACCGTGTCGGGCTCTGGGGCCCGCCCACGGCCGCCTATGTCGTGGCCTTTCACGCCCTGTTTTACTTGGGGGCCGAGGTCGCGCCGCTGTCCGAGCGGGGCACTTTCGACGAGCTTGCCGCCGCGCTCCGCACGCTGAAACCGACCTCCATCCTCGTGGTCGGACCCGCATCCGAGGCCGCCGATCGCGCGTTCGCAGAGGCCGGGGTGCCCGTGATCCCGCTCGCGGCCACGGTGCTTTCTGGAGGGCTCTCCCCGGCCGACGCCGAAGCCATTGAGAGGTGGTGGCCCGACGACGAGCCGAGGCTGTGCATCTTGACCTCCGGCACGACAGGCGCGCCGAAGGCCGTGTCCCTCTCGACGGCGCAGCTCACCTTCGGGGCCATGGGTTCGGCGTTGAGATTGGGGCACCTGCCGACCGACCGCTGGCTCGCCTGCCTGCCCCTGCACCACATCGGCGGCGCCATGATCGTCTTCCGGTGCGCCTTGTACGGGACCACCCTGGAGCTGCATCCCCGCTTCGACGCGCGCCTCGTCTCGGAGCGCCTCCGGAGCGGCGAGGTCACTCAGGTCTCGCTCGTCCCGCCGATGCTCGAAGCCCTCGTCGAGGCCCAAGGTGGCCTCGGTGGCAACTGCGCGCTCGGTGGCCCACCGGCCCACGCCCTCCTTCGGCTGGTCCTCGTCGGGGGTGGCCCCATGTCGACGTCACTTCGGCGCCGCTGCCAGTCCCTTGGGCTGCCCGTCGCGACGACGTGGGGCATGACCGAATCCGCGGCACAGGTGGCGACGGCCACACCCGGCGACGTGGACGGGATCCTTCGGCCTCTGCCGTTCGTCCGCGTGACCGCTGAGGACGACGGTCGATTGGTCCTCCGCGGGCCACAGGTCGGACACGAGCGTTTAGTCACGAGTGACCTCGGGCGCGTCCACGAGGACGGGTCCGTCACCGTGCTCGGGCGGCTCGATGACCTCATCGTTTCCGGGGGCGCGAAGATCAGCCCCTCCGAGGTGGAGGCGGTCATCGAGACCCACCCGGACGTCGCCGAGTGCGTGGTCGTCGGTCTTTCGGACGACCGGTTCGGCGCCCGGCCCCTCGCGCTCATCGTGCTGCGAGACGTGGTCAAAAGCCTCGACGTTGAGGGTCTGCGTGTCTTTTGCCGGCAAGCCTTGACCCCATACAAGTGCCCGGACGTCTTCCTCGCCGTGCCCCGAGAGGCGTTTCCTCGGAGCGCGCTCGGCAAGCTCGACCGGCCCGCCTTGATCGAATCTCTCCCTGATCTGCTCTCGAAGCTCGAAAGGAATTGCCCATGAGGACCGAGCCCGTCCTTGATCCGCTGCTCGCGGTCTGTGTCCGCCATAACCTCGACGACGTGGCCGCGCGACTCAACGAGATGCAGTCCTTCTTACGCGACGACCTCGCGCTGCTCGAGGCGGCCATCACCGGCCTGCACCAGAGCGGCCCAAACGTGCTCGACCTCGCCGAGCAGGCCGCGGCGTATCTGCTGTCCCGACCCGGCAAGCGGATCCGGCCCCTCTGCGTCATGCTCGCCGCCCGCCTTGGGGGCCGGGGCTTTGACCGCTCCGTGCGAGACATTGCCGTGGCCGCTGAGCTCGTGCACGCCGCGACCCTGCTCCACGACGACGTCATCGACGAAGGCATGGACCGTCGAGGCGCTCCGGCCGCCCGCATGAGCTACGGCAACGCGGCGAGCGTGCTCGCGGGCGATCACCTCCTCATTACGGCCCTGCGTCGGGTGATGGACTGCGGCTTGCCCAGCGTCTTGTCCGGGCTGCTCGACGTCATCGCCGAGATGGTGGCCGCCGAGGCGCTTCAACTCGATCGGCGCGGCCGGTTCGAGCCAGACCGGGCGGCCTACCTTCGGGTCATCGAGGGCAAGACCGCCGCGCTCTTCCGCTGGGGTCTGGTCTCAGGCGGGGTCGTCGGCGAGCTGTCGACCGAGCACAAAGACGCCCTCGCGTGTGCGGGCACCGCCTTGGGGCTGGCGTTCCAGCTCGTCGACGACGCGATCGACCTCGAGGAGGACGCCGCCCACACCGGCAAGACCGCCCTCTCCGATCTGAGGGAGGGCAAGCTCACCTGGCCGCTGGTCATCGCCGTCGAGCGTGATCCGGGCCTTCAGTCGGTGATTCGCGACTGCATCGATCAAGGCGAGTCGGTCATCGGCGGCGCGCTCCTCGCTCGCATCCGTGCGACGGGTGCGCTCGCCGAAACACGGGCCTTCGCTGCCGAGCAAGCACGAGTCGCCGAGGCCGCCCTTGCAACTTTGAACCCCGGTCCAGCACAACGCGCGCTCCAGACGGTCGTCCAGACCGCTCTGAATCGCTCGCGCTGAGGGAGAAACCATGTCGCTCGTCACCCTCAACAAAGACGCCAACGTCGCGGCCATCGAAGCGGCGCTTCAGGGCCAAGGTCTCTGGACCACCCGCCTACAAGGAGCCGCCGGCGAGGTTCGCGGTTTGGAGATCTCCCGGCACTCCGCGCCGATCGATCGGACCTTGGTCTTGTCCCTCGACGGCGTCGCCGATCTCCTGCTCGCCGCGAGCCCACATCCAAAAGTCGATGCCCAGCGCGGTCGACTCCTGCTCGGAGATGGGCAGAAGCCGGTGCTCATGGCGGGCCCGTGCAGCGTCGAGTCCGAGGCCCAGATTCACCAAGCCGCGGCCTGCGTCGCGCGAGCCGGTGGGCAGTACCTTCGGGGTGGTGCCTTCAAGCCACGAACCTCGCCGTATGCCTTCGCGGGGCACGGCGTCCCCGCGCTGATCTGGATGGCCGAGGCGGCGGCCGCCCATGGCCTCCTCGTCGTCACCGAGGTCCTCGGCGAGGCCGACGTGGATCAGGTGGGCGGCCGCGCGGATGTCCTGCAGATCGGGTCCCGCAATATGCAGAACTTCGCGCTCCTTCGGGCGGTCGGGGGGCTGTCGAAGCCAGTCCTGCTCAAGCGCGGCATGGCGGCGCGAATCGACGACTTTCTGCTCGCCGGAGAGCACCTGCTCGCCGCCGGGGCCGAGTCCGTCATCTTCTGCGAGCGGGGGATTCAGAGCTTCGATCCTCAGACCCGCAACCTCCTCGATCTTGGGGCGGTGGCGTTGCTCAAGCACGCGCTCGGGCAGCCGGTCGTCGTGGATCCCTCACACGCCACGGGTCGTCGGGATCTCGTCGAGCCCCTCGCTCGCGCCGCGATCGCCGCCGGCGCGGACGGCGTGCTCGTCGAGGTGCACCCGGACCCCGGCTCCGCCCGCAGTGATGGTCCGCAGGCCCTGACGCCGGAGCGCCTGTTCGCCCTCGCGCTCAGCTTGGGGCTTGGCCGATGATGGACGCGGCCCCGGGCACGGCGACGGGCCCATCTGGCGAACCGCCGCGACCCGGCTCGGGGGCGATGTTCGACCGCATCGCTCGCCGTTACGATCTCCTCAATCGGGTCCTCTCGATGGGTCTCGATCAGTCGTGGCGCCGCCGTCTCGTGGCCGCGGTCGAGAGCCGTGAAACGACCCCTCAAATGCTCGACCTCGCGACGGGCACGGCGGACGTCGCGCTCTCATTGGCCCGAGCCTACAAGAGCGCGCAGATCGTCGGCAGCGACCCGAGCGAGGGCATGCTGGAGGTCGGTCGGCAGAAGGTCCGCGAGCTGGGTCTGGAGGCACGGGTTCGCCTGGAGAGCGGAGACGCGCAACAGCTCTCATACGAAGACGGGGCCTTCGACGGTGTGACCATGGCGTTCGGGATCCGCAACGTGCCCGACCGCATGGCGGCGCTCCGGGAGATGTGCCGGGTCACGCGCCCGGGCGCTCGGGTCGGCATCTTGGAGCTCGGTGAGCCCGGCAACCCGCTCGCTCGTTTTCATGTACACCACGTCGTGCCCCGTCTCGGGGCCTTTCTCTCCGGCGCACGGGAGTACCGCTACCTTCAGAGCTCCATCGCCGCCTTCCCGCCGCCCGATGCGTTCGTTCAACTCATGGCCGAGGCGGGCCTGGAAGACGCCCGATTCGAGGTCATGTTCATGGGCGTCGCCCACCTCTACGTCGGCACCTCGAGAGGGCCGCGTCCCCGCTGAGCCTCGGCGCTTGTGTTTCAAGATTGCATAACAACATGAATCAATGTTTCAATAATCGTGAAACACAACCTCGCAAAAGGGAGCCGCGTTTGTCAGAGAGCCGCCTCCGCCGCACCAGAACGCGGTGGCGCGGACCTTGCTGATGTGCACAGCATGCTCGTTATCGCCCTCATCCTCGCCCTGCCCATCGGGCTCTCTCTCGGCCTGCTCGGCGGCGGCGGCGGCATGCTCATGCTGCCGCTCCTGGTCTATGTGCTCGGCGTCGATCCCGCCGAGGCGGCCGCTGCCTCCCTCTTCATCGTCGGGATCACCAGTGCCGTGGCCCTCGTCCCTCACGCCCGCGCTGGCCGATTGAACCTCCGGGTCGGGATTCGGGTCGCGGGCGCGGGCTTTCTGGCCGCCTTCGTCGGAGGTCGAGTGGGCTCGTTCGTGCCCCGAGAGCTGCTCCTCACCGGCTTCGGCTTGCTCATGTTGGGCACGGCGTCCGTCCTTTGGCGTGGCCGAATCACCCAAGCCGCCATCGCACGCTCGAACACCCGACTCCTGGTCGCGGGCCTCTGCGTCGGCTTCGTCTCCGGCTTGCTCGGCGCGGGGGGCGGCTTCCTCATCGTGCCTGCATTGATCCTCGTGGGCGGCTTGACGGCGCCGGTCGCGGTCGGCACCTCGCTCCTCGTCGTGACGGTCCAGGCGATCGCCGGATTTCTGGGTCATGCCAGCCACGCGCTCCCCGATCCCGTCCTGGTCGGCGCGCTCGTCTGCATGACCGTCACCGGCACGCTGATCGGCACGACCCTCTCACCCAAGCTCTCCCCGCGCACCCTCCGAAGAGCCTTCGCGGCCCTCGTCGCCGGTGTCGCCTTGATGGTCTTCTCCCTCGAGCTCCCCTGGGGTGCTACTGTGGTCCTCATCGTCGGCCTGTCGCTCGCCCTCTTCCAAGGCCAACGTCGGTCGGACGTCGCCGTTCACACCTCAGCCGCGTCATAGGGCCCGCATCGTCATGCCCAGCTTCAAAGAAATCGACGTCGATGCCTTGCCCGGTCGCCCGGCGAGCTGGCGCCTCGTCGATGTCCGGCAACCCGAGGAGTTTCGGTCGGGCCATGTGCCCGGCGCGGAGCTCGTCCCGCTCTCGACCGTGCCTTTGGCCGCCGCGAACTGGGACAAGTCGCAGCCCATCGCGCTCATCTGTCAGGTCGGTGGACGCTCGGCGAGGGCGGCGCTCCACTTGTCCAGCATGGGCTTCGTCGACGTGATGAACGTCCGGGGAGGCACAGGTGCTTACGTCGCCTTGGGCTTGCCCGTCGAGCGCTGAGTGGCCCTAAGGCGGCGCCATCTCGGTCTGGGTGCCTTCCTGCTCACCGCCCTGTCCGCGTGTGCCCGAGGGGCGCACCCTGAGGGGTCGGCGATGCCCGCCACAGCAGTTGAGACGCCCCGGCCCGAGGTCTGGCAGCCCCTGCTCTCCGGCCCCAAGGCGCCCTTCGTCTTGAACGGGGTCGCCGGCGACCGACTCAACGTCGAGGTCCTGCCCGCGCGGCAAGTCGGCTCGGTTCAGGTCGTCTCGTGGCGGTGGGTCCACGTCAGGGGCCCGGTCTCGTTCCCCTTCGACGGCGCTCCAAACCTCATGGCCCTCTCCCCGGTCTCCGTCTTCCTGCTCGGCGCGGACGCGCCCGACGACGAGGTGCTCGACGTCGTGACCAGCACGCCGGTCTACTACCGGGCCTCGCGACCGGTCCCCCCCCAGACCCGTGAGGACGGCCGCTATCAGACCGTCTGGCGCCTCGACGAAGAGGTGGTCGTCTGCTTAGGCGAGGGCCCACCGCCGGACGCGCCGGCCTGCGAAGATGCCTGCTTCGCGGAGGTCTGCTTCAGCAGCACCGCCGGGATTGTCGCCGTCTCGGGCCGGTGGGCACCCGACAGCGCGACCTTCGCTGCAAAGGGTTATGAGCGCTTCACGGACCGGGCGGACTACGTCGGTGCCGGCCCGGCGGGTGCTCAGTGAAGCGCGTTGGGTAGAGCCAGCGTGAAGGGCGCGATGCGGGCCTCGAAGGCCTCACCGTCCGCGCGCACCATACGATACGAGCCGTACATGGAGCCGACCGCGGTCGGGAGCGGGCAGGCGCTCGAGTATTCGTAGGTCTGCCCGGGCTGGAGCTTGGGCTGCTCGCCGACGACGCCCGGACCCTTGACCTCCTGAACGTAGCCCGTGCCGTCGGTAATGATCCAGTGGCGGGACATGAGCTGCGCGCTCTGATCGCCCTCATTGGTGATCGAGATGTGGTAGGCGAAGTAGTAGAGCTCCTCCTCAAGCGAGGAGTGCTCAGGCACGAACTCGGCCCGCACTCGAACACGAATCCCGCGCGTAACGACCTCTGACATCTCGTTCCACCACTCAGACGCTGACAAAGACGATGTGCCCGATTACCACTCCGGGACTTTCACCGTCAAGGTACGGTCAAGTGACTTAACTATCGTCGGTCACTCTCGAGCCGGTGTCCGGCATCGTTCTCGCCCTCACAGCGTCAGGGGCAGATTGACCCGCATGGGATCACCGGAGAACTTTGGGAACCGCAGCCCCATGACCTTGTCCTCGATGCACGCGGCCACCGGTGTGCCGCGAAGCCGCCCTGAGGTGACCTGGGCCGAGGAGACCGAGCCGTCACGCTCGATGGCCGTGGCGACCGTGACGAGCCCCTTGGAGTCTGGCTGATCGGCCGCGCAGCTCTTGATCGCCGCCTGATTCGCGCTCAGGACGCTGAGCAACTCGGCTCGGGAGAGCGTCTTGGTGGCCCCGGCCGGTGCGCCAGGGGAGCCCGTCGCGACTGGGGGCGGTGGGCGAGGACCGGGCGGGGTCGACCGGGTTGGGGCCGGGTCGGCTTTGGGCGGCGCGGTGGGCGGCGTTGTTGCGGGCGTCTTCGGCGGGGCTGAGGCGACGGATGGGCTGGAACCCGACGCCGGAACTGTGGGGGCAACGCTGACCGGCGCGGCCAAGGTCGCTGCGACCGGTGCGGCCAAGGTCGCTGCGACCGGCGCGGCCAAGGTCGCTGCGACCGGTGCGGCCAAGGTCGCTGCGACCGGTGCGGCCAAGGTCGCTGCGACCGGTGCGGCCAAGGTCGCTGCGACCGGTGCGGCCAAGGTCGTGACGACCGGCGGGGACGAGAGCGAGACTGTCACCGGCTCGAGAGGCTGGGCCCTGACCACCGGGGGCTCCGGTGCCTTGGCCTGCTGTACGAGAATCACGATGCCCGCCCCACCGGCACCCAAGAGCGGCAGCAAGAGCATCCACAGCCACAGGGGAGTTCGACGGCCCGGCGGAGCCACGTCCGGCGGGTCGGGTAGAGCCGGTGGCTCCTCTTCTTCTTCGACTTCGTCCTCGCTCACGAGCGCGCCGAAGTCGATCTCCATGCCCTTCCGCGGCCCGGTCATCGCGGGTTCGGGCGGCGGCGGCGGCGGCGGCGTGAGAACGACGCGGCGCTCGGCACTTGGTCTGGGAGCACCCACGGGGCTTTCCTCGCGGACGGGTGCCGGAGGGCTCGGTGCGGGCCGCGCTGGAGGTCGGGTGACCGGCACCTCGACGGCGGCGCCCAGCGGCGTCTTCTCCGTGAGCTCATTGAGGAAGCTCGACCATGAAGCGTCCCCGTCGGCGGCCATCATGATGGTCGCGGCTTCTTCGGAGCCGCCCGCCTCATCATCGTCATCGCCTCTGAAGGCGCCGGAGAGCGAGATCGCCCTGGCGAGCTCAGGCATGGTCTCGAAGGGCAACCAGTCGCCCATGCCGTCTTTCCAAACCAAGGTGCCCGGTTGCAGCTGACCCTTGCTGTGCAGCTCCACGAAAGCGGAGAGGCCCAAGGGGCCCACCTGAGTGTCGTCGATGAGGGCGTACCACATGGCGGCCGACCTTACCTCAACTCACCGTCGCGGCAAGCATGGCGACGGGAATCAAAACTGGGCCTCCATGGCACTGGTTTGCAGGGCGAGCTGTCCGCAGGCGGCCGACATCGGGCGGCCTCGGGGCAGCCGGACCGAGACGTGGACGCCGCGCGCCCGAAGGCGGTCGAAGATTCTTCCAACGTCTTCAAAGGTCGGCGGTTGGAAGGGCGCGCCAGCGAACGGGTTCCAGGGGATGAGGTTGACCACGGCGGGCAGACCGCGCGTGAACGCCGCCACGCCGTCGAGGTTTTCGTCGTCGTCATTGACCCCCGGCAGGACCACGTACTCGAGCAGATGGAACCGGTTGCGGCGGGTGGGGTAAGCCCGCAGCGCCTCCTTGAGCGACTCGAGGTTCCACTTCTCGGTGATCGGCATGATGCGCCGTCTCGTCTCGTCGGTCCCCGCGTTCAGGCTCAGCGCGAGCTGCAAGCGGCCACCGAAGTCGGCGCCGAGCTGTGCGATGCGGGGCACGAGCCCGACGGTCGAAATGGTGATCTTGGGAAAGCCCAGGCTGAGGCCCCACCGACACGTCAGGATGTCGATGGCCGCCCGCGTATTTTCGTAGTGGTGAAGCGGCTCGCCCATGCCCATAAAGACGACGTTTCGAAGGGGACGACCCGCTTTTTCCGCCCGGTCGCGCGCGTGGTAAACCTGCTTGACGATCTCTGCGGGCGTCAGCGGTCGCGCGAGGCCCAAGCGTGCGGTCGCGCAGAACGTGCAGGCCATCGCACACCCTACCTGGCTCGACACGCAGAAGGTCGAGCGCTCGCCCTCGGGGATGATGACCCCCTCGACGCGCCGACCATCGACCAGACGAAATACGAGCTTCTCGGTCTCGTCGCGTTCGACGCCATCCTGGGCCAGCGCGGACGCCTCGGTCACGACCTCGCAGACCGTGTCTTGTGTCGTCTCCTGCAGCCGCTGTACCTGTCTCGCGCTCAGCCTCGGCACCGTCAAGAGCGGCCGACCCCAGCGATGCAGGTGACCGAAGACAGCGCCTGCCTGGCTCGCCGGGAGATCGAGCGAGACGAGGTGCCGCGTGAGCTCGTCGTGGGTCATCCCGAGCAGCTCGGGCGTCGGCGATGGGCGCACAAGAGCGGGCGGGGGAGGGGGCGTCAACACGGGGCCGCATCTTGCGTGACGGGCGGCGAGCGTGCAAGCGTCCCCCATGCCCGACACCCCCTCCGACCGATCCGAAATCCAGGCCGAAATCCAGGCCGAAATCCATGCCGAAGTCCGGGCCGATGTCCTCGTCCGCGCCCTCGCGGTCGGCGGGTCCGTCCGCGCCCTCTCGCTCCGCTCGACGCACGTGTCCAGACAGCTCTGCCTCGCCCACGACGCCTCTCCGGCCGGGGCGATGGCCTTGTCCCGCGTGGCCTCGGCTGCGCTGCTCCTGGGCGGCTTGATCAAGGGTCGGGAGCAGGTCTCACTGAACGTGCGGGGTGAGGGGGAGCTCGGCGCGGTGCTCGCGATCGCCGACGCGATGGGCCGGGTCAGGGCGACCATCGATCACCCCCGCGTCGAGTTGGTCCTCGATGAGGCGGGGCGGCCCTCGCTGGGCCTGACCTTCGGGCCGGGGCGACTCACGGTCACCCGAACCATGGGCCTCAAGGCACCCTATGTCGGCGTCGTGCCGCTCGTGTCGGGAGAGATCGCCATCGATCTCGCGGAGTACTTCCGGGTCAGCGAGCAGAAGCCGACCACCGTGGCGCTCTTTGAGGTGCTCGGCCCGGAGGGGGTGCGCGCGGCGGGTGGCTTCCTGATTCAGGCGTTGCCCGGCGCGGACGACAACGCGCTCGAGCGTGTCGCCGCCCGAGTCGAGCGCCTGCCGCCGATGTCGGTGCTGCTCGAGGCCGGCCTCACGCCCGTGGACCTCCTCAAGGAGATCTTCGACGACCTCGTGATCCTGGAGCAGGGCCCCGTGCACTTCGAGTGCAACTGCTCGCGGGATCGCTACGAGGGGCTCCTCCTGACCCTCGGCCACGACGAGCTCATCGCGATGGCCACCGAGCAGGAGAACGCGGAGGTCGTCTGCCACTTCTGCGCGGTGAAATATTACTTCTCACGCGAAGAGCTGCAGGCCATCGCCCGCCATGCGTTGAAACCGGGGACTCCATGAACTCCAGCCTCTCTCTCAGCGCGGCCGAGCTCGCCCGGCAGATTCGAAGCGGAGCCCGCTCGTCGGTCTCGGTGGTCGACGCGCACATCGAGCGCGTCCGCGCCCTGAACGGGCCCATCAATGCGGTCGTGGCCACCTGCTACGACCTCGCCCGCGAAGAGGCACGAGCCGCCGATCTGCTCGTGAGTCGAGCGAAGCCAGACGACACGCTGCCGCCCCTCCTCGGCGTGCCGTTCACCGTCAAGGAGTTCATCGCCGCGACGGGAATGCCGAACACGGGCGGGCTGCGAGCCCACGCTGAGCGCCGGGGAGAAAAAGACGCCACCGTCGTTCGTCGGCTCAAGGAGGCCGGGGCCATCCTCTTGGGGGTCACGAATGCGTCCGAGGGCGGCTTCTGGATGGAGAGCAATAACCCCATCTATGGCCGGACCCAGAACCCCTGGAATCTCAGGCACACGGCGGGCGGCTCGAGCGGGGGCGAGGGCGCGACCCAGGCCTTCGGCGGCTCCGCCTTTGGATTGGGCTCGGACATCGGCGGCTCCGTGAGGATCCCAGCGGCCTTCAACGGCGTCTTCGGACATAAGCCGACCGGCGGGCTCGTGCCTCTGACCGGGCATCATCCAGGCGCGTCCGAGCGGGGTCCGGTTCTGTGCATCGGACCGTTGGGGCGAAGCGCTGAAGACCTGCACGTCGTCCTCAAGGTCATCGCCGGGCCCGATGGCGAAGACCACTCCTGCCTCGACTACCCCTTGGGAGATCCGAGCCTCGTTCGCCCCGAAGACGTGACGGTCTATACGATCACCCGGAAGGGGGCCGCGCGTTTTCGCCCGAGCATGCGGCGCGCCATCGACGAGGCGGGCGCGGCGCTGTCGGCCGCCGGGTGCAAGGTCGTCCCGATCGAGGTTTCCGGGCTGCGAATGGGGGCGGCCATGTGGTCGGCGCGCCTGATGAAGATGGAGGGGCCGGGCTTCGCGGAGATCCTCGGCGGCAAGAGCGGCAAGATCTCGGTGGTCAAAGAGATCCTTCGTTTCCTCTTCGGTGGAAGGCGTCACTCCGGCCCGGCCCTCCTGCTCACGTTCCTCGAGGAGGTGGGCAAGCTGCTCCCGCTCCCCAACGGTCGGCTCGTCAAGCAGCTTGACGAGCTTCGGATAGAGCTGGAGACGCTGATGGGGACCAACGCGGTCCTGCTCCACCCGCCCTATACCCGCCCTGCGCCCCGCCACAACGCGGCGCTCTCGACCCCGCTCGACTTCGCCTGCACCGGCGTCTTCAACGTCCTGGAGTTCCCCGCGACGGTCGTGCCCACGGGCTTCGATGGCAACGGGCTGCCGCTGTCGGTCCAGATCATCGGGGGCAGGGGTCAAGACCACCTCACGATCGCGGTCGCGGGCTTTCTGGAGCGCGCGACGGGGGGATGGAAGCGCGCGGAGTTGAAGTCATGAGGGCGGTGTTTGGTCCGCTGGTGCTGTGGGCCACGCTGGCGCTTGGGGGCTGCGGCGGCGAGGGGGACCGGCCTTCGCCACCCGCGGCGGACGCGGCAGGGGCAATGGACTCAACGCCCGTGGACGCCAGCCTCCCAGACGCGGCGAGGCCCCCGCTGCCCGCCGTGCCCGAAGGCTGCAACCCGATCGCCGCCGAGTGGGACTGCCTTCTGCCGTTCCCCTCCGACGTCTTTCGTGTGCCCGACCCTCAGACCGTGAGTGGATTTCGAGTCGAGCTGCCGCTCTCCGCGCGACCCGTTCACGCCTTCTCGGGGCCCATCAACCTTCAGGCCCTGCACCCGGCGGACGGCTTCTCCACGATCCAGCAAATCATCGTCGCCTTGCCTTATGAGGTCGCCGCCGGAGAGCTCGTCACGCTCGATGGTGACTACGCCGGGAGCGCTCGCGGAGAGGGCCGCACGGTCTTGCTCAACGCCCTGACCGGCGCGTTCGTCGAGCACATTGCCGAGCAAGATCCCCGCTCGGAGGACCGCGAACACGCCGGTCTCATCCTTCGCCCGCTCGTTCGACTCGAGGACCAGACGCGCTACATCGTGGCGCTGCGGTCGCTGCACGCGGCGGACGGCTCGGTGGTGCCGACGCCCCTCCACTTCGCGGCCTTGCGTGATGCTCAGGCTGGCCCGGAACCCTCGCTCGCGGCGCGGTACGAGCGGGACATCTTCGCGCCGCTCGAGCTCGCCCAAGTCTCTCGCGCCGACCTCCTGCTCGCCTGGGACTTCACTACGCGCTCGTTCGAGGACGCCTCGCGAGACTTGCTCGAGGTCCGTGGCCTCGCGGCTGCCGCGCTCCGAGAGACACCACCGGTCGTGACGATCGACACGGTGAGGCCGGACCCGAAGCCCGAGGTGGCGTTCTTGATCGAAGGCAAGCTGCGCGTGCCGCTCTTTCTCGAGCATGATCAGCTCGCCGGGTTGATCCATCGTTCGCCCGAAGGTCGCATCGCCCAGAATGGCTTCGCCGAGGTCCCGTTCCTGGCGATCGTGCCCCGAAGCGTCGTCGACGAGCCCGACCCACCGGCCCGCCTTGTCCAGTTCGGCCACGGCTTCTTCGGCACGCGGCGGGAGATCATCGACAACCACGTCTTTGAGCTCGCCCATGAGCTTCGATGGGTCGTCGTGTGCGTCGACTGGTGGGGCATGAGCGGCATCGACGGCGCCGACGTGGTTGGACGCCTCGCGGACAACGGCGACCTCTCGATGAGGTTCGTCGACCGAGTCCAGCAGGCCATGGTCAATCAGATGGCCGTGGCCCGCGCGGCCAAGACCACCCTGCCCGAGGTCGCGGCCTTCCGGAGCGAGGCGGGTGGTGCCTACTTTGATCCCTCGGCGGTCTACTACTACGGCATCAGCCTGGGCGGCATCCTGGGCGGGACGTACCTGGCCATCGCGCCGGATGTCGATCGCGGCGTCCTGAGCGTGGGCGGGGCGGGCTTCAGCATGCTCATGCACCGGGCCCGACCGTTCGCGCCGTTCCTGGGCATCATCGAGTCGCAGGTAAACAGCCCCCTCGACGCCCTGAAGTTTGTCAGCCTCAGCCAGCTCACGCTCGACAGGATCGATCCGATGACCTTCGCCCATCACCTCACGTCGGACCCCTTCGAGGGCTCGAGCGCGGACCGCCGACAGCTGCTCCAAGTCGGCATCGGCGACGCGCAGGTGCCGAACATTGGCTGGCAGGTGCTCGCACGGACCATCGGCCTCAACCGGCTCGGGCCGACCCTGAAGCCGAGATGGAACGTCGAGACCGTGGAAGGCCCGATAGAGGGCTCCGCGCTCGTCGAGTTCGACTTCGGGCTCGAAGACCCGCTGCCGGGCACATTCGCCGAGCTGCCGGCCAGCGGGAACGATGTCCACGAGGGGGTCCGTCGCCTCAGCGCCGCCCATGCTCAGACAGACCTCTTCTTGCGCCCCGGGGGCCGCATCGAGGCGACCTGCGACGGGCCCTGCGATCCCGAATGATGCAGGCCGTCGCGCCGCGTGTGGCCTTGGCGCTGCTCGGTGCGCTCATCGCCTTGTCCTTCGCCGCCCCCCTCTTTCGATTGGCCGCGCCCACGCATCCTCTCGTCGCGGCCGGGCTGCGGCTCTCGCTGGCCGCGCTCATCTTGTCGCCCCTCATCGTTCGAGCCCACCGAGCGGGCCGCCTCGATCGTCGGACCGTTCGCCTCGCGCTCCTGGCCGGGCTGGCTTATGGGCTGCACTTCGGAGCCTGGGTCACGTCCCTCACGCTGACCTCCGTCGCAGCCTCCGTGACGCTCGTGACCTGCACGCCGCTCCTGCTCGCGATCTGGGCGGCGATCACGGGAGAGGACAGGCAGGGCGGGGTTTTCTTCGTGGCGTTGGGCTGCTCGATCCTCGGCTTGGTGATCATCGGCGGCGCGGATCTCGCGGCCGAGGGCGCATTGGTTGGTGACGCGCTCGCCCTGTTTGGTGCCCTCGCGATCGCCGGTTACTTCCTGCTCGCGCGGCGGCTCGGGCCCACGCTGGACGTCGGCGCGTTTTCGGCCATCGCCACGGCCACCGGGGGGCTCTCGCTCCTCACCGCAGCGGCCTTCATGGGCGTCGAGCTTCGCCCCGCGTCGGTCTCGGCGGCGTGGGCGATCGCGCTGTGTACGCT
>SHZC01000055.1 GCA_009692505.1 Myxococcales bacterium
CTGTCATCGCAGTAGCCGGGCTTGCGGTCACACTTGCCGCTCGCGCACATCATGCCCGGACCGCTGCAGTGGCTGTTGTCACGGCACTGCTGGCAGAGGGCGTTCACGCAGAACTCGCCCTTCTCTTTGCAGTGCTCGTCATTTTCGCACTTCGGGTACTTCGGACCACAGCCCGAGAAGAGAGCGGCCCCTCCGAAGATGAGACCGAGGACGACGTTTCGATTGAGATTCATGGATCGCTCTGCACTGGTTGAAATGGCGGGATTGGGTAGTAATATCGAGGTGTTAGGCCGCAATGTACCCACGCGGCGGCGGTGAAACTATTTCATGATGGGCCTGATGTCAATGGAAAGGGCTGCGGCGATCGGCCTCATCGCGGCGGCGTGCAGCTTGACGACAGAGGCTCCGCCGCTCGAGGTCGTTGACTCCCAGCCCGAGAGCCGACAAACGCTGCCGGCCAATCAGGCACTGCGTCTGACGTTCGATCGGTATCTCGCGACGCCCCCGCTCGTCCCGTCGCCGGACCAGACCTACCTCCGCTCGGGTGAGAACGTCGTCGGGGTTGAGCTGGGCTATGATCCCGTCGGCTTGGCCGTCATCGTCGCGCCCGTCCAAGAGCTCAGCCCCGGCCGAGACTACCAGCTCGTCTTCGGGCCGGACGCGGTCGTCGCTCTCGATGGGACGCGGCTGCCCCAAGCGTTCGAGCTCGCGTTCACAGCGAGTCCGGCGGTCGCCCTCGCGGCGGTGCCGGCCAAACCGGACTTCGCGCGAGACATTCTCCCGCTCCTCACGGGGCGGTGTGGCTGCCACGGGCCGTCGCCCCAGGTGTTCCCCGAGCTCGTGGCCGATGCCCTCATCGGGAAACCCAGCGCCCGCCAGCCCGGGCTGAACCTCGTCGAGCCCGGACTCCCGTTGCGCAGCCAGCTCGTCCGCAAGCTGCTCCGCGACTATCCGGCGACCTTCGGCGAGACGATGCCCCCAGGAAGCCTCCTGCCCGACGACGACATCAGGCTTGTCGTCTCTTGGGTGTCCAGCCTTTAGCAGGACGCTGGAAGAGGCTCGCAGCTCAACGGACGGCCTTGCCCTTAGGGGTCGCAAGGAGCTTTTTGACGTGGGCCTGGATGGCCTCGGCGGTCTTCTCGTCGTGGTAGAGCTTGCCGTTGATATACAGCGTCGGCGTGCCCGTGAGCATCGAGTCCTCGCCCTCTTTCTTGTCGCGGTCCACGAGCTTGGCGGCCTCGACGCTGTTCATCTCGACCTTGAAGCGCGCGAGGTTCAGCCCGAGCTCGGTCGCGAAGGCCTCGAGTCGGGTCCCGCCGAGCGCCGCCTGGTTGGCGAAGATGAGGTCGTGCATGGGCCAGAACTTGCCCTGCTTATGCGCGGCGAAAGAGGCGCGCGAGGCGACCTCCGCGTCGGTGTGCATCGGCAGCGGGAAGTGCTTGTAGTAGACCGCCACGTCTTTGGGATACGCCTTGACGACCTCAGCCAGGCTGCGGCTGACGAGGGCGCAGTGGGGACACTCGAAGTCCGCGAACTCGACGATCACGACCTTGGGCTTCTCCGCGCCCTTGCGAGGCGTATTCGAGAGGTCGAACGTGAAGGTCTTGAAATCATCGAAGTACTTCCGGACCACGGCCTCCCGAACCTGGTCCTCGCTGAGGCCCTCGCGGAATCGGTCCGCGGCGAACCCAGCGAGCTCCGTGGCCTTGTCGCACTTCCGAGCTTGAACGCAGTCGTACAGGCTCGACTTGGCGTCACACGGGCAGATGCCCTGCTTGAAGAGCTCGATGAGGTCCGAGGCCTCGTCGGCCGTCAGCTTCGAGAAGTCGACGCCGACCATGCCCGAGACGGCCGGAGCCGGCGCGGTCACGGGTGCGGGCACCGCGGAGGCGGCGGTCGCGTAGGCGAGCACGAGCACGCCAAGGAGGGCGTTGAATCGAGGTCGGCGGCTAACGGAGAACATGAACACCTTCTCCCAATCGGGGGTTGTGCACCAAAGGACGCACCTAGCGGCGCAAAGCTTCTATCGGCGCACGAAAAACCGGTGGCAACGTAGCCAGCGGGCCGTGGGCTTGTCAACGCCGAGAGCCTCCGACTAGGGTGTGCGCCGTGACTGCGCCCATCGCGATTTCGGCGCTGCCGATGCAGGCTTTCGTAGGCCTCGGAGGCAATGTCGGTGACGTGGTGTCGACCCTGCACGCCGCGATTCACGCGCTCTCCGGCGAGCAGGCCGTTTCGGCGCTCCGCTCAAGTCGACTGTATCTCTCACAGGCGTGGGGACCGGTCGCGCAAGACCACTTTACTAATCAGGTCGTGGAGTTCTCATGGTCGGCGGCACCAGAAGCCTTACTCGAGTTTCTCCTCAGCCTGGAGGTCCGATTTGGGCGCCAGCGGGAGATTGCCCAAGGTCCACGAACGCTGGATCTGGACCTCTTGGCGGTCGGTGGGCTTCAGCGGTCCTCGGACGCCCTCACGCTGCCTCACCCGAGGTTGGCACTCCGGCGTTTTGTCCTCGTTCCCTTCGCCGAACTCGCGCCGGATTTCGTGATCCAAGGCCTCGGCGCGACGGTCACGACGCTGCTCGAGAGCTGCACCGACACCTCATGGGTTCGTCCGCTCTCCGGGTCGGTCTGAGCATGGTCCAACGACTCCTTTGCGCCCTCGTCCTCTGCCTGACGTTCGTTCACGCGGAGGTCCACGCGCAGTCCTTGGGTGTACCCACCGTGACGCCGCCGAAGAGCGCGCTTGTGCCGTGGCGCGCCCCCCCGTCCACCGAGCCGTCCGCCGAGGACATCGCGCGCGACCCCTCTGCGCTGGCGGGCTTCCTCGATCGGCACCCCGAGCGGCTCACCGCCGAAGGGATGACGCCGGAGCTGCTCATCTCGATGGCCCGCCTGCTCCTTGAAGGCGAGCGCGTCTTTCAAGCCGAGCGACTCCTGCACGATGGCGCGAAGCGTTTCCCGGACGACGTCGAGGTTGGACGAGCCTGGGTCCGGGTGGCCATGAGCCTGGAGCGGACCGAAGCGGTGCTTGAGGTCCTCGACCGCATGGCGGCTACCCATGCCGACGACGCCTCGCTGCATTACTTGCGCGGCGTCGCCCTGATTCGTCGCCAGCCGAGGCGCCCGGAAGATACACGGGCCGCCGCGACCGCCTGGGAGAGAGTCCTCGCGCTCTCGCCCGACTTTCGGGACGCCGATGGCACGACCGCCGTGCAGCTTCGTTCGGCGCTTGATCGTATGTCTGCGGACCTTTCAGGCAAGGCCGCACCCTAAGGGGGAACCGCCTTCACCTCGCGCCGCCTGGGGGCCGCGTCTGGGCGATCGCGAGGAGCCGTTCGCAGACGCCGACCTCCTCGCCGCGGGGCTTGGGCTCGAAGAGGCGCAGGTCCTCGATTTCGAGCGGCAGGTGGCGCTGCGGGACGTAGGCGCCTTCGAAGTCGTGCGGATAGCGATAGCCCTCACCGTGGCCCATGGCCTTCTGGAGCCCGGTCGAGGCGTTTTTGAGGTGGTCGGGCACCGGCAGGGCACCATATTGGGCGACAGCACTCCTTCCGGCGGAGAGCGTCTTCAAGACCGTGTTGCTCTTCTCGGCGCAGGCCAGGTACGTCGCGGCGTGCACCAGGTGCAGGAGCCCCTCCGGTAGCCCCACCCGCTCGAAGGCTTGGACAGCGGCCATGACCAGCGGCAACGCTCGGCTATCCGCGAGCCCCACGTCTTCGCTCGCGAAGATCATCAGGCGCCGGAGGATGAAGTCCGGATCTTCACCGGCCTCCAACATCCTCAACATCCAGTAGACAGCGGCGTCGGGATCGGTGCCCCGAAGCGACTTGATGAAGGCGCTGACGACGGCGTAGTGCTGATCGCCGGACTTGTCATAGAGCAGGATCCGCCGGTCGAGCGCCAAGGCGACGGCTTTGAGCGAGAGGGGGCCGCTCTCGTCGGGTCTCTCCGACGCGGCCTCTAGCGCGGCCTCCAGCGCGGTGATGGCGCGGCGCGCGTCGCCCGAGCAGAGCTGCGAGAGGTAGTCTTTCGCCTCGTCGGTCAAGGCCGCATTTGGAAATCGAGCGCGGAGCGAGGGGTGCTCAAGTGCTTGGTCGAGGACGTTGCGAAGGTCGGCCGGCTCCAGGCTCTTGAGGATGACAAGGCGCGTCCGCGAGAGCAGCGCGGCGTTCAGCTCGAAGCTCGGGTTCTCCGTCGTGGCCCCGATCAACGTGACCGTGCCGTCTTCGACATGGGGCAAGAGCGCGTCCTGCTGGCCCTTATTGAAACGATGAATCTCGTCAATAAAGAGGATCGTCCGTCGCCCATGCAGGCGGCGTCGCTCACGCGCGGCCTCGATGTGGACCCGCATCTCCTTGACGCCCCCCAGGACGGCCGAGAAGGGCTCGAAGTGGCAGGCCGTGGCGTGGGCGACGATGCGCGCGAGGGTCGTCTTGCCGGTGCCCGGTGGACCCCACAAGATCAAGCTCGGCACACGGTCCCGCTCGATAGCCTGCCGCAGCGATTGGCCTTCGCCGACGATCCTTGACTGCCCGAAGAAGCCCGCGAGCGTCTCGGGCCTGACCGCCTCGGCTAGGGGCTTTCGCGAGACCTCCGGCGGAGCGTTCTTCCGGGCGTGGTCGAAGAGGTCCATTTTTTTCCGTTCCTGGCGGCTGCGGCGAAGTTTCAGCGTTCGGGCTTCGACCGTTCCGCCTCCGGCGGGCGCTCTTGAATATCACTCGACGCGGCGAGGTCGATGATGCGCGTGCTCCCGACATAGGGCTTCGTCTCGTACCGCGTGATCTTGCCGATGCGCTTGACGATCTCGGCCATCCGCGTCGCTTCCCGTTGGATCGTGTCGATCGCCTTGAAGTTGGGATCCGTCTCTTCGATCCGACGCTTGAGCAGCTCGGCGTACCCCAGGACGCTCGTCAGCGGCTGATTGAGCTCGTGCGCGGCGGTCCCGGCGAGCTCGGCGAGCAGGGCTTGTCGCTCAGACTGGAGGAGCCGCTCCTGAGCCTGATGGAGTTGATTGCGCATCCGGATCTTGTCCCGCTGATCTTGAAAGACGTAGACCACCGCGGTGTCTTGACCGTCGACGACAACGAGGGAGCCGGCGAGCAGCACTTCGATAGGCGTGCCGTCGGCGTGCAGGACTTGGCGCTCCAGGGCGGGCGAGATTCTCCCGACGCCACCCGTCTCCGTTGAGCGCAGCTGGGAGAGGAGCGAGGCGGCACCGCCCTCAGGCAGGAGTGCGCTGAGGTGCATCTTGCCGACGGCTTGCTCCGAAACCAGCCCGAAGAGGCCCTCGGCCGGTTGGTTGACGATGAGCAGCCGCCCGTCCATGTCCGCCGCGACGATCGGATCGACCGACGTGTCGATGAGATTGGAGAGAAAGTCTTTCGTGCGGGCGAGCTCGCGGGCGACGGCGCGCTCGCCTGTGACGTCCCTCATCGTCAAGCACAGCGCCTCATCCAGCCCCGGCAGACGGCTCACGTTGACGCTCGCCGTGAGGGCCAAAGGGCCAGCGATGCGAAGGTCCTCACGCGGCGTCCGCTCCCCATCCCGCGCTCGGCGCAGGAGCTTCACGGCGCTCGGGCGATCGGAGGACTGCACGAGATCGGCGAACGGCAGCCCGCGGGCCAGCACCCGCGACAGGCCGGTGAAGAGCTCCGCCTGCCGGTTGACGAAGAGAATCACCCCCTCAGCGTCGGTCACGAACATGGCGTCCGCCGAGCTCTCGAAGAAGTCCTGGTACTGCTCGACGACCTTCAGCCGCTGCTCGACGAGCTCACGGGCGTGGCTGAGTCGAGAGGTCTCGGCTTTGATCTCCCCGAAGCGCGTGGCGTTCGACACCGCGATGGCCGTGGCGTTGGCGACGATTTGGCCGAACTCGCGGTGGCGGTCTCCAAAGGCGTCGAGGGCCGTCCGGGCGCGCAGGAACAAGACCCCGATGACCCGGTCACCGGAGAAGAGGGGAAAGAGCGCGACGGAGCGGACGTCGAGCGCGGCGAGCTGGTCCTTCACGGGATCAAAGAGCGGATCCGCGGCGATGTCGGCGACGATGAGCGCCGCTTTCGTGGAGGCGACATGGCGAATCTCCGGGTAGCCCTCCAGGCTGATGCGCCGGTCAATCTGGACTTCGCTGTCCGAGGCCGCCACGACCCGACCCATGCTGTGATCCGGGTCGAGCAAGACAATGGAACACCGATCGGTGTCGAGCACCGTGGCGACCATCTGGGCGACCTCGTTGAGGATGCTCTGCAAGTCGAGGCGACTCGTGAGCCGCTGGCTGATCTCCAAGAGCATCTGGCTGTCGAGGCGCTGACGGTCCAGCTCCGTGGAGTACTTGGCGATCCGCAGGTGGGCGTCGACGCGACTGGTGACCTCGGCGAGCTGGAAGGGCTTGGCGATGAAGTCGTCGGCCCCGGCCTTGAGTGCCTGCTGAAGGACGTCCTGGCTGGCCCGCGCCGTCAGGACGATGATCTTCAGACCTGCGGGCCCACCCGGACTTCGCAGATCGGCGATGACCTCGAAGCCGTCCATGCGGGGCATCATGAGGTCGAGCAGGAGCACGTCAGGCTTCTGGACCCGCACCTGGTCCACGCAGTCCCGGCCGTCTTCCGCGGTCGCGCACTCAAAGCCTCGGGCGACGAGGGCCTTCGAGAGCAGGTCCCGGATGAGCTTCTCGTCGTCGCAGATGAGTATGCGTGCGCCGCTCGTCTTCACTGGGAGACCTTGGACGAGAAAGAGACGATGGCCTGACGGTAGACCTCCTTCAGCGCGACGCCCGCCTCCCGAGCCCGTGCGGCGCAGTCCTCGAACTCCGGGGCGACGTTGCGAAGGGCCTCGCCATCGAGCGCGACCTTGACCCTTACGTCGCCATAAGGGGTCGAGACGGTCTCCATTCGACGCTCAAGGACCGTGCGTGTCACCCGATGCCGCCGCAGCCCAATCGCCGTGGACTCCCGCAGGAGCACGGACTCGATTTCGGAGCGTCGAGCCTCGTCAACGAGGGCGGAGACGAGGAAGCCTGGGCGGTTTTTCTTCATGTACAGCGGGGTGAACCAGGCGTCTCGGGCGCCCGCTTCCAGCAATCGCTCCAAAACGTAGCCGCCAATCTCGGGGGACAGATCGTCCAGGTTGACCTCGATGACCCAGAGCTCCTCGTCGGGACTCACGGCCACCCTGCGTCGACCCAAGAGGAGGCGAAGCAGGTTGGGTCGGTCGGGAAAGTCGGCGTTGCCTGCGCCGAAGCCCACGCGCTCGAGGACGAGGTCAGGCAGATCACCGATCCGGGTGCACCAGGCTTTGAGGAAAGCGGCGCCGGTCGGTGTGACGAGCTCGCGGTCGAGGCCGGCTGCGGTGATCGGCAGGCCCTCGAGCAGCTTCAGGGTCGCCGGTGCGGGCCCAGGCATTCGACCATGCTCAGTGCGGAAGAAGCCACGCCCGAGCGGCGGGGGCGCGGACTCCAGGACATCGACGCCGAGTCGCCAGATCCCCCAGGCCGAGCCCACGATGTCCAAGATTGAGTCGATCGCCCCGACCTCGTGGAAGTGCACCTCGGCGGCCGCTACGCCATGTACCTCGGCCTCGGCTTGGGCCAAGGCCGAGAACGCCTGCCGCGCGCGGATCCGAACGGGCAGGGGCAACGCCACGGCGTCGTCGATGATCTTCAGGATCTCGGCCGCGCGATAGCCATGGCGATGGCCGTGCCCCGGCCCGTGGCGATGGGCTTGGGCGGGCTTGAGCGCGAAGGCGTGGGTTGCAGGCCGAGAGACGGCTCGCAGCGAAACGAGACCTGGAATCGGGGCCCCGACAGGTTCGGCCGCGCCCTCCTCTTCACCTTCGACGAGGATGCGAACTTTACAGCCGACGATGCCCATCTTGTGGACGCGCTCGACCGTGAGCGACCAGTCGGCGTTGAGCTCGAGTGAACGCAGCGCGAGCACGAGCTCGTCGGGATCGAGCCCAAGATCGATGAGCGCGCCCAAGGTCATATCGCCCGCCACGCCGCTGAAACAGTCGAAGTAGAGGACCCGCTCCATCTCGCTCATGGGCTCACCTCCGCCCGATTGATGAGCGACGCGGCATAGGCCGCACCGAAGCCATTGTCGATGTTGACCACGGTGACGCCGGCGGCGCAGCTGTTGAGCATCCCGAGCAGCGCGGCGAGCCCACCGAAGCTCGCGCCGTATCCCACGCTCGTCGGCACGGCGATGACCGGCCGCGGGACGAGGCCCGCCAGCACGCTCGGCAGCGCGCCTTCCATGCCCGCCACGACGATGATGACCGCGGACGCCCGGAGCTCGGGCAAGACGGCGAGCAGGCGATGGAGCCCGGCTACGCCGACGTCGCTAATCTGTCGGACCTCGTTGCCAAAGAGCCGCGCGGTGAACGCGGCCTCGGCGGCGACCGGCCCGTCGCTCGTGCCGGCCGAGACGATGGTCACAACGCCGCGACCTCGCTTCGTTATCATGTCCGGCTCGAGGCTGAGGCAGCGGGCCTTCGCGTCGTAGTGGGCCGGCAGGTCCGACCAGTCGCGCAGCACCTCGGCGGCGAGCGGCGGCGATACGCGGGTGGCCAAGACGTGAGGGCCGAAGTCGTACAGCCTTCGCCCGATGGCGGCGATCTCGGCGGCGGTCTTGCCCTCGCCGAAGATGACCTCGGGAAAACCGAGCCGACCCACCCGAGAGACATCCACCCGGGCGGAGGCGAGCACGTCGAAGCCACGAATCGTGGCGAGCGCGTCGTCGACGGAGGTCGTGCCGCCGGCCACGGCCTTGAGGAGATCGCGAAACCCGTCGCCGTCGGGCCCGTCGCTCACGGCACCACCCCGGGGACGGCCAAGGGTCTTGAGACGTCAATCACGAAGACAGGATTCCCAACGGGGTCAATCGTCACGCCCATTAGGCCATCGAGCCGCTCGAGCAGCGGCCCCAGTGGCTTTATCACCGCGTCCTGCTGACCGATGACGCGGTCAACGGCCATCACGAAGGGCCCGTCGTCGTCCGAGCAGACGACGCCCGGGAAGCGTTCGGGCAAGACGGGGCGAGCACCCTCAAGCAACTCGACCAATGAGGTCAACGGCAAGGGCTCTCCGTTCAAGGAAATAGTCAACGAACCTAACGAATCGGCACCGACGTCGCTGGAGTTGAGCATCTCCGTCGTCTGAACACGCCCGAGGGGGATCGCGTAGGCCTGCCCCTTGGCCTCGACGAGCAGCAGCTTGCCGATGCCGGGGGTGCGGGGCAGTCGAAGGCGCACGACGGTGCCCTCACCGCTGAGGCTCTCCACCTCAATTCGACCGCCGAGCGCCAAGACCATCTCGCGCACGGCGTCGAGCCCAACGCCGCGACCGGAGTGCACCCCCGGCTCCTCGCGCGAGGTGAGGCCCGGCAGGCAGATGAGGCGCGTCACATCGCGAGCCGCCAGCTCTTCGGCACGAAGACGGCTCAAGAGCGAGAGCTCGACGGCGCGGTTCACCAATCGCTCCCGATCGATGCCGGCGCCGTCGTCTTTGAACTCCACGACGATCTCGTCCCGGACTCGATGGCACGAGACGGTCAAGGCACCCTGGGGGCTCTTGCCGGCGGCCACGCGGTCTTCGGGAGACTCGATGCCATGCTCGACGGCGTTGTTGAGGAGGTGGGTGAGGGGGGCGTCGAGCCCTTCGATGATCGCCCGGTCCAGCTCCTGCTCGTCGCCGACGACTGCAAGCTGAACGCGCTTGCCGCTGCGCCGAGCGAGGTCACGCGCGGCCCGCGGGAGCCGGGCCGTCAGCACGGACATCGGCGTCATCCGGACGCTCATCGCGTCGTCGTGCAGACCATGCAGCACTCGAGAGAGGCTGACGAGCGCCTCCGTCGACGCCGAGTCCGGGGCCGATCGATTCAGCGCCCACAGCCGTTGCGAGAGGATCAGCAGGTCGCCGGTCCGGTTGAGCACGCTGTCGAGCCAGTCGGTCCGAACGCGCACGGTGCGCGCCAACCGTGGGGCGATGACGATCGCGGCCTCGGGGGCCATCGGCGAGCCGCCCAGGTCCACCTCCGAGGACCCGTCCGCGTCCACCTCCGAGGACCCGTCCGGATCGGGCCCGTAGACCGGCAGATCGAAGGCGATGGGCTGCGGTGTCGTGGTCGCTCGCGACTCCGTCGTCCGCCCGAGCGCGAGGAAGTCATCGTCGAGGAAGTCCCGGATGGGCGCGGGCGGCCGGGACGGGAACGGCAGGGTCAAGCTCAGATCCCCGGTGAAGTCGAAGTCGTCGACGGACAGCCTCCCAGCCAGGCCGTTATCGACGGACGGCGTCCCGAGCACCTCAACGGAGACCGCGCTCAGATCGGAGATGTACCCGAGGAACTCCTCAACCTGCCCGCCTGAGAGCGCCGTCCTCAAGACGAGGCACAGCGGCCCCTTCAACTCGCCGCGCTGCAGAGCTTGGAGGTCGGGCACGACGGAGATCACGGACCCCAACTCGCCGAGTTTGCGATGCACGAGGCACGCCCGCAGCGCCTTCGCGCCACAGCGTTCATCAACCGAGATCTGAATCCGTAGATCGCCGCTCTCGTTGGGTGCCGCTGCCGGGGCGGGCGATGATGGCGAAACCTGCGACGGCGGTGCCCCCCGCAAAGGCGGCGCCTGAACCACGGGCCGATGCTGCGAGGCCGCAAGCCGGACGAGGGTCTCGACGCGCTCGTGAAGGGCCAGGGCCGAGGGGTCGAGGCGCAGCGGGAGGTGCCCGAGCTCGACGTCCCCGACCCACTGACTAATTCGGTCGGCGGCGGCGAGCAGGACGTCGATCGCCGCCGTGGTCAACGGCTTCCGATGCCGACGAAAGCCGTCCATGAGGTCTTCGAGGGCGTGCGCGAGCTCGAAGACCGGGCTGTAGCCCATCGTGCCGCTCATGCCCTTTATGGAGTGGAGGAGACGGAAGACCGTGTCGACGACGCGCTGGTCATCCGGCGAGCCTTCGAGCTCGACGAGCAGGCGTGAGATCTTCTCCAGGTTCTCCTGGGTCTCGCTGACATAAAGCTGGCGGTACTTCGACAGGTCCACGTTCAGAACTCAGAGCGACTCTTCGATGCTGTCGATGATGCGCTGCAGATCAAGGTGCTGGAACTCGAAGTTTGGCGTCGACAGCGATTCGGTGATCCATGATTGGTTACGCAGGTAGGGCTTGACCTGCGGGATCCGCACCACATCGCGCTGCTCGACGACCTGAACGTCGACGGCGCAGAAGCCGAGCGAGAGCTCCTGCCGATCCACGACGAGGGCGATACGCGGTGCCTCGCCGTCTTCAAGATCGAAGAAGCGCGAGAGGTTGACGAGCGTGAGCAGTCGACCCTGGTGGTTCATGACCCCATGGATGAAGCGCGGCGAAAACGGCACACGCGCCACCCGGGAGAGGGGCAGAGCCTCCGTGGCGCTCCGGGCGTCGAAGCCGCAGCGAAGCAGGCCGAGGTTGGCGACGATGTATTGCTCAGGCACGAGGCTGCGCGCTCAGAGCCGGAATCGGCGAGTGGCCGCGTTGAGCTCACCGGCGAGCGACGAGAGCACCCGCGCGGACTTCTCGAGATCCTGGCACCGGAGGCGCTGCTCGGACGCCGTGGCTTCGACTACGCGGGTCGTCTCGGCGTTGGTGTCTGCGGCGCGCCGGACCTCGTTGCCCGCTTGCACGACCTGCTCACAGAGCTTCACTTGGCTGCCGGCGAGGCTCGAGAGATCCTGCACCTTCTCCGCCTCACGGCGCGTGCCGACCACGACCGTCTCCAGCGTCAAGGCGATGTCGTCAATGTCCCGACGGCCCTCCGAGAGCTCCCGCGTCGACTCCCGCATGACGTCGACGAGCTGCCGGGTATGATCGTCAATGCTCTGGACCATGCCGCGGATCTTCTCGGCGCTCTGACCCGAGGACTCGGCCAGCCGTCGAATCTCCTCGGCCACGACCGCGAACCCTCGACCCGACTCTCCCGCGCGGGCCGCTTCAATCGAAGCGTTCACGCTGAGCAGGTGGGTCTGCTGGGCGATGCGGGTGATGGTCTCGACGATGTCGTGAATCTCAGCGGCGCGGTCGGACAAGCGAAAAACCGAGCCGCTGGTGACCTCGACCCGCTCAAACGCGCTGCGAACACGGCCGAGCGCGTGCCGAGTCGTCTCGTTGCCGTGGGTGGCCGCAGCGCTCGTCTCCTGGGTTGATCGGGCCGTCTCACCGGCGATGTCCGCCGAACGACGAAGATCCCGGACCATCTGAGACAGCAAGTCGCCCTGCTCGGACACCTTCGTGGACTGGAGCTGAGCCCTTCGAGCGATGGCGGCGACCTGACCCCCCATGCCCTCGGACTGCGTCGACAGGAGGTGCGTGGTCTCCACAAGATCCGTCGACGCGGCCCCCAGTCGCTCCGAGGCGCGCTGTACATGGCCGGCGAGGTCACGCAGGTTCTCCACCATTCGCCGCGTGGCGTCGGTGAGGACGTCGACCTCGTCGGTGAAGGGTCCAGCCCCGGCCGCGGGCAGCCGCTCGCCGAGGTCGCCCGCGCTGACCGCTGTCGCCGCGCGGGACAGAGCCTCCAAGTTTCGCCCAAGTCGCCGAGAGATCATCCAGGCCAAGAGCGAGCTGAGGAGCAGCACCCCGAAGAGCACCGCGAGCCGTCGTTCGCCGTCCAGCGTCCGGAGATCTTCGAGCAGAATCATGAGCCCGAGCGTGCCGACCACCGTCAGGAGGTTACCGACGAAGATCTTACTGGAGAGGCTCATCCGGACGCGGGTTTCCATGGCGGCCGGAGCTTATGCCTAAACTGTTGACAAGCCCAAAATCGCGCGTCTAACGTCGTCGTCTCACCGCCACACTCGCCTGTCTTCTTCTTCCCGCGCCGCTTCCCCCGACCCCTCAATTTCGTCTCGCCTCGTCTCGAAGGAACTCCCATGAACCTCCGTGAGCTCAAGAAGCTGAAGATCGCCGATCTGGCGGGTCTCGCGCGCGACCTCAACGTCGAAAACTCGGCCGGCCTGCGTAAGCAAGAGCTCATCTTCTCGATGCTCAACGCGCAAGCCGCCAGGAATGAGCCCATCTTCGGGGAGGGCGTGCTGGAGATCCTGCCCGACGGCTTCGGTTTCCTCCGAGCGCCCGACTACAACTACCTCGCGGGGCCCGACGACATCTACGTCTCGCCCTCCCAGGTCCGCCGCTTCGGCCTGCGGACGGGCGACACGGTCACCGGTCAAATTCGCCCGCCCAAAGAAGGCGAGCGGTACTTCGCGCTCCTGAAGGTCGAGACGATCAACTTCGAGGAGCCCGAGGCGGCCAAACACAAGATCCTCTTCGACAACCTCACGCCCCTTTATCCCGATCGCCGGATCAACCTCGAGTACCACCCCAAGAACTACAGCACGCGCATCGTCGATCTGCTCTGCCCCATCGGCATGGGCCAACGCGCGCTCATCGTCTCGCCGCCCCGCGCCGGCAAGACGGTGCTCATGCAGAACATCGCCAACGCGATCTCCGTCAATCACCCCGACGCTTATCTGATCGTCCTGCTCATCGACGAGCGGCCCGAAGAGGTCACGGACATGGAGCGCTCGGTCAAAGGTGAGGTCGTCAGCTCCACGTTCGACGAGCCGGCCCAACGACACGTCCAGGTCGCCGAGATGGTCATCGAGAAGGCCAAGCGACTCGTCGAGCACAAACGCGACGTCGTCATCTTGCTCGACTCGATCACCCGCTTGGCCCGCGCCTACAATACGGTCGTGCCCCCGTCCGGCAAGATCCTCTCGGGCGGCGTCGACAGCAACGCGCTCCACAAGCCCAAGCGGTTCTTCGGCGCGGCGCGCAACATCGAAGAGGGCGGCAGCTTGACCATCATCGCCACCGCGCTCATCGATACGGGCAGCCGGATGGACGAGGTCATCTTCGAGGAGTTTAAGGGCACCGGCAACGCCGAGCTCCACCTCGATCGCAAGCTCATGGAGAAGCGCATCTTCCCCTGCTTGGACATCAACAAGTCCGGCACCCGCAAGGAGGAGCTGCTCATCTCGCCGACGGTGCTCAACCGGATGTGGATCCTGCGGCAGCTGCTTCACCCGCTCAACGTGGTCGACTCCATCGAGTTCATGATCGACAAGATCAGCCGCACCGAGCGCAACTCGGACTTCCTCGACTCGATGAGCGGCTGAGGACTTGCGATTGGTTTCGGCCGCGACTAGAGTTCGTCGCCCGATTTACACGACCGGCCCCCGACGGGCCGACATACGCGAGAGGTTCTTCATGAAAGACGGCATTCACCCCAACTACGTCGATGCTACGGTCACTTGTGCCTGTGGCCATGCGATTCAGACCAAGTCGGTCGCCGGCTCGATGTCTGTCGAAATTTGCTCGAGCTGCCACCCGTTCTTCACCGGCAAGTCCAAGCTGATGGACACCGCGGGCCGCATCGAGCGGTTCAACAAGAAGTACGGTCACTGACGGTCGCTGAGTCGGCGAGGGCCTGACGGTGTTCGCCCGACTCGACGAGGTCGCGCGTAAGTACGATGAGCTATCCGCAAGGATGGCCGATCCGGGGACCTTCGATCGCCCGGGTGAGTTTCAGCGCCTCGCCAAAGAGGTCGCTACTCTCGAGCCCGTGGTCTTGGGCTACCGGGCGCGGCTCGCAGTCCTGCTCGCGCTCGAGGAGACCCGTCTCATGGCCGAGGCCGAGGGCGACGCCGAGCTCCGCGCGCTCGCCCGCGCCGAGCTTGTGGACTTGGAGTCGAAGCTTGAGACCCTGAGCCAGTCGCTCAGGCTCCTGCTGCTGCCCCGAGATCCCAACGACGAGAAGAACATCATCCTGGAGATCCGGGCGGGCACCGGCGGCGAGGAGGCCTCGCTCTTCGCCGCGGACCTCTTTCGGATGTACGGCCGCTATGCAGAGCGCCGGGGGTGGCGTCTGGAGATCCTGTCCCACTCGGCCTCCGAGGCCCGAGGGTATAAGGAGATCATCGCCAGCATCTCCGGGCAGGCGGTGTTCAGCACCCTGAAGTTCGAGGGCGGCGTTCATCGGGTCCAGCGCGTGCCGGAGACTGAGGCTCAAGGTCGCATCCATACGTCGGCCTGCACCGTCGCGGTTCTGCCAGAGGCCGAAGACGTGGAGCTCGACATCCCTGACCGGGACCTCCGCATCGACGTCTATCGCTCGAGCGGCCCGGGCGGTCAGAGCGTGAACACGACGGACAGCGCCGTGCGAATCACCCACCTGCCCTCGGGCCTGGTGGTCATCTGCCAAGACGAGAAGAGCCAGCATAAGAACAAGGCCAAGGCGATGAAGGTCCTGCGCTCGCGGCTCCTAGACCAGAAGCAGGCCGAGCAGCACGCCGAGCGCGCCGAGACCCGCAAGGCGATGGTCGGATCCGGAGACCGATCCGAGCGGATTCGGACCTATAATTTCCCGCAGAATCGGATCACGGACCACCGGATTGGCTTGACCCTTTACTCGCTGGACCAGGTCGTCGACGGACAGCTCGATCCGGTGCTCGACCCGCTCCGGGCCTGGTATCAGGCGACCCTCCTGGAAGCGACGGGGGACGCCTTTCGCTGAGTGTCGGCAGACGCCGCCCTCGACTCAGCGATAGAAGTTCGAGGCGAGCTCGACGAGCACGTTGCAGGCGGCGTGATAAACGACGCAGGCGGCGATGCCCCCGGTCGCGGTCCGCATATAGCCGAAGAGGAGGCTGGGGAAGAACACCGCCAGCCGCGCCGGGGACGGGATCACCAGGAAGTGCCCGAGACCAAAGAGCGCGCTCGTCAGGAGCAAGCTGCCAACGGAGACCTCGACGCCGAAGATCCGACGCCGTCTCGGAAAGAGGGCGTCGAACCGGCCCTGAAGGTAGCCCCGGTAGAAGACCTCCTCCGGCAGGGCCACAAGCAGGATCTGAACGAGCAGGAGGTTGAGGAGCCAGAGGTAGCTCCGTTTCGCCCGATACGGTTGATCATCAGCGGAGAGGGCGGCCATGCCGAGCTTGAGCCGCTCCGGTGGGAGCTGGTCGCCCCCGGCCTCGATGGAGACCTCGAACCACTCGCCGGGCACCCGAAAACGCGCGAACCCATCGGCCGGTCCGGCGTAGCGTAAGCCGGTGCCCTCTCTCTGCGCGGGCAGACCACTCGGCGAGGGCACGACCTCCAGATCGCTGAGGACGTCGAGCGTGAGCCTCTGACCGAGCGGGAGGTCCCAGTGGGCCGTGACTTGATCCCGCTCGGCGTAGAGACGGACCTCTCCTTCCCGGATCGGGAGCTCAGACGGCGGGGCGTCCTCGAGCTCGACGGGGAAACGATCGAAACGCGCCTCGGCGGGGGCAAGGTCGTGCCGGAGGACCTGCGTCTGCCAGACGTGAAACCCCACCAGGTAGGCCGGAAACGTGAGGGCCATCACCTTCAAGGCGTAGAGGAGCGAACGCGGGAGCTGACGTCGATGGATCCCGAAGTCCTCGGGATCCTCGCCCCTCCGTACGAGCACCTCGACCGGGAGGTACAGAAACGTCGCGGCGACGATGACGAGCAGGCCGCCCCTCAGGAAGCCCAGGCTGCCCTGCATCAAGGTCAAGCCGACCGTGACGAGGCTGGTGATGGCGTAGAGCAGCAGGGCCTCGCGCGGGCGTTTCGGCGGCGGGGCGGTCATGTCTGCATCGTCCGGCCGATTGCGCGCCCAGACAAGCGGGAATATGGTCAAGGGCGATGGACTGGATGGCGCTGCTTATCTGCGTACTCCTGCTCGGGCTCATGGCCGGGGCCGCCGTCGCCCTGCGGCGCTTCGTGCCCTTCGGCGCGGCGCACCGAGGCAGCGGCAGCTTGCACATCGTGGCCCATCGACGCCTCGACGTGCAGAGCAGCTTGTACATCGTCGAGGTCGAGGGCCACCGGCTGCTCTTGGGCGCGGGCAGCGCGGGCACCCGCCTGCTTTTCGATCTGACGCCGGGCACGCCGGGCACGCCGGGCACGCCGGGCACGCCGGGCACGACGGGCAGGGTCGCCCAGGCCTTCAGCGGGCCAGAGACCGGACCCGCCGCTTGATTCCGGCGGCTTCGCCCGGTCAAAGACGCGAGCCGTGACGCCGCTCGACCCGGCCTCCCCCCTGCCCACCGCAGCCTTCCTCGTCCTGGCCGGCGTACTGCCCGCCCTGCTCGTCCTCGCCACGGCCTTCACCAAGATCCTCGTGGTGCTCGGCATCCTCCGCGCCGGCATCGGCCTGCCCGAGGTCCTGCCGACCGCGGTCACGTCCGCGCTCGCCGCAGTGCTCGCGCTCATCGTCATGACCCCGACGGCGAACGAGATGTTCGAGGCGGTCAACAAGCCTCCACAGACGGTCGGGGAGCTGACCCAAGCCGCCGAGGGGGCCTGGCCGCCCTTGTCCCGCTTCCTCGCCCGCCATACGCGCCCAGAAGATGAGGCCGCCATCGTCGAGGCGGTCACACGCCTGAACCCCAAGCAGGTCCCCGATCCCGGCTCTCCGCCCAACCGGGTCGCCGCCTTCGCGATCTCCGAGCTGACCGCCGCCTTTCAGCTCGGCGTCGTCGTGCTCCTCCCGTTTTTGATCATCGATCTCCTGACGGCCAATACGCTCGTCGCCTTGGGCTTCACGATGTTGGCGCCGAGCGTCGTCGCGCTCCCCTTCAAGCTGCTCCTGTTCGTGGCGGTCGGCGGCTGGTCATTGCTGCTCCGGGGCCTCATCGGGGGCTACGCATGAACCCGGAGGTCATGGACCTCGTCGTCGACGCCCTGCGCCTGGTCGTCAGCCTCTCCCTGCCGGTGCTCGGCGCGACCGTCGTCTCCGGTTTGCTCTCGGGGCTGCTGACGGGGCTGACTGGATGGACCGAGGGCACCTTGTCTCATCCGATCCGCGTTTTCTGTGTGGCCGCGGCGCTCTTGTTCTCGGCAGGTGAGCTGCGAACCTCGATGCTGACCTTCGCCACCCGCGCCTGGGGTGGGCCTTGAGCCTTGAGCTGCTCGTGCGGTGCTCGGCCGCTTGCCTCTTTCTTCCGGCGGGTGGCCTGTTTTTGCGACTGGTCCTGGGTCTCGCCGTCGCGGCCTTCCTGTCGGCGAACCTGCCGGCCCCGACGGACACCCCTTCGGCCTTACGCCTCCTGGCCGAGCTGGTCTTCGGCTCGGCCTTTGGCCTCGTCGCCGCCGTGCCCGCTTATGCCGCTCGTGGGCTGCGCGCGGACGGTCCGCACGCGCTTGCGATGCTCGGCTCGGTGCTCGCCGCCAGCCTCTTCTTCGCGGTCGGCGGGCCCCTCTTCGTCCTTGTCGGCCTTGGACAGAGCGCCGAGTTCTGGCCGCCCTCTGCGGCGACACCCGACCTCGGCGACCGCTCGAGCGCGCTCTTCTACGGCCCCCTCATCCTCGGTCTGCCCTTCTGGCTCACGGCCCTCCTACTCGGCCCTGGGCTCGCGGCGCTCGACCGCCTCTACGAGCGGGTCGGCTCGCCCGCGCTGACGCCGAACCTCCTTGGGCTCGGCCGACTCCTCTTTGGCGTGGCGGCACTTGTCCTGGCACTCCCGTTCCTCATCGATGAGCTGCGCTCGCTGTGGCTGACGACGCTGAGGTCGAATTGAACCCATCGCTCGCCGACGAAAAACCGGCGACGCCCGTGCTGCCCGCTGTCTTCGGTCTCGTCGGCGGGCTCCTCGGCATCGCGGTCTTCTCTTTGAAGACTGAGCTGACCCTGATCGCGGAGCGCGCCTTCGCACTTGACCCCCTCGCGGAGCTCCTCCCCAAGGCCCTCAACGAGCTCGCCTTCGCCTTCTTCTGCACCGCCACCGGAGCCGCGCTCTTGATCTCTCTCGGACACATCGTCTGCGCGACGGCCCTGCCGGGAGATCGCGGACGGGGACGCGCTTCAAGGTCCGCCCTGCCGCGCCCGCTCGTCGCCCTGAGCCTGCTCGCCGGCCTCTGCGGCCTCGTCGCCGCGCCCCGGCTGACCGCCGCGTTCGTCGGAGACGCCGGGGTCGGTTACATGTTGCTCGCGATCCCCCTCATCGCCGTCTCACTCATCGTTTTGACCGCGCTGCCGGCCGCCGTGCTCGAGCTGATCCTCGCTCGCGCCGCGCTCCGGAGGCGAGAGGTCGACGAACCGCAACGAGGCCGCTCGCCGGACGACGCCCCTAAAGAGATGCGGGCCGCGCTGAGGGCCCGGGCCGCCGAGCTCGCCGCCCTCAGTCCTAAACAGCCAACTCCGCCATCAAGGCCTTGACCAGCTTGAAGTAGGTCTTTCGATCGTAGGGCTCGTTGAGGATGTGGAACTCCTTGCGGACGAGGCCGACGCAGCCGAAGCAGTACGTGCACGACGAGCAGTCCTGGCTGAGCACCAGGTAGTGGCTCTCGATGCAGCGGACGCAGTCGATGAGCTGAGAGCTCTGGTGGGAGTCACGGCACCCGCGGATATGCGTACAGTGCGTGCACCCGACGCTGCGCTCAGCGTAGGTGCAGCGGTGGCAGTCCTTGCAGTGGTTCGTGAACTGGCAGCTCGTGCAGTTCTCGCAGCCCTCACTCTGGAAGCAGTCCTGATTCGACCGCGTGAGTTTTTGCAATCGAGCGAGCTCATTTTGGAAAGTACGTTTGTCCATCGCGTTGACGTGCAACGGGGGCCGAAACAAAATCAAGCCCTCTGGGGTAGACGGAGGGCCGCATGGAGGAGAATTCGATGAGGGGCGGGCAGACCCGAATCGTCCGGACGGCGACCCTCGGCCGCGAGCTCGGAGAGTCACACGAGCTGCTCGTGACCATCTACGGGGCCAGCCTGGGCTCCAAGACGGACCTCCTCCCCGGTCGCGAGAAGCTGACCATCGGGCGTGATCCCGCGGCCGACATCTCGCTGGAGGACGACAGCGTCTCCCGGATGCACTGTCAGTTCCTGCGGACGGAGTCGGGCTGGACCATCGAGGATCTCGGCAGCACAAACGGCACCTACGTCTCGGGCGTCTCCGTTCAAGCCGCGCCGCTCCGGGACGGTGAGCTCGTCAAGGTCGGCAGTACGATCTTCAAGTATCTCTCAAGCTCGAACGTCGAGGCCGCGTACCACGAAGAGATCTACCGCATGGCCATCTTCGACGGGCTGACCCAGATCCACAATCGCCGCTACTTCGAGGAGTTCGCCGAGCGCGAGATCGCGCGCAGTCAGCGGCATGGTCGCCCAGTCTCGCTGCTCCTCTTCGATGTGGACCACTTCAAGGGGATCAACGACCGCCACGGCCACCTGACCGGAGACTATGTCCTCCGGGAGCTGGCCGTCGTCGTCCGCAACCGGGTCCGCCGGGAGGAGCTCTTCGCCCGGTACGCCGGGGACGAGTTCGTGATCGTCTTGCCCGAGAGCGCGGTCGACGACGCCGCGAAGTTCGGCGAGCACATCCGACAGCGGGTGAACGAGGCGCAGTTCGTCTTCGAGCAGCAGAGCATCAAAGTGTCCGTGAGCATGGGCGTCGCGGAGATCAGCAAGGAGATCACGACGCCGACGATGCTCGTTTCGAGCGCGGACGCCGCCTTGTACCGCGCCAAAGAGCGGGGTCGGAACTGCGTCGCGCGGTGAGTCTCCGCCGCCGATAGGGCCGATGGGCCGGTCCGCGGGGCCTGGACCGTCGGGCCCGGGCCTCAGACCCGACGCCGCCGTCTGAGCGCCAAGACCAGCAGCGCGAGCCAGACCGAGCCCGCCGACCCACCGTTGACTCGGCAGGAGCAGCTCGGCTCCCCGGGCTGCGCGCTTTGGCCACCATCGATCGACGGGATCAAAGGCCGGTCAAGCGGCTCTGGCCCGAGATCAGCCGGGGGCGGCAGGAAAGCGTCCACCTGTGGCGTGGGGCCCCCGTCGGGCTCGGGTCTCGAGGAGACCAGGGGCGGCGCGCCGGGGGTGAAGTCCGTGCAGCTTCCGTCCACGCAGTAGGTGCCCTGGGGGCAGCTCATCGTGGCGCACGGCGCGTCGGCCCGGCACTGGCCCTCTACACACGCCTGGCCCCGCGCACAGGCGATGCGGGCGCAGGGATCCTCGACGCAGGCACCCGAAGCATCGTCGCAGAGCTGGGTCCGAACGCAGCGCCCATCGCAGGCGTCGTCGATACACAGGCCGTCAAGACAGGCCCGCCCGACACCGCAGACGACCCCGCGACAGGCGGCGAAGCAGACCCCCTCTCGACAGAACTGGCCCTCGCCGCAGCTGAGGCCCGCGCAGGGGTCTGGCTCGCAGGTGTCGCTGTGGCATCGCTCACCCTCGGGGCAGCCGGTGTGGCGACACGTCTCGGGCACGCAGGCGCCGAGGTCGCAGGCCTCAAGCTCCGCGCAGTCGACGTTGAGGCAGGGGTCTTCGCAAGCGGTCGTCTCGGGGCTGCAGGCCGTGCCCGGGGGGCAGATGGCCCCGGCGCAGGGGTCCGGGTGGCAGTATCGCCCGTCGCTCCAGGCAGAGACGCACGACAGGCCACCCGCGCACTCGCCGGAGGAGTCGCAGGGCACGACACACTCTCCCGAATAGCAGAGGTGGCCGGCGGGGCAGGCGGCGCGCTCGTCGATGAGCCCGTCACAGTTGTCGTCCTCGCTGTTGCAGATCTCGTCGAGGGACTCTCCACACCGCCCGCAGGCGTTGATAAGCCCCTCGTCGACGACGTTGTCGCAATCGTCGTCGAGGTCATTGCAGACCTCGTCGCTGGGCCCGCTCTCGCCGTCGCAGGTCAGCGACCAGCCGTCGGGGTCGCAGGACTCGGGGTGGGCGAGGCAGTCGACGAAGACGCAGGCCTGTCGGCCAATGCGGCAGACGCCGACGTTTCCGATGTCCAGCGCGGCGCCACACGACCGAGCGGCCTCGTCGGGGAGCCCGTCACAGTCATCATCAAGGCCATTGCAGAGCTCTTCGACCGCCGCCAAACCCGAGCAGGGCGACCACTCACCCGCAGCACAGATCTCCTCGCCGCGGGTGCACTCGCCGAGATCGTCGCCGCAGCTCCGCGCGAGCGCGCCGTCGCTCCCCGGCTCGTTGTCCGCACGCCCGTCGCAGTCGTCGTCGACGCCATTGCAGACCTCAGGCGCGACGGCCGCGCAGCCCCCGCAGGCGTTGACCACGTTCTCATCGACGGCCCCGTCGCAGTCATCGTCTCTTTGGTTGCACGCCTCGACCGGGACCACGCCGCACGTTCCACACGCGTTGCGAACCCCCTCGTCGGCGACGCCGTCGCAGTCATCGTCCTCGTCGTTGCACACCTCTGGCGGCGCGCCCCCGCAGCGGCCGCAGGCGTTGAGAACCCCCTCGTCGACCCGACCGTCGCAGTCGTCGTCGTCGCCATCGCAGACCTCAGTTGGGATGGCGTCGGCCAGGATCCGTGAGAAGGCCAAGCGTAAGCCGGCCTGATTGTCGGCGCTGTAGGCCCGACCGCCGATGAGGTCCAGCCGCCCGTCGGCATTCACTGCGGTGCCGCCGGCGCGTGAGATCGTGTTGAGCACGTTGACCGCCCGCGGCGCGAGGGCGAAGGCCACGACGTAGGTCTTCACCTCTTTGCGAATGGGCGGACCCCCGCCGGCCGGCAACACGTCGAGCTCGCGCAAGGCCACTGTGCGCTCGAGCAGGGAGCGTTGACTTAGGCCGGGATCGTTGTCGTCGACGACGCAGCTCTCCTCGCCGTCCGTGAAGAGAATGACGTAGTTGGGTCGGCAGGCGACGCCCTCGTCGGCGGCGAGCACCCCCTGGTAATAGCTCGCCGCGAGCCGAAGCGACTCAACGAGCGGGGTCGGCCCTTCGGCGCGCAGCTCCGGATCGGCCGGGAAGTTCTCGTGTCCGTCGAGCCAGCCGAGCAGGGTGACCTCGTTGTCGTCGCCGAACGGGACCACCACCGAGAAGGGGTCCATCGGATTGCCCGTCTCCAGGGCACCACCGTTGCAAAACCCGATATAATTCAAGGGGTTCTGCTGGAGGCCTTGGTAGTTGTTCACCCCGCCCCGGAAGACCCCGTCATTGATGCCCCGCCCCTGCTGCTGGGGATACCGCATAAGGGAGAACTCGACCTCGGAGGTCGTCTCTACAAAGTCGGTCACCACGGACTTGGCGACATACAGGCGGCTCGTGCTGCCGTTGCCGGGGTATTCGCGGGAGTTGTCCCCAAGCACATCACCGATGCCGTCGACCTCGAAGCTCATGGAGCCCGAGGTGTCGAAGACGAGGAGAATGCGTGGTTTGTAGGTCTGGGCGTGAGCGGTGCCGACCCCCATCACCGTGGCCACGAAGGCCAATGAGGCCGGGAGTAGGCGGCCCAGACGTGGCCAAGACGGGCGGTAAGACTTCAGGCTTCGCATAGCGGGGATCCTAGCAGCAGGCGGCACGCAGGGGCCACACTTCAGCGGTGGACGCAGAGCGCGCGCGACAGCGCCCCTAACTCCTGGATGTCAAAGGTCTCTCCGCGTCGCTCAGGCGCAAGGCCCGCTTGCTCAAGCGCGGCCTCCGCGTCTTCGAACACCGCCTTGAGGGCTTTGCGCGAGGTCTTTCGCCGCTGCCCAAAGAGCGCGCGAACCATTTGACGAAAGACCTCGGGTCGACCCACGTCCACGACCGGCGCCGCGAGCCGCTCGAGCACGAGCACTGCCGAGTCCACGCGGGGCGCCGGATGGAAAGAGCCCGGCGGCACCCGAAAGGCGATGTGGGTCTTCATCTGGACGGCCGCGTAAGCCGACAGCGTGCCGCAGTCCCGGTGGCCCGGCGGTGCGGCCAATCGCTCGGCGAACTCCAGCTGAAGGAGGAAGCAGGCTCGGCGGAAGGCGTGGGGCGCCTCGAGGAGCGCGATGAGAATCGGGGTGCTCAAGTGATAAGGCAGGTTCCCATAGATGATCGGCGGTCCACCGAGCTCCGTGGCCAGGGCGGGCCAGTCCACGTCGAGCACGTTTCCCGCGCGGACCTCGACGTTCGGCAGCTCGACCATCTCTGTGGCCAGAAGAGGGAGGAGCTCACGGTCGTGCTCCAGCGCCACCACTCGGCCGGCGAGTGCCGCAAGCGCTCGGGTCAGGGTGCCCACACCGGCCCCGATCTCGAAGACCACGTCGTCGGCGCAAGCGCCTCCAGCCACGGCGATGCGTCGGGGCATCGTGGGCGAGACGAGGAAGTTCTGGCCGAAGTGTTTCTTCGCCAGGAGCCCAGAGTCCTGCAGGACGCGCCGGGGATTTCGATGTCCGCCCGTCGTGCTCATAGGGGCCAGCTCGGGCGGACCTCGAGCAGGCGGTCCGAAGGCCGCGATCGAAGGGGCCGCTCGGAAGGAAGATCAGCGAAGGCAGCCCCGGCGATCATCGCCGCGTTGTCGGTGCAATCGCGGGGCGCGGCGACGAAGAGCGTCAGCCCCTCGTCGGCGAGCACTTGGCGCAGTCGCTCGCGGAGCGCGGTATTACACGCCACGCCACCGGCGACTTGAACGTGCGTCACGCCCGCCGCTCGGGCAGCACTTCGGGTTCGATCGACAAGTTGCTCAACGGCCGCCGCCTGAAACGAGGCCAGGAGATCGGCGAGCGCCTGGCCTTCGGGCAGGGCGGCCGAGCGTTGAATGATCGCCAGCACCGCAGTCTTCAACCCGCTGAAGCTGAAATCGAGAGGCGAGTCGTCCTTGAAACGCGGCTGCGTGAAGCGGTGGGCCTTGGGGTCCCCGCCGACCGCGAGCCGCTCGACGATGGGGCCGCCGGGGTACCCGAGGCCCAACATCCGGGCCACCTTGTCGAAGGCCTCACCGGCGGCGTCGTCGCGCGTCTGAGCCAAGAGCGCGACGCGCCCCGTCCCACCGCCGGGGCGGTCCACGCGGTACACCGCCGAGTGCCCGCCGCTCACGCAGAGAGCCAAGTGGGGAAACTCCGGTGCCGCGCTTGGCCGCTCGTCGGGACGATGCAGGAAGACCGCGTGCAGGTGGCCGGCGAGGTGGTGCACCGGCAGCAGCGGCTTGTCGTGTCCATAAGCGAGCGCCTTGGCGAACTGGACCCCGACGAGCAGGGCACCGACGAGCCCGGGTCCGGAGGTCACCGCGACGGCGTCGAGCTCATGGGCCCCAATGCCCGCCGCCAGGAGTGCTTCTTGAACGACGGGCACGACGTCCAAGATGTGGTTGCGGCTGGCCAATTCAGGCACGACGCCGCCAAATCGACGATGGATCTCGATCTGGGTCGAAATGATCGAAGACCTGACGATCCGACCGTCCTCAACGACGGCAGCGGCGGTCTCGTCGCAGCTCGTTTCAATGCCGAGCAGCAGCGCCATTTTTCTCAATCCAATGGTTCAGCGGATGTTCTCGATGACCCGGCGCACGTCTTCCGCGTAGCGATCGGTGGGGGAGAGCTTGAGGTACTTCTGGTACGCCTCGACGGCCGCCTCTCGCTCACCGCGGTCCTGACGCACCGAGCCGATGATGAGCTGGGCCCGAGCGCTCTGCGGATTGACCTTCGCGACCTTCTCGGCGGCCTTGAGGGCCTCCTCGCCCATGTTCAGCTCCAGGAGGGACTGCGCGTAGGCGAGCTGGCCCTCCTCATGACCCGGGGCGAGGGCGAGGGCCTTGCGAAATCTGTCCAACGCCTCTCGATAATTGCGCTTCTCGTGGAGGGCCATGCCCTCGGAGAGGAGCTTCTTGAATCGCTCGGCGGTGTCGGCGCCCGGTGCCGTGGGCGGACGCTCCTCGATTGAGAGGGACGCCGCGGTCGTGGCTTCAGCGCCGGAGGGTGGAGTCGGTGCGACGAGCTCGGCCGGGGCCCCCGAGTCGGCAATAGGGGCGGCGCTCGGGGCGTTGGCGGGGGCTGACTCGGGACTCGGCGCGGCAGAGACCGCCTGCCACTCCGCCTCGAGCGCGGGCACCTCCTGTGCGGCGCGGGCGGCGAGCTCGGCCTCGTGCCAGTTCGAGTCCATGGCCGGGCCCGGATTGACGACGAGGGGTTCGACCTTGTCGCGGGTCATGAAGAAGATTGAAACGCCGCAGACGAGGACGAGAAGCATGCCGAGGGCCACATACGCCGAGCGCGCCAAAGCCGGCTCAGCGACCTCCTCGAAGGTGAGCCCTGCGTCCGGGGTCTGTGCCCCGCCCTGCGCCTCGAAGAACGCCTGATCGTCGAGGATGAGCGGCGGAGCTTCCCGCGGTTCGTCCGAGGTGCTCGCGGTCGGGGCAGGCACTGACGTCAGTCCCTCGCCCAAGGGGGGGGCGGGCGGCGCGCTGTCCGTCAGCTTCAACGCCTGCCGGATACGCTCATCATCTCCGCCGGCCGGAGCCGGTGCAGGGGCCGCGATCTCAGGGGCCGGCACCTCTCGGGCCTTCGTCTGCCCGATGGGCTCGACAGGCGGAGC
>SHZC01000056.1 GCA_009692505.1 Myxococcales bacterium
GTGCTCGACGAGCCGACCAACCACCTCGACCTCATCACGAAGCGAATGCTCGTCCGCACGCTCGAGAGCTACGAGGGCACGATCGTCTTCGTCTCCCACGATCGCGCGTTCCTGCGGGCCATCGCCAACCACGTCCTCGAGCTGACCTCGAAGGGGCCCCACCTCTACGGCGGGAACTATGATGAGTACGTCGTCGCGACCGGGCATGAGGCACCGGGGATGCGAAGCGAGCTGAGCTGAGGCGGGGGCGGTCGGCCACGCCGGCCTTGTGAGTTGGCGGCCCGGGGATGGCAGGCTCAGCGGCGGCGCTTGAAGAGCCGCCAGGTCGGAACGCTGAAGCCCGGGAGGAGCGGCGTCTCGACTTTGGCCTCCGCGTCGAAGGTCACGCAGGGCTTGCCAAGGCGCCGAATCTTGAGGCGGGTGTGTTTCGGATCCGCGGTCCAGACCTCCTGGACGCCGAGGGTGTGCCAGTCGTCGATTTTCCGCTCGACGTTCGGCCAGGTGTCGTTCGGCGGCACGACCTCGACGACGATGTCCGGTGCGATGGCGTGCCATCCGTCGACATCGTCTTCCTTCATCGCATGAAGGTGTACGGCAGCATCTGCGGCCCGCACGACGCCCTCTCCCAGCCTGTAGCCGACCTCACCTGTCACGACGTCTGCGTCACTCTCCGGCATGGCATCGAAGTGCCGCTCGAGCTCGAATGCGATTCGGCACTCCGAGCGGCCGTGCCTCTTCTTCGTCGGCGACACCTCGACCACCTCCCCGTCGACCAACTCGCAGCCCTTGAACTCGTCGCGGCGTTCCCAGAACTCCTGGGCGGTGACCCCCGTGTTGGCCCGTGCGGCGGTGCTCATACTCGACGACCTCCGGCCTCAGGTATCCCCGGAGCGCACCGCACGTTCAAGCCGCCTGAGGTGTCGCGACCGGGCATGAGGCGCAGCGGATGCGAAGCGAGCTGAGCTCAATCGCCCGCAAGGCTCGCGGCGACTTGGCCCCCCGGAGTAGCCTGCGCGCCATGAAGACCTCTGCTTTGGCGATCGCCCTCTCTGTAGTCGGCCTGACCTCGATCCTCTCGTGTAGCAGCGATCCCCCCGCCGGTTTAGCCTGCGCCTCGAGGGCCGACTGCGGTGAGTTCGAGGTCTGCTTCGACGGTCGCTGCGTGCCCCCCAGGTGTAACGATGGGGGCGTCTGCCCCGGTGGACGGACCTGTGTGAGCGGTGCCTGCGTCCATGCGACCGACGCCGCGACACCGCCCTCGACCTGCACCGACGACGCCGACTGCCCCGAGGGCCGCTGCGTCGAGGGAACCTGTTTCCAAAACGAGTGCGTCGAAGGCCAGGAGCAGCCCTGCGAGACCCGCTGCGGCGAAGGTCTCGCGCGTTGCCGAGGGGGCGTCTTCCGATGTTCGGCGCGCGCCGAGTCGCGTGAGGTCTGCGGCAATGGGCTCGACGACGACTGCAACGGCCAGTCCGATGAGGGCTGTACCGGCTGCGACGAGGGCGAGGAGCGGGAGTGCGAGACCGAGTGTGGACCGGGCGCCGAGCGGTGCGTCGATGGCGCGTTCCGGGGCTGCACGGCCGCGCGGGTGAGCCCCGAGATCTGCGGCAACGACCTCGACGAAGACTGTAATGGACGCCCCGACGATGGCTGCGACGGCTGCCTGGAGGGCGACGCCCGAGCCTGCGAGACGGCGTGTGGATCGGGCGTGGAGTCGTGCATGGGCGAGCAGTGGGGCGGGTGCACGGCCGCCCTTCCCCGGGCCGAGCTCTGCAACGGCGAGGACGACGACTGTGACGGCACGGTCGACGACGAGATCACGCGGGACTGCAGCACTTCCTGCGGTGAAGGCGTGGAGACCTGCGCCGTGGGGGTCTGGGCGGGGTGCACGGCGATGGAGACCTGCGGCTGCGAGGGCGAGGTCGCCGACCAGCAGGTCTGCGGTGCCTGCGGACGGCGCTCACGGGCTTGCGAGGGGGGGAGCTTCGGGGCGTGGTCGGCGTGTGGCGAGGGCGAAGGCGTCTGCGCGCCGGGCGTGACCGAGGATCTGAGATGTGACCGCTGTGGGGTCCAGCTCCGCGCGTGCACCGCCGAGTGCACCTGGGGCCAGTACCAGGCCTGTATCGGGCAAGGGAGCTGCGAGCCGGGTGACCTCGAGACGGAGGTCTGCCCAGGCGGCTGCGGGGAGCGCAAACGCCTGTGTGGAGAGGACTGCCAACCCGGCGAGTGGGGCCCCTGTGAGAACGGCGGCGTCATCGGCTGCGCGCCGGGTGAGCTTGAGGAGCGGCCCTGCGGCAACTGCGGGAAGCAACGCCGCGTCTGTGCTCTCGACTGCGCTTTCGGCGAGTGGCAGCCCTGCGCCAGTGAGGGCGAGTGCCGCCCGGCGGACGAAGGTGCAGAGGCCTGCGGCGTCGACGGGAGCCGCCTTCGAACCTGCGCAGAGACGTGCGCATGGGGGGCGTTTCGGCCTTGCAACGAGGCCCCTCAGTGTTCGCCCGAGGAAACCGAGTCGCGCCCTTGCGGTCAGTGCGGCACGCAGACGCGGCGCTGCGCCAACGGGGTGTGGCAGGACTGGGCCGCCTGCGATGGTCAAGGTCCTTGTCGACCGGGTGACGAAGAGGCCCAAGCCTGCGGCACGTCAGACGCCGGCCTCTGCGTGCTCGGGAGACAAAGCCGGACCTGCGACGACGACTGCCGCTTCGGGCCGTTCAGCGGCTGTGCAGGCAACGTCGAGCCCGTCGTGGAGGTCTGCGGCGACCAGCTCGATCAGGACTGCAACGGCCGGATCGAGCGAAGGGCCGACGAGTACGAGCCCAACGACGAGTGTGGCGACTGCACCGTCGTCGGAGGCCTCGACCCCAACGTGTTCGCGGACGCGACCCACGACAGCGAGACCGACGGTTGGGACTACTACTGCTTCGAGGTCGAAGACGGCGTGAGCATCCCCTTCGTCGGCGAGGAACACATCGTCGTGGGCCTCGACAACGTGCCGCTCAACGCCGATCTCGATCTCTTCCTCTACGAGAGCATCGACGCCTGCCGCGCCCGCCAACCCCTCGCCAGTTCGATCAACGCGCGGGGCCTGAGCGAGGCCATCGACTGGGAGGAGCGGCTCAACCATGCCGACGAGGGCCGGTTCGTCGTGGGCGTCAAGCGGTTTAGCGGCTTCGACTGCGGAAGGCGCTACCACCTCACGTTCGACGGCCTGCGCTGAAGGGACCGGGCGTTCCATTGCAGCCTGTGCGAAATCACCGTACATTCTTGCGGCATGTTTAAGAGAACGCTCAACCTGCCCGAGCAACGTTCCGTGCTCCTGCTCGGGCCGAGGCAGACAGGGAAGAGCACGCTCGTACGCGCGGTGCTCCCCACCGAAGCGCTCGTGATCGATCTGTTGCACACGGAGGAGTTCCTTCGATATGCCCGGGATCCGAGCCTCTTCCGGCGGGAGGTCTTGCACCACATTTCCCGGGGTGGAGCGCCTACGGTTTTCGTCGATGAGGTGCAGCGCGTTCCGGCCCTGCTCGACGAGGTGCACGCGCTCATCGAGGCGACACCCGCACGCTTCATCCTCACCGGCTCGAACGCCCGCAAGCTCAAGCGCGGGGCTGCCAACCTGCTCGCCGGCCGAGTTTCCGTGCGCCACCTCCATCCGCTGACGCTCGACGAACTGGGAGACGCCGCGGATCTGGAGACTCTGCTGCGCTTCGGTTCGCTGCCTCCCGTCAGCCAGATCGCCCGTGACGATCCAGCGGCGGCGAGCGAGATCCTGCGTGCGTACGCCCTCACTTACCTGCAGGAAGAGATGCAGGCCGAAGCGATCGTCCGCCAGCTCGGCGCCTTCGCGCGTTTTCTGGACGTGGCGGCGGCACAGAGCGGCGAGCTGGTGAACTTCAGTGCTGTGGGCCGGGACGCGGGCCTCGCGACTCGGACGGTCCAGTCCTACTACGAGGTCATGGAGGACACGCTGTTGGGCTTCCGGCTTCCGGCCTGGCAGCGCAGCCCCCGGGCTCGACTGGTGGCCCATCCGCGGTTTCACCTCTTTGATCTCGGCGTGACAAACGCGCTCTGCCGACGCCTCGGAGCGCCCCCGGATCCGGTCCGGCGGGGGCACCTCTTCGAACAGATGATCGTGCTGGAGAGCCATCGGCGCCTCGAATACTCGTTCCCCGAGGCTCGCCTCTTCTTCTGGCGCACGAATCACGGTGCCGAGGTGGACCTGCTCATCGAGCATCACGGCGAGCTCTGCGCCGCCGTGGAGATCAAGTCGCGCGCGTCCATCGACAACGCTGATCTCTCGGGACTCCGGAGCTTTGCGGAGGCTCACCCCGGGGTCCGGAGGTACTGTGTCTCGACGTCGCCTCGGGCGTATCGCGTGGGGGAGGTCGAGGTTTTGCCCTACGCGGAGTTCTTCGGGCGCTTCGAGGAGATCCTCGGGGCCTGAGCGAGGCCGTCGACGGGGAGGATTTGAGGCGCTCTGGCGTTTCATTGGTGGCCGAATTTCTGCATGATGCGCCCGCGTCGTTTCCAACTAGGCCAGTGGAGCAGCCATGCGCTCGACCTCAAGCTTCTTCGTTCGGGCTCGCCGCCTCCACTTCGCGCTCGCCGCGTGCGCCGCTGCCTGCGTCGCTTCCTGCGCCGACGGGCCGCCGCCGCCGTCTGATGACATCGAGGTCTTGGGGGTCGCGCGCAGCGAGCTCGTGGTCGGCGAGTCCCTCGTCGTGCACGCCCGCCTGCCGAGCCTCGACGCCGCCGCCTTCGCCTCCCCTCCCCCCGTGCAACTCGTCTTTGCGGGCGTCTTCACCGGCCAGGATGGAGTCAAAGAGGCCGTGCACCTCACGGTCTCGGCCCTCATCGACGGCATCGACGCCGAAGGCCGCCACCTCCTTCGCTGGAATCGCTTTGGGCCGTTTCGCAACCCGTTCACCTCGCGGGATCGCCTGGGCAGCTTCGACGGCACGCTGTCAGCCGCGCTCGACTCTGGCCTCGGGGCCCGTCGGGCGATCTCCGGCACGAAGGTCAACATCACGGTCGGCCCCTCCCTCATCATAGAGGCCTTCCAGCCCTTCAACGCGGCGTGCGGCGCTCCGGCCCTGCGCGCGCTCGCTGGCGTGCCCTACCACCTCACGGTCCGGCCCGTCGGCCTCAAGGCCACGCGCTTCGTTTATGAGCTCAATCGCGTCAATGGGACGGACGGCGTCACGCGCTTTAGCCACGAGTTCGGGGACAGCCCGGTCGCGACCGATACGCTCGGACAAGACGAGCCGCTGCTCTTCAACCCCATCACGGACGACGAGCAGTCCTATGTCAGCGCCATCCGGGTCGTGGCCTACGACGAGGCGGGTCAGAGTGTCGAGACGGTCTTGCCCATCTCCGTGCACCGGCCCATCGAGGTCACCTACGGCGGCCATCGAGACCTCGCCGAGCGTTACGATCCCGTCCCGATCAGCGGCTGCATCGTGGGCAGTATCAACACCGAGGTCTGCTACAGCGAGAGCCACGAGGAGTCTCGCCAGCAGACGGTGAGCGTGACCGTGAGCACCTCGTTCGCGACGGAGCACGGCACCTCGGTTCAGCGCGACTGGCAGCAGGGCATCAGCGAGGGCATGAGCACCAGCCGCAGCGAAGGCGGATCGACGAGTGACGCCGAGACCGTGGGCGAGGGCTACAACGTCGACTACGAGCAGAGTGAGTCGAACGAGGTCGGGGTCGCGACGACGGACGGGGAGACTTGGGACTGGTCGATGAGCGAGTCCGACAGCGTCGAGACCTACGTCAGCGAGATGGAGGAGATCTATGGCTCGGGCACTTGGAGCGGCACGGTCGGCGTGTCCGGTTCGGGCTCTGTCCCCGGCTTCGCCAAGGTCACCGGCAAGGTCGAGACGACCGTCGGGGTCGAGGCGGGCGGCAGCGCGAGCACGCAAGAAGGTGTGAGCCGCACCGGCAGCTCCGGTCGGGGATTCCGCGCGGGCGGCTCGACGGATACGACCCGCAGCTTCGGCAGCACGACGACGGACAGCCGGAGCGAGAGCCTCTCGGGTCACTTCGCCTTGACGACCCAGCGCAGCTCGAACTTCCAGGACACGCAAAGCCGCAACGAGAGCCGCGTCTGGAGCATGGGCGAGGGCGAGGCGGTCAGCGACTCCGAGTCGGAGGCCTTCACGCAGTCCGAAGAGCAGACCTGGTCGCACTCGACCTCGCTGGAGACGAGCCAGAGCATCTGCGGCCTCATTCCCCGGACGCAGGGCGGTCTCTTCTACCGACAGACGACGCGCTGGGTCCGGCGGGCGGAGGTTCGCGCCTACGACCTCTGCGGCGTGGCCACGCACTTGGGCGAGCTCCAGTTCAATGAGTGGACGTGGGCGGCGAACCTGGCCATCGGCGAGAGCTGCGCCCAGAACCCCGTCTCGGACTTTCCGGCGGTCGCCTGCATGGTCCCGCCGTGTGGAGGTTGATGATGCGAACCCTGTCACGCTTCCTGCTCTCGACGAGCCTCGGGCTCGCCACGACTGGCCTGACGGGCTGCACGGAGTCGGCCCCGGAGCTGGACCCCACGGCGCCTGCGGTGACCGGCCTGGGCACGCAGACCGTCGTCGTCGGGCAGACGCTCTGGCTCGACGGCAACAATCTTCTCCCCCCACCCGGCGGCAGCACCCGCCTTCACTTCCGGGGTGAGTACCACACGAAGAGCGGCGCGAGTCGTCAAGTACGCTTGACTATCTCACCGATCGTCGAGGCGCGCGCCGGAGGGCAGGTCTCCGCGAGATGGACGCGCTTCGGGCCCTTCTCCCACCCCTTCGACGCGGCCGGTGAGCCGGGCACCTTTCGCGGTCAGATCGTCGCCGAGACCCTCTCCGCCGACGGGACCTCGCACGTGGACAGCCGCCCGCGGACGTTCTCTCTGGACGTCGGCCCCTCCATCGTCATCGAGCAGTTCGAGCCCGATCACGCGGACTGCGGTGCCCCGGCGGTCCGCGGTCACGCGGGGCTGGCCTATACACTTCGCGCCCGCGCCACGGGCCTCGTGCCGGTGCGATGGACCTACGCCCTGGCCGAAGTCAACGGCTTTGGCGGCCTGACCGAGTATGGCCACGACGTCGATCCGTTGCTCGAACCCGGCACCGACGTGCTCGGCGATGGGGCCGACGAGCCTGTGATCTTCAATCCCGTGCCTGAGGACGCGCAGTTCTATGTGAGCGGCCTCCGCATCGTGGCTTTCGACGCCGCGGGCAACAGCGTGGAGACGGCCCTGCCCTTCACCGTGCATCGCCCCATCGAAGTGGCCATGGGCGGCGAGTTGGTCATGGCCGAACGCTACGAGCCCGTGCCCGCCTCGAGCTGCATCCCCGGCTCGATTGAGACCCGCGTCACCTACTCCGAGTCCCGCACCGAGCATCGCCAGCGGAGCGTGAGCATGACGGTGGCGCAGTCCTTCGCTCAGAGCCACGGCCAAAGCGAGAGCGCGACCTGGTCGGAGGGCATCTCCACCGGGCGCAGCGAGAGTCAGGCGCTCGGCGGCAGCGAGTCGGAGTCCGAGCAGCTCTCCGAGAGCCACGGGCTCAGCTATGGGGAGAGCGCGTCGAACAGCACGCAGGTCTCCACGAGCGACGGCGAGCACTGGGAGGTCAACCTCACGCAGGGTGAGTCCCAGACGGACTACGAGGAGCGCACACGCTCGCGGTACGGCGAGGCGAGCGCGGAGGCCACCATCGGGGCGGAGGTCGAAGGCTCGCTCCCGTTCATCGCCTCGGCGAGCGGCAGCGTCTCGACGACGGCCGGCGTTACGGCGGGCATGAGGAGTGGTGGGACCGAAGGAGAGCGCAACGGCCACCAGAGCGAGACCGGCTACTCCATGGCGGGCAGCGAGCAGACGACCCGCGACTACGGCTCGACCACGGCGGAGAGCCGATCGACGAGCATCAGCGACGAGTACGCCTTGACCAGCCAGCGGTCGCGCGACTTCAGCGACGAGACGACCCGCGAGCAGTCGGAGGTCTGGTCGATGGGCCATGGCAAGTCCGAAGAGGACATCGTCTCGGTCGGGGACGAGGTGGTGGAGTCCGAGACGTGGTCGTCGTCGAGCAGCGACCGCACGGTCACCGAGTTCTCCGGGTTTATCCCGAATGGCAAAGGCGGCCTGTTCTATCGGCAGACCACCCGCTTCGTGAGGCGCGCGGAGGTCAAGAGCTTCGACCTCTGCGGCGTGGCCTCGCACTTGGGCGAGCTGCAGTTCAACCACTGGACCTGGGCGCCCGAGTTGGCCATCGCCGAGCGCGGCTGCGACGAGACGCCCAAGAGCGCGTTCCCCCCGGCCACCTGTTTCCTCGAGCCGTGCGGCGGCTAAGGACTGCTCTTGATGCGGCTGACGCTTGCTCGGTTCGTCGTTTTTGGCCGCTGGTTTCAGTGGCTGCTTGGCCCCGAATGATGGGATCTCGGAGTCGGGGGACTCGTCGGCCGACGTGACCGCGTTGGCGGAGGTGACCGCCTTGGGCGGCGATCAGGGCGGATCGCACATCGACCAAGGGGGCGCCGGCGGCAGCCCAGGTCTCGACGCTGGACCTGACTCGGCGGACGTGACCGCCGACGAAGACGATGACGGCATCGACGACCACAGCGACAACTGCCCGGCTATGGCCGACCACGATCAGGACGATCGGGACGCCGACGGGCTCGGCGATGTCTGCGATCCCTGCCCGGACTTGACCGATGCCAGCGGAGCCCCGCAGGCCTGCGCCCCAGAGTGCGAAGCGGGTCTCATCGAGTCCCGCCCCTGCCCGGTCCGCGACCGCGAGGAGCGGACCTGCGTCGACGGCCGCTTCGGCGAGTGGATCGGCAGTGACGCGAACGCCTGCGAGGACGGCGCGATGCAGGAGCGCGCCTGCGAGGGCGCCCCGTCGATAGTGCAGACTCGGGTCTGCGTCGACGGTGTCTTGACCGACTGGACGGTTTGTTTGCCCGACTGTGTGCCCGGCGACCTCGAGCAGCGCGCCTGAGACGGCGGCCGCGGTCTTGAAGAGCGACAGTGCGAAGGTGGCCTTTGGGGCGAGTTTCAAGCCTGCGTCGTCGAGTTCGAGTGCGAGGACTTCTCCGTCGAGGAGCGCGAGTGTTTGGCCGAGCGTTTGGGGCACCAGCAGCGCGCGTGCGAGGGGGGCTTCTGGTCGGAGTATTCGGTCTGCGTCGCGGACGCCGAGTGCCAGGAGAACGTCGAACAGCGGCGAGCCTGCGGTCAAAATGGCCGGGGCAGCGAGCGAAGGGTGTGTCTCGGCGGCCTCTGGGGCCAGTGCTCCTGTCAGGATCCCGATGTCTGCTCCGACGGCGCGGGACGGTTCATGGACTGCCCGGACGTGGTGGATGAGGCGATGAGCCGCTGCGTCGCCGGAGCCTGGGGGCCCTATTCGGTCTGCCCCCTGCCCCACCCGCGCACCCTCCCCGTTCAGGTCGTCGACGTGCCCAACACCCCGGTCGAGCTCGCGATCGATACGCGGGGTCGACAGAACAACTTCGAGACGCTCTGCGCCGAGGCCACGGGTGGAGACACGCTCGTCACCGTCAGGATCGCCGCCGCGGGTCGTTACCCCTTCACGGTCACGCAAGCGGACTTCGACACCGTCTTGTCCCTGCGTGCCGTCTGCGAAGAGGTCGAGGCCGAGCTGGCCTGCTACGACAATACGACCCTCTTGCGATCAGGCTTGGACGTCGACCTCGAGATCGGCGAATACGCCCTGCTCGTCGATGGCGTGCGCGGAGCCGTCGGGACCGCGACGGTCCGCATCGAGCGAGCCCCCCCCGTGCCGCGCTGCGTCGCCGAGGGCAACGAGATCCACCCCAACGCGACGCCCATCGAGTTTCCCACGACGCTCGAAGGGGAGGTCATCTGCCCGGTCGCCGATCGCGCGGACTACTTTGGCTTCCAACCCGAGCACCCGGGCCTCGTCTTCGCCAACATGCGCCCCTTCGCGCCCCACCCCGGCGGCGAGAGTTGGGGCGGTTTTTATGGTGCCGGCGGCAACGGGATCGGCGTGACCCAACAGTCCGACGGCCCGTTCGATGTCATCGCTTACGCCCCGGCCGCGGCCGCCTACTTCTTTCACGTCTCCAACGGGTCACTCGCCGGGACCATGGCCTACGACCTCGTCTTCAACTACTCGCCGACGCTGTCTTGCGAGGGCTGGCAACGGCCCGGCTGCCAGAGCTGTGTGGACGCCTACGAGCCGAACAACAACATCAACGAGCCCGAGGCCATCGCGCTCAATCAGCTCATGGCACCCGTCTCCACCTGCAACCGCGACTTCGACTTCTTCGCCGTCCAGATCACGGCGGACCGCGACTTCCGGGTCGTCGTCAACATCCGCATGATGCTCGGGGATCTCGACCTGCTCGTGACCGATGATCGGGAGGGGCCGACGCTCACGCTCGTGCAGAACGGCCTGCAGTGGACCTATACCGGCCGCGTGGCCCGCAATGCGCGGTCCTTCGTCCGGGTCTATATGGACCCGGGCGAGGCCTTCTATGATCTGCGGGTTACGCAGTAGCGGTGGACTCCGCCGTTCGCCATTTCGCCGTTGGCGTCGGGGGCGCAGAGTCGCAGTCGAACCTCTGCATCAAGAAGCCATTTGACTCGACGCACCTCCGCGCCGTGGTCAGCGAGCGCATTCCGTAGCAGCGCCCGAGTCAGTCTTCCTGCGTCTCGTCTTCGTCTTGTGCCGCCTTGGACTTCACAGCCGGCGCGGCGCTCTGGGTCGTCGGCTCGCCAAAGAGGTGCGAGAACAAGACAGCCCCTCCGATCTGACAGATCAGGAAGCTGCTGATCGCCAGCGTCGTCGCGGTGTCGGACTCCTCCATGCCCAGCGCGAAACCTGCCGCCGCGCCCGCGCCGACGAGGCCGCCGACCGCCGTGCCGAGCGCGGTATACCCGCCTCCATCGTCCTTCTCGAAGAAGAGGCCCGTGCCCCAGACGGCCCCGGCCGTGCCCACGAGCGTACCGGTCAACCCGCCGAACAGCGGCCCGTGTGGCCCTCCGAGCGGGAGTCGATCGTCACCTGGATCGATCGCCTCACCGATGCTGCCGCCCATGAGGCCGACGACCGCTCCGCCGAAGGTGCCCGCGACCACTTGGGTGATCAACGTCAGCCTCGGGTAACGCTGATACAGCGGGCGGTTGGGCAACGTCCGTCGCTCGCCGCGGAGGCGCGCGTCCCGGCGGGTCGCCTCGGCCTCGGTCGTCGTCTCCTGAAAGATCTCGTTGTCCGTCGTGAAGTCGGCGTCGTCGGCGGGCATCGGCGGCAGGTAACTGTCGCTCGCCGCGCTCTCGGGCGTGATCGGGGTCGGCGGCGGGGCCTCGACGACGTCCTGGGCGATCGCGGACGAGGCCCAAGAGAGGCACACCATCAGTGCCATAATCGACGCGGCACTCCGCTCCGTACACATGGCCGCCGTATGGCGCGAAACCTGTGTTGTGTCAAGATGCGCCCGGTGACCACGCCCCTGACGCCTGACCTGAACATCGACGGGCTGCCGCGCCTGGACTGGCTCATCCGGCTCCGCTGGCTCGCGCTCGTCGGGGTCACCGCCGCCGCCGCGCTCGTTCAGCTCGGGGTCGTGCGCGGCGTCAACGTGCCGGTCATGGCCGCGGCCGTCGTGGTGGGCATCGTGGCCAACCTCCTGCTCGTCCGATGGTCCCGCCGTCGCGGCGTCGGCGAGACGGACGTCCGCCACGTCTTCCAGGCGCTCCTCGACACCGGCGCCCTGACCCTGGTCATCTGGTCGGCGGGCGGCGCGGATTGCCCCTTCATCGGATTTTATGCGTTCCCGGTCCTGCTCGCGGCCCTGCTCGGCGACCGGCCCGCGCTCTGGCCGACGGGCCTCGCCACCGCTGCGGGCTTGGCTTTTCAGGTGGCCGCCAGCCGGATCGAGGTCCTGCGAATCGGGCAGTGGCACCCGGCCCCTTATGTCGGGGGCCTGCTCGACCTCGTCGCCGTCGGCCTGACCGTGGCCGGCGTCGCGTACTTCGCCAAGGTCTTCTCCGAGGCGTTCTGGAAACAGGACCGCGCCCGCCGCGACGCCGACACGCTCCTGCGGCTGAGCCTTGAGGGGCTAGAGGTGGGTCTCGAGGTGGTGCAGCGCGGGCGAATCGCCTGGCAAAACGTCGAGGCCTTAGGCCTGCTCGGGCCGCGGGTCGGTCAGAGCTGGCGATGCCCTGGACCCACCGGCTCGTGCGGTCTACAGGCCTGCGGGCAGGCGTTTGACGGTCAGGGTCGGTTCCGCTGCGAGTTTCCACTTCGACCGGGCGAAGGCCCGCAGCGCACCTATGAGCTGCTCGGATTTTCGCTGGAAGGCGGAGCCGACGAGCAGTTCGTGGCGTTGTATCTTGACCGGACCAACGAGGTGGCCGCCCGCCGGCAACTCGTCCATACGGAGCGACTCGCCAGCCTCGGACGAACGGCGCAGGGCATGGCGCATGAGCTCAATACGCCGCTGTCGACGATTCGCACGCTCGCCACAGACCTCCATGAGGCGCTCGCGCCTTTGCAGATGACCGACGAGGCGCGCGCCGACATCGATGACTCCGTCTCCCTCATCACGGCCGAGGTCGAGCGCTGTCGCCGCCTGACCCACGCGCTCCTCGGGCGGAGCGATGTGACCGGCCGGGTCACGCTCGCCCATGTCATCGACCGCGCCGTGGCCTTGGTCTTCCCCCAGGGTCGGGCGTCGGCTCAAGTCGAGATCGACGCGGACGCGGGCAGAGTCGAGGTGCCGCTCGACCCCTGCGTGCAGATCCTGGTCAACCTCCTGCAGAACGCCCGGGACGCAGCACCGGGGGCTCCGGTGACGGTCCGTGCTCTGCGCTCGGAGGGTGGCCTCGAGGTCACCGTCTCCGATCGCGGGCCGGGCCTGAGCAATGAGACCCTCGACCACCTCTTCGAGCCGTTCTACACCACCAAGCCACCCGGTCAGGGCACGGGCCTCGGCTTGTTCACGTCGTACGCGCTGGCCCAGAGCCTAAATGGTCAAGTATCTTTGACTAATCTACCCGAGGGCGGCGCGAGAGCCGTCTTCAGCCTGCCGGTGCTTGGTGTGTCGATTGGGGCCGGCCTGCTGTAACCTCGCCGCCGATTCATCAGCCCGCAGCTAACGCGAAGGACGCCTCCTTTGGCCAACCTCGAGCCACGCATCCGTGAGATCGGCAACGACCTCTTCGCCCGCATGAAGGGCGAGAAGCCCGGCCTCTTCGACAAGGCTTGGTGGAGTGGGCAAATCCTCGAGTGGGCCATGAAAGACGAGGCCTTCAAGACGGAGATGTTCCGCTTCGTGGACGTCTTCCCGGTGCTCGCGACGCCCGAGGAGATCGCCCGGCACATTCAGGAGTACCTGCTCCGTCCCGGGCTCGATTCGCCCGCAGTGATCAAGATGGCGCTGAAGGGCGCGGGCTTGGGCTCCATGGCCACCCGCATCGCTGCGGGGCAGATCGCCAAGAACCTTGAGGGCATGGCGCGACGGTTCATCGTGGGGACGGACGCGGCGTCGGCCGTAGGTGCCCTGCGCGAGATGCGGGCGACGAAGCAGGCCTTCACGGTGGATCTCTTGGGCGAGGCGACCGTGAGCGAGCCCGAGACAGAGGCCTACGTCGCGCGGTATCGCGACCTCATGGAGGGCCTCTCCACCGAGTGCGCGACGTGGAAAAACGAGAGCCTGCTCGACAGCGATGACCGCGGCTCGGTGCCCCGCGTCAACGTCTCGATCAAGGTCAGCGCGCTTTACAGCCAGCTTGATCCCCTCTCCTTCGACGCCAGCGTCGAGGCCGCGAGCCGTCGCCTCCTGCCCCTCTTCCAGCGAGCCCGGCAGCTCGGCGTATTCCTCAACCTCGACATGGAGCAACGCTCACTCGTCGAGCTGACCTACGCGATCTTCCAGCGCGTCATGGGCGACCCCTCACTCGCCGACTACGAGCACGCCGGGGTCGTCGTCCAAGCTTACTTAAGAGACAGCGAGGCCCACCTGGACGGCCTCATCAAGTGGGCGAAGAAGAAGAGTCGCCGGGTCACGGTGCGGCTCGTCAAGGGCGCGTATTGGGACTACGAGACCGTGCGCGCCACGCAGGAGGGCTGGCCTTCGCCCGTGTGGCTGGAGAAGGGCGACTCCGACGCCAACTTCGAGCTGCTGGCCGACAAGCTGCTTGACCATCACAAGTACCTGCGGACCGCGATTGGCAGTCACAATCTGCGAAGCCTCTCCCATGCGATGGCCGTCGCCGAGCATCGTAAGGTTCCGATCAATGGCTATGAGCTCCAGTGCCTCTTCGGCATGGCGGAGCCCATCAAAGCGGCCTGCGTCCAGCGTGGCCATCGCGTGCGGGTCTACGCGCCGATCGGCGAGCTGCTCCCGGGCATGGCGTACCTCGTGCGGCGGCTCCTGGAGAACACGAGCAATCAGAGCTGGCTGAGGCTCGGCTTCGTCGAGGGCCGTGGCCATGAGTCGCTGCTCGCCGCGCCCACGTTCGGCAAACGCTCGCCGCTGCTGCGTCCGGTGCTTCTGGCCGAGACGCTGTTTGACGCGAAGGGCACGCTCCCCGCCTTCTGCAACGAGCCCCTGCGTGACTTCGGCGAGGCCGCTCAGCGCGCCGCTTTCGCGCTTGCCCTGACGACCGTCGAAAAGACGCTGGGCCGCACGATCACCGCGGTCGTCGACGGCAAGGCGGCGGTCAGCACGCGCACGCTGACTCGCCTCGATCCCGCCGATGGTCGGACCCTGATCGGCACCGCCGCGTTGTGTTCCATCGAGGACGCCGACCGCGCGGTCAAGGTCGCCCGTGCGAGCTTCGCGGCCTGGCGAGACGTGCCCACGCGAGAGCGCGCGAGCTGCCTGCTTCGCCTCGCCGCGCTCATGAGAAGACAACGCGACGCGCTGTCGGCCCTCATGGTGCGTGAGGTGGGCAAGCCCTGGCGCGAGGCCGACGCCGACGTCTGTGAGGCCATCGACTTCTGCGAGTACTACGCCCGCGAGGCCATGCGACTGTTCTCCCCCCGCGAGGCCCTCTCCCCGCCCGGAGAAAGCAACCTTCTGACCATGACGCCGCGGGGCGTGACCGCCGTCATCGGCCCTTGGAACTTCCCCCTGGCCATCCTCACGGGCATGGCCGTGGCCCCGCTGGTCTGTGGCAATCCGGTGATCCTCAAGCCCGCCGAGCAGTCCTTCGTCATCGCGGCGCGCCTCTTCGAGCTCTTGCTCGAGGCGAAGGTGCCCGCCGGCGTCGTGCACTTCCTCCCGGGCCTCGGTGAGGAGGTCGGCGCGCACCTCTGCGCCCACCCTGACGTGACGAACATCGTCTTCACGGGGAGCATGGCGGTCGGCTTGGAGATCTGGCGACAGGCCGGCATCACGCACGCCGGTCAGCGCGGCCTCAAGCGCGTCGTCTGCGAGATGGGCGGCAAGAACGCGCTCGTCATCGACAACGACGCAGACCTCGACGAGGCCGTGCTCGGCACCATGCACAGCGCGTTTGGATTCTCAGGGCAGAAGTGCAGCGCGTGCTCGCGCGTCATCGTGCTCGCCGACCACTACGACGCCTTCGTCAGCCGTTTGGTCGAAGCGACCCGCAGCCTCAAGATCGGCGCCCCGAGTGATGCCGCCACGCGCATTGGCCCCGTCGTCGACGCCGAGAGTCGGACGCGGCTCCTGCGCCTGATCGACGAGGGCGCGAAGAGGTGCCGCAAGCTCTGCGGCGGCGGCGTCGAGGGTCCGGGCCACTACATCGAGCCGACGATCTTCGTCGACGTGCCTCCCGACGATCCGCTCGCGAGAGACGAGCTCTTCGGCCCGGTCCTGATGGTTATCAAAGCCCGCACCTACGACGAGGCGCTCGCCCTCGCGCTCGACTCCCCCTACGCCCTGACCGGCGGCGTCTACTCCCGCTCGCCCGCCCACCTCGAGCAGGCCCGACAGACCTTCCGCGTCGGTAACCTCTATCTCAATCGGCCGATCACCGGCGCCGTCGTCGGCCGCCACCCCTTCGGAGGCTTCGGCATGAGCGGCGGGGGCACGAAGGCCGGCGGGCCAGACTACCTGCTCAACTTCGTCGATCCGCGCGTGGTCAGCGAGAACACCATGCGGCGCGGCTTCGTGCCGCAGTCGGAGGCGTGAGGATGCGTCTGTCTCGCCTGCGACCACCGCTTGAAACCCTGATGGTCGCCGTCACCTGCGCTGCTTGCGTCGAAGGCGAACGCCCGGACGACGACGGCGCGACGGCCGCGGTTCAAAGCGCCGTCGTCTGCGGGCCCGCCCTGACCCGTTTCCCCATCGCCGCGCCCCATAATATCGGCTACGACGCAGCCTGGAACACGTTCACCTGCACCTCCGGGCCCGGCAACTCGCACGCGAACTCGGACTACGGCGGCGACCACCACGGCATTGATCTGTTCGCGGCCCGGGGCGAGCCCATCGTCTCGGTCGCGGATGGCGTCGTGCTCCGAGCGGGCTGGCCTTCGAACACCTCCGGCAACCGCGTGGTGATCCAGGACGCCTGCGGATGGGCCTACTACGCCGGTCATTTGGACTCGATCGCGGAGGGCATCGGGCCCGGCGTTCGGGTCTCGGCCGGGCAGGTCATCGGCACCCTCGGCGACACCGGGACCGAGGGCACAGCCCCCCACGTCCACTTCAACCTCAGCGCCGATGATCGGTACTCGGACGACATCGATCCGTTCCCGGCGCTGTTCAGCGTCGAACACACAGCCTGTGCAGGGGCCTGTGATGCCCACTGCGAGGGCAGCGTCGCGGTCGATGATTTCTGCGGTCGCGGAGACTGCGGGGTGTTCGGCGCGATTTGCGTCGACGATGACAGGGGCCTGCGGTGCGCTTATCCCGGCCTCTGCCCGCTCGTGGGCGAGCGCCCGATCTGTCTGTCGGCCTCGGAGCTCGCCACGTGCCGCGACGGCCTGCCGGTGGACGTGGGCGATTGCAGTGTGTACGGAGCCGGGTGCGTGGACGACGACCTCGGCGCGCGGTGCGTCTTCTTCGCGTGCCGGCCGATGGGGGGCCACGACACCTGCTTCAGTGCCACCCACAGCGGCCGCTGTGACGATGGGAGCCTCGTCGCGCAGGGCGAGTGCGTCGACGACACCGTCTGCGTCCTGCGCGAAGGCGTCGCCTCATGCGTGTCGCCGGAGGAAGCCGAGCCGGCCCCCGCGCCCGAGCCCCCCGCAATGCCGCCGCAAGACGCCGCCGTCGACCAGCCGCCGGACGCGAGCGGGAGCGCGGACGTCTCTCTCGACCAGTCGCCGGACTTGAGCGGGAGAGCAGACGCCGCCCCACCAAGTTTCGCCGATGGGTGCGCGATGGCCCCGGACTCCCGTGGGGTCTACGCCGCGCTCACAGTCGTATGGCTTGGCCTCCGCACGCGACGGCGCCGACGTCTCGCTTGAGGCCCTGAGCGAGCGGCCTTATGGACCGCAGATGGGCAGCGCCGTGATCGAGGCGTCGTCGACCCAGACCTTGTCCTGACCGGTCGCGACGCTGGAGTCCTTCTCGTATCGCCACTCCAGGGTGTGGAGCCCCGCGCCGATCGAGGAGGTGTGGCGAGTCCACTCGTGGTTGCCGCCCATCTCGAGCCGCTCGGCTCCGTCGACGAAGAAACGCAGCTTGTCACAGCACGTCTCGGTGCTCGTTCGATACCAGAACTGCAAGAGAGCGGGCTGGGGTACGTCGACCGAAGTGCGGGTGAAGCCCTGCTCGTCGTCGCCGAGCGCGCCGCTGGCGATGGACTGATTGCCCCGGTGAGGCTGATTCGCCGCGCCCCAGCCCGTGTCTCCCCCTGTCTCGAACACCGCCGGCAGGCCGCCCTCCATGTCGAAGGCCGCGAACGTGAAGTCACCGCACGCGCCGCCGTTGCAGACCTCGAAGCCCTCGCCACAAGGCAGGCATTCACTGCGCGGTAGGCTCTGGCAGGCTCCCCCTTGGCAGGTGCCCGCGGCGCAGGCCCCGACGTCGCACGCGCTGCCCTCGGCCGCCGGGCAAGCGAGGCAGGCCTCCACGGTCTGTCGGCCCTCGAAGCACGGCGCCGCCGGACAGCCAACGTCGAGCTCAAAGGCATCGACGAACGCCGCGTCTTCACCACGCTCAAGGCTGAGATCCTTCTCATACAGGAACCTCAGCGTATGCCGGCCGGGTCCGAGCACCGCCTCGAAGGGCTGCCAGTCCTCTTCGCCGTCAATCGCGAAACGTTGGGCGCCGTCAAGGGTGAATTGAAAGGCGTCGTAACGGTCTTCGCTGCTGACGCGGTACCTGAAGCGGAGCGTGGCCGAGATCTCCACGTCGAAGGCGAAGTCAACCAGGCTCGTCTCGCCATCGCCGACTGGCCCGCTCCGCAGGACCATCGCGCCTTCAAACGCTCGGGCCGCGCCCACGTTCCACGGCGCGTCCGCTCCGCCCACGAAGCCGGCCGGGACTTGCCCGTCCTCGAACCCCGTCCTGACGCTGCCGCTCCCCCCCCCAAAGGCGAGGCAGCGACCGGCCCCATCACAAAGGCCCGGCTGGTCGCGGCAGACGGCGCACAAGCCGACGGGCACGGCCACGCAGCCGACGCCGGGCTCGCAGTGGGCCTCATTGCAGTCCCCGGCGATTGCGCCGCAGTCGATGGGCACAAGCGCGGCACAGGCCCCCGAGACGCAGCGCTGCTCGGCGCAAAGGTCCAGGAGGTCGTCACAGCGCGAGCCTTCATTTCGAGGGGACGGGATGCATTCACCGCTCGCGCCGTCGCACTGACCCGCGGCGCAGAGGCCGTCGAGGCCGGTACAATCGACGGGCGTCGCGCCCTCGCACACCCCCGCGTTGCACGCGCCCCCCTGCTGGCAGAGGTCTGGTCCCTGACACGCGGCCCCGTCTCCTCGGGGCGTTACTACGCAGCCGACGTCGTTGCGGCAGGCGGCGTCAACGCACGGGGTGGCCATCGCGCCACAGTCAAGGCGCGCGCCTGGCTCGCAGCCGCCGCCGATGCAGACGTCGCCCATCGTGCACGCCGAGCCGTCGTCACACAGCGTGCCATCGACGCGCTGATCGGAGCGACAGGCACCCGCGTTGCGATCACAGACGCCGACACGGCAGGGGTCATCGAGGTGGGCGCAGCCGCCCTCGCAGTCGCGTCCGGGCTCGCTCGCGGGCACATCTGGGGATGGGGGCGGGCCGTCGGAGGATGGGGGGACGCTCGCATCAACGTTTTGTGCCCGATCGGGCACGGCCGGGGCCACATCGCGGACATCGGCGAGTTCGCCGTCGAGCGGTCGCGCCCTGTCCATCAAGCCGCCGTCGGTTTGCCCGGGCTCGACGGCGTCCGTCTCGACGGCGGCGCCGCGATCAGGATCGGGCAGGAGCATCGCGCCATCGGCGACCGGCCGACGAATCAGGAGGTCGATGACCTCTTCGTTCTCGGTCCCGGAGGCGCAGCCGACGAGCACGAACCCGCTGCCGACGAGCACAAACGCGCAGCCGACGAGCGCGAACGCGCTGCCGACGAGCGGTCCGGCCACAAGATCAGCGCGAAGACCTGGAAGTACAGGCACGTGCGGCCTCGTAGACTCATCATGCATGAAGCGGGGAATATCACGACCGGGGGGAACACCGCGATTTCACGCGCCCCTCCCCGCCTCGATTCGTGTCTTGCCCGACGGATGAACCCAACCGATGATCTGGCCATGAAGAACCTCGCCCACGCCCTCTCCCTCGCCCTGACTCTCAACGCTTGTGGTGGGGCGCCGCCCGCGGTCCCGAGCCCGGAGGCTCAACACCCACCCGCGCTCGTCGGCTACGTCGATCGCGTCGGCGTCTTGTCGGCGCTGCCCGCCTGGCAGACGGCGTTCGAGGCCTCAAGCCCCGATCCTGCGGCGTCCCGGGCCTTACTTGTAGTGCCCCCCGGCGCCAGGGTCGACCTCGTCCTGGGGACCTGGTGCAGCGACAGCAAGCGCGAGGTCACCCGCTTCTGGAAGGCCCTTGAGGTCGCCGCGCCGGGCGGGGCCCCGTTGCCGTTTCAGCTGCGCATCATCGGCGTCGACCGAGGCAAACACGCCGTCGTCGATGGCCAGGACCTGACAGACGGACTCGACGTGAAGTATGTGCCGACGTTCATCGTCACTCGGGGCACCGAGGTCGGCCGCGTCGTCGAGTCGGCCCCGGGGGGCATCGAGGCCGCGCTCGGTGCCCTGCTCCGCGGTGAAGTCAGGTAACTTGACCATCCATCGCCCGTCGTAGCCGCTCGCGCATACGCCGCCCCCCCCGCTCAAGCATCGGTCTGGCCCACCGCCCCAGCCGAGGCCAGACGTAGGCGAGCGTCGCCAAATAGCCCGACCGCCAGGGCCTCGTCCGCTCGATTTTGCCGCTGTCGCTGGCCTCGAAGGCCGCCTCCACGATGTCGCTCGCGACCGCCTCGGCCGTGGACATGGGCTGCGAGAACGTGAGATCAGCGACGCGGTCGAGGTCATCGAGGAGAAACGCCGTCGCGACCGGGCCGGGAGAGACGAGCCGCACGCGAACACAAGGCCCGGGCAGCACCCTGAGCTCCTCGTCGAGGGCGAGGGAGAAGACGCGCAGCCCAAACTTCGTCGCCGAGTACACCGCCGAGCCGGGCACCGGTACGAAGCCGGCGAGGGAGGCGACCTGTACCACCGTGCCGCCTTCCGGCCGCGTCCGCAGGTGCTCGACGGCGAGGCGGGTGAGGACGATCGGCGCGCGCAGGTTCGCGCTGACCATGTCGCCGAGCGACTCGGGCGAGAGGTCGAGCACGGGGCCGCGGTGGTGGAGCGCGGCGTTATTGACCCAAACGTCGAAGCCCCCGAAGACATCGAGGGCCGTCTCCAAGACGAGGCGCCCGCCCTCGTCCGTCGAGACATCGGCCCGCACGACCGCCACCTCATTGCCCGACGCGCGCAGCTCTTCGGCGAACCGGGTCAGGCGCTCCAGACCCCGCGCCGCCAGGACGAGGCGCGCCCCCTCGGCGGCGAAGGCCCGCGCCGCGGCCGCGCCGATCCCAGCCGAGGCCCCGGTCACGACGACGGTCCGATCTACAAAGCGACGACGAGTGGGCATCATGGGGCGAGGATACCTGACTTGGCTGAGTCAGGTGCCGCGCCCGCTCGAAAACGCGCGTTGCAAAGCGGTTTCGCGCATGATGCGCGGTGATTTTTCTTGGGAGTTCCACTTGAGTTGTCGAATCCGCGCGGCGCTGATCCTCGCCGCGGCTCTTGCCGCGACCGTCGCCACGGCCCTTGGAGCGTGCACGGCGGAGACCCGCGACGGGCCGGTCAAGCCACAGCCCGCCCCGGCCACTGAGTCAGGCGCCCCGGCCAGCGGGCCGGTGGGGTCAAATCCCGACGCGGCCTCGCTCTACACGAAGTATTGCGCCCTGTGTCACGCGGCGGACGCCACGGGTTATGCCGCCGACAACGCCCCCTCCCTCGTCAGCGAGACGTTCGTCGCGACGGCGAGCGACACCTTCCTGCACGAGGGCATCAGCCGCGGACGCCCCGGCACCGCCATGGCCGGCTACGCGAAGTTCACCGGCGGCCCCCTCGAACCTGGGGAGATCTCCGCCCTCATCGCCTACCTCCGCGCCCTCAAGCCCACGCCGAGACTTGACCTGCCCAAGCGCCTGGACACGGGGGACGTGCGCCGGGGGCAGGCCGTCTACCACCGCGACTGCGCGTCGTGTCACGGGACGCAGGCCCAGCGCGGGAACGCCGTGCACTTGGTCAATCCAGTCTTTCTCCAGGACGCGGACGCGCCGTTTCTGCACTACGCGATCGTGCACGGTCGACCGGGGACCCCGATGGTCGCCTTCGGCTCAACGCTCACGGGTCAGGCCATCGACGACGTGGTCGCCTACCTCAAGTCGCTCTCTTTGACAGGCACCCTGCAGCCCCCGATGTCGCCCAATACGACGCCGGTGGTCGTGCCCGCCTGGACGCCGCTGCCCACCAACCCCCAGGGTACGTCGGCGAAGTTCACGCTGCGCGCCGAGCGGTTCGCGCCGATGCCCCAGGTGAAAAGCGCCCTCGACGGAAACAAGCGACTCATCCTCCTCGACGCACGGGCCCCCTCGGACTTCGTCTCCCTGCACATCGAGGGCGCTGTCTCCCTGCCGTATTACGACCTCAAGCTCATCGACAAGCTCGAGCCCTTCAAGCGCGACGGCACCTGGATCATCGCCTACTGCGGCTGCCCGCACCACGCCTCGGGCGTTGTGGTCGACGAGCTTCGAAAGCGCGGTTTCAAGAACTCGGCCGTCCTCGATGAAGGCCTCTTCGCCTGGCAGCGCGCGGGGTACCCGACCGTCGGCCAACCCGGAATGAAAGGCATCGCCGCACCGCCCCCATGACTGAACCCAAGCTCCCCACCCAGGCCCGCGTCGTCGTCGTCGGCGGCGGCATCATCGGCACCTCCGTCGCCTATCACCTCGCCCACATGGGCTGCACCGACGTCGTGCTGCTCGAGCGCGACCGCCTGACCTCGGGCACGACCTGGCACGCCGCCGGGCTCATCGTGACGTTCGGATCCACGTCGGAGACCTCCACGGAGCTGCGGAAATATACCCGCGACCTCTATGCGCGGCTCGAAGCGGAGACGGGCCTCTCGACCGGCTTCAAGCCCGTGGGCTTCATCGAGTGCGCCTCGGATCCGGACCGGCTCGAGGAGTACCGGCGGGTCTCGGCGTTCAATCGCTACTGCGGGATCGACGTGCACGAGATCTCCCCTCGCGAGGTCGGCGAGCTGTTTCCGATCGCCCGGACCGACGACGTCCTCGCCGGGTTCTATGTCAAGGAGGACGGCCAAGCGAACCCCGTCGACTGCACGATGGCCCTGGCCAAGGGCGCGCGCCAGCTCGGGGTCAAGATCATTGAGGGCGTCGCGGCCACGGGCATTCTGAAACGCCAGGGCACGGTGAGCGGCGTCCGCACCGCGCACGGCGACATCCAGGCGGAGTTCGTTGTCAACTGCACCGGGATGTGGGCCCGACAGTGGGGCGCGGGTCACGGGGTGAACATCCCCCTGCAGGCGGCCGAGCACTACTACCTCATCACCGACAAGATCCCCGGGCTCCCGAAGGACCTGCCGGTGCTCGAGGATCCCGGCTGCCACGGCTACTTCCGCGAGGAGGTCGGCGGCCTGATGATCGGCCTCTTCGAGCCCATCTGCGCGCCGTGGAAGGTCGAGGGCATCTCCGACACCTTCTCATTCGGGGAGATCAGCCCCGACTGGGACCGGATGGGGCCCTACGTCGAGCGCGCCATGAGCCGCGTGCCGAGCACGTTGGGGGTGGGGATTCGCAAGTTCTTCTGCGGACCCGAGAGCTTCACGCCGGACCTCGCGCCGGTCGTCGGAGAGTCACCCGAGCTCCGCAACTACTTCGTGGCGGCCGGCCTCAACTCCATCGGCATTCTCACCGGCGGCGGCCTCGGTCGACTGCTGGCCCACTGGGTCCTCACGGGGCGGCCGGACATGGACGTCACGTACATGAACATCGACCGGCTTCACCCCTACCAGTCGAACCCGGAGTACCGCCGGACGCGCACGGTCGAGTCGCTGGGCATGGTGTATCAGTGTCACTATCCGACCCGCTCGATGATGAGCGCGCGAGGGGTCAAGAAGTCGGCGATTCATGACCGGCTCGCGGCGCAGGGCGCGTACTTCAAGGACGTGAGCGGTTGGGAGGGGCCGGACTGGTATGCCCCGAGCGGCGTCGAGCCCAAAGTCGACCGGCTCTCCTGGGGCAAGCAGAGCTGGTTCCCTTACTGGGAGGCCGAGCATCGCGCCTGCCGCGAGGGCGTGATCTTGATGGACATGAGCTTCATGTCGAAGTTCTGGGTCGAAGGCCGCGACGCAGGCACCTTCCTCGACCACCTCTCGGCCAACGCGGTCAACGGGGCCGCCGAGCAGATCACCTATACGCAGTGGCTCAACGAGGACGGCAAGATCGAGGCCGATCTCACGGTCGCGAAGCTCGACGACGAGCGGTTCTGGGTGGTCGCCTCAGACACGGCGCTCGGGCACGTCAAGGCCTGGATGAGGCGCCACCTTCGCGACGACCAACGCGCCCAGATCACCGACGCGACCTCGGCCTACGCGCAGCTCAACATCCAGGGGCCACTCTCGCGCAGGCTCATGGAGCGCCTGACCGAGGCCGACGTGTCCAACGAGGCCTTCCCCTTCCGAGCGGCCAAGGAGATCGCCGTGGGCTTCGCGCGGGTCCTCTGCGTGCGAATCACCTACCTCGGCGAGCTCGGTTATGAGCTCTACATCCCCACCGAACAGGCCTGCCATGTCTACGATCGCATCATCGCGGCCGGCGCTGATCTCGGCCTCGTCCACGCCGGCCTCAAAGCGCTCGCGAGCCTGAGGATGGAGAAGGGCTACCGCGACTACGGCCACGACATCGACAACACCGACTCCGTTCTCGAAGCGGGTCTGGGCTTCGCGGTCGCGCTCGACAAGCCGGGTGGCTTCATCGGCCGCGACGCCGTGGCGGCGAAGAAGGCGGCGGGGCCCATGAACCGGCGCATCCTTCAGGTGCTCGTCAAGGATCCGGAGGCCATGATGTTCCACGCTGAGGTCGTGCGTCGTGACGGCGTGCCGGTGGGCTACATTCGCGCCGCGAGCTACGGTCACACCCTCGGCGGCTCGGTGGGGCTGGCGATGATCGAGGCGGGTCAACCGCTCGATCGGGCCTACCTCGAGGGGGGCAGCTTCACGGTGGAGATCGCGGACAAGCAGTACCCGGCCATCGTGTCGCTGCGCCCGCTCTACGACCCCGAGTCGAAGCGCGTGAAGATGTAGGAGGCTGTTCTGGCCTTGCGATGGCTCGATCGGTGCCTAGCGTCCTCCCATGACAAGTGCGGAGGACGCGCGTGATTTTTAGTCTCCGAAAGATCGTGAGTCATGTCCTGGGGCTCGGCCTCGCCGCCTGCGGTGCGGGCTCTGTCGAGTCCGACAAGGGCGGCGCGCTCCCCGACAATCGAACGGGGGCCGCTGAACTGGACTCGGAGGAGAAGCTGCAGAGCCGGGCCGGGCGGGAGGTCCGGCTCGTCGGCATCTATCGGCCTTTCCTTCTGGATGTGAAGCTCGGACAGCTCCCGATGGATCCGGGCCACGTCGTCTTGTGGGTGGGTCGGCGACCGGTGCGCCTCGGGCTCATCCCCCGTCCCTTGGAGGAGCGCGAGCGGTTCAACGACGAGACCGTCGAGGTTCGGGGTCGCCTTCTCGTACCCGAGGTCCTGCCCGCTGATCCCGAAAGCCCCGTCCTGATCCTGCCGACCATCGACCCCTTCGGGCCGGTCGAGCTCTACGATCCCACGAGACCGCTCGTGATCTGAAGCGGCCCTCCGCCCCACGACGGTTCGGCCGCGGCGTCTGTGAAGGGCGTCGGCCGGGTCGATTGCGAGGCGGCAATGACGCCCATATGATCTGCGGGCGTGGCCGTAGTGGCGACGTTCGTTCTGAAGTGGAGGAGGTCGAGCCTGACCTCATCGAGGTCTTCCGCACCATGAGCGACGACGAGGCCAACCCAGCCGAGCCGATCAAGCTCCTGGTGGTCAATGAGGCGACGATGCCGTCCGACACGGTGGCGGCGTTTGGCTTCGGCCCGGCCAAAGACTTCCGGTTCTGAACGGTGATCGCCGAGATCACGCCTGAGGAGCTTGCGAACCTGCGCGCCCGGCCTGAGTTGCTGCCCCGCGGCTGGCGCCTGGACACCGCCGTTCGGTTTGGTCGCCCCGAGGCTGTCTGAGTGGCGCCGAGCCGCGAAGAGTGGGCGGCCCCGTTCGCGACTCAAGCCCGGTCCGACTGGGCGGTATTCGGCCTTCTGCGGGAGCTTGCCGTGCCCCAGCCCAACCAAACCGAAGGGTAGGGCCAGGCCCTGAGGGATCCCCTCATTGATAAATCCCATTGTGGTTCACCCACTTAGGGATCATGGTCGCGGCACCTTCCAGGAGAGCCGCCACGCCCGTTCGTCGTCGTGAAGCCAGCCCTGTCCTCGCTGTAGAGCATGTCCATCCGTTGGTGGATGAGTTGTTCAGAGACCACCTGCAACGACGACGGCCATACGACGCGCGTGCTCGCGGTTCAGACGGACCACGGCCGCTCGATGCCCGTGATGTGGTCGACCGCCTAAGACTCGAACCTGAAGAACAACCGGAACGCCCTCGAAGACCAGCTTCTGGTGGGATTCTGCGCGGTCGTC
>SHZC01000057.1 GCA_009692505.1 Myxococcales bacterium
GTCGGCCAGCGCGACGTCCGCGACACCCAGATCCACAACCCCCTGTTCGAGGCGCGGCCCATCCACGACCTCGGCGTCTCGTTGCCGGTCGCCGCCGGCATCCGGGGGCTGAACGCAGGTGTTCATCAAGCAGCGTTCACCCGCGAAGCAGTCGCGCTCGTCGTCGCACGAGCGGTTGGGCAGGTCCACGGGCACGCACGTCCGCGACTCGGCGTCGCATCCAAATCCATCTTCACAATCAGAGTTTCGGACACAGCGCCCTTCGCCCATGTCGGGCACCTCGTCCGACTCGCACGCCCCGGACTGACAGCGTTGGCCCGGGCCACAGTCGCGATCGAGGGCGCACTCTTCGACGCACGTGTTTGGCGTACACCCTCGCGGCGTCTCGTCGCTGCTCTTCTCATTGGGCGCGCCGTCCGCGCAGCCAGCAAGGAGCAAGAAGGCCACGAGACGAGCGGCGACTCTCAACGCTCGACGGTCTGACTCAGATGTCTGAGCAGTGCCTCATGCCGGTGCGCCCCGGCACTGAAGACCCCATACAAGACCATCCCATCGCCCTGAAGCCGGAAGACCTGCCCACCTTCGGGCGCGGCCAGTTCGGGGTCTCGAAGGCCGCTCAGCGCGTCGTCGAAGGCGACTTGACGGCAGGCCTCATCGCAGGCGCGATGGCATGGTTGGTCCTCCGGAGCGCAGCTTGAGCTCTCGGTGGTCTCAAGGTCAGCACCGGCAACGATGGCCGCGAGCACAGACACCGGTGCGGCTTGCGGAGAGGCCGTCGCGAACGCGAGCCCAACGCCGGTGAGACCGACGAGAAAGGCGACGAGGATGGGCAGCCGACTCCGCATGCCTCGAAGCGTCTCAGACACGCCGCCTCTCGTCCACCCGACGAAGCGCCTCCATGACCACCATCTCGGTCGGCAGCTCGACCCCTACCGGCCCACCGAGGGCAAGGCTTGCCGAGAACGAGAACGTGCCGACCTCCCACTCGATGAGCTCGATCATCGCCTCGTGGATCTGCGAAATCATGGCGGCGCGAAGGACCCGCCGCGAGACGAGGTCCTGGGAGATGAGCAGGTCGATGACGGCGTCGGTGTCCAGCTCGAGCTTCGGAATATCCTCGGTCTGCCGCAGCACGTCGACCAGACTCGAGGCACGCGAGGCCCAGCAAAACGTCAGGGCTCCGCTGTTCAATCGAACCTCGCCTTCGCCTCTTCGACCGACGAGAGAGAGGGTGCCCGTCGAGCGATTGACCCGAAGAAACTCCAGGAGATTGGGCAGCGAGAAGAGGCTGAGGTTGCCGGTGAACGCGGGACCCCCACCGTCGCTGTCCAGAACTGGGGTCGCCTGCGGAGGCACCGCCGTAGTGGGTTTTAAGGCTTGAGCGGGCGGGACCGGAGACGTTGGTACGCCCCCGCGAAGCTCGGGCGGTCGCATCCGGACCACGCGGACCTGAGGCGGTGGCTCGGTCTCCCTCGGCCGCGTCCGCGCCTCCCCCTCCGTCACCTCCTCGATCTCGAAGTCGTGGATGGTGCCCTCCGCGGAGAGGCTCTCCAAACCGTCTTGCTCGCCGAAGGTCGGGAGCTCAAAGAGCGAGATCCCGCCGAGGGGTGGAGTGGGGCGGCGCAGGGTTCGCAGGGCTTGCGCGGCCCGCTCGCGTCGCTCGTCCCCCGGCGCACAGAGCTGCTGAGCGGCCTCAAGGCTCTCCTTCGCCTCCGCCCCCCGGCCAAGCTCCATTAGGGCCTCCCCAAGCTGCAGAAACGCGAGCCCGGACCCGGGCGTGAGGGTCACGGCGCGCCGGCACGAGGTGATGGCGGCCTCGAGTTCACCCGAGCGCGCCTCAAGGCCGGCCAGCTCCACAAACGCTTCGCCAGACTCGGGGCTCAGCCGCGTGACGTCGCGAAGGAGGACCACCGCCCCATGAAGGTCGCCGGCGTCGACCTTGGCTTGAGCACACGCGCGGAGTGCCTCTATGGAGTCCGGGTCCCGATCGACGAGGACCTCCAGGAGTGCGACCGCCTCCCGCGCTCGGGCCCCGCGACACAGGGCCGAGCCGAGGGCGATGGTCCCCGCGGGGTCGAGTGGGTCGAGCGCGTGTGCCGAGCGATAGGCGTCGAGGGCGTCGGTGAAGCGTTCGAGCTGATCGAGAATTCGGCCCAGCCGAACAAACGACTCGACGCTGTCCGGATCAAGGCCGATCGCCGTCTGCACATGCTGTAGGGCCAGGGTGAGCGCGCCCGTCTGGACCAGGCTGTCGGCGAGGATGAGGTGCCCGATGACCGAGCTCGGCTGAAGCTGCACGGCCGTTCGCAGCGCCCGCACCGCCGCCTCGACCTGACCACATCGCAAGAGGAACATGCCATAGAAGCCGTGAGCGTCGGGGTTCTCCGGATCGGACCGCGTAACCGCCGCGAAGAGGCCCAGAGCGGCCTTCAGCTCACCCTGCGACTCCATGAGGCGCGCGACCTCGAGCCCGACCTTGGTGTCAATCTTGAACGTCGCCGCGCTCAGGGCCGCCTGCTTCGCCTCTTTAAGGTCACCCTGCTTGTGGAGGGCCGTGGCGAGCGCGAGCCAGTTATTGCCAGCATCAGGGTGACGACGGGCCTGCCAACGCAATCCAAACAAAGCCATTCTTCGAACTCCCGGAGATGTCCCCGGTCCTCCGGTCGATGAGGCCGACCATAACACTCAAGCGGGGTGTGCGCCGGAGGGATTTCTGCGAGGCTTCGCGCTGATGAAGTGCCACCCACCGACGTCGAGACCTCGTTCCGAGCGCCCCCCTCAATGATCGGATGGGCCCGGGACAAGCTCGTCTCCTTGGCGGCTGCGGCGATTGATCAATCGGCGACCTCGGCGGTCACGTTCGCCACGGGCGCGCGGCGAAGGGGAACCTCAGCGCTGTCGCACGACGAGCGCCTCATGAGGCTGGCGTTGATCGAGGAGCTGTACCCGCGAGACGCGCCGGGCTTCTTCCGGGAGGCCCGCGCCATTCGACCGACCCATCTGCCGGTGGCCCCGGGCATCATCGATCTCCGGTGGTCGTCAGGTTACTTGACTTATAACGCCGAGCTGCGCGCGAAGTATGCGGTCAACCCCAAGAACGACGAGGTCGTGACGCGCCTCTTCACGGCACCCGGCCACGAGCCGCGCCCTGTCGTGCTCATCATCCATGGCTACCTCGGCGGATACTTCTCGGTGGAGTCGCGGATGTTCGAGGTGCAGACCCTGCTCCGCGCCGGGCTCGACGTCGCGATGTTCACGCTACCGCACCACGGGCCACGCGGGGAGGCGCGCCGACGGATGCCTCGATTCCCTTCGGGTGATCCGCGCTTCACCATCGAAGGCTTTCGTCAGGTGATGGGGGAGCTCGCCGATCTCTTCGAGTATCTACTCGGCCGGGGGCATCCAGCGGTTGGGCTTCTGGGCATGAGCCTCGGGGGGTACTGCGCGGCGTTGTACTCGACCATCGAGAGCCGCGTGGCGTTCGCCGTGCCCCTCATCCCGCTCTCGTCATTGGCCGATTGGGCTCGGGACCATAGCCGCCTTGGGGACGACGTGCAGGCGGCCGCGATTCAGCACGCGGCGATCGAGCGGGTCTACATGCCGGTCAGCCCGCTGCATCGGACGCCCGTGATTCCCGCCGAGCGAATGTTGGTGCTCGCGGCGGAGGCGGATCGGATTACGCCCTTGGCCCACGCCGAGCGCCTCTCCGCGCACTTCAAGTGCCGACTCCAAACCACGCGCGGCAGCCACCTGATCCAGATCGGCCGGTCCGAGCAGATCGCGATGGTCATCCGTGCGGTCCGGGACTTGGGCGTCCTGAACTAAGAGAGTGTACCCGAGGCCTCGATACCGGGAGTCAACCGGAGTCACATGATTGCGACCGAGGCCCCGGGCGGGGATGTCGGGGGTCAGCCCGCTTCAAGGATCGGTGATCCCGCTTAAGACGCGGGTCTAGATTCAAGCCGTCACCTGGGAGTCAGACCGCGACGGGGCGGCACAAGCTCGGTGTCTAGGCGACGAGGTTGAGAGACGCGGAGGCGGGGCTCGCCGCGAGGGCGCGCATCGGGTTGAAGGCCGAACGCGCGAGCGCCTCGGTGCCAGCCTTCGGCCGGGATTGACGACCGCCGGAGCTCATCTCTCGCAGCCGCCGGGGCAGCTCGGAGAGGTTGACGACCTCGAGGATCTGATTGAGCGGCTCGGGCGTGCGCCGCTCGAAGACGTCCGTCGGCCCAAGCGGCGCCGGTTCGGCGGGGTGCGTGGACTCTTCGTCCCGTCGCTCATCGCCTCGAGCGGCGGCTCGGCTGACGGGATCCAGATTTTTTGTGGTGATGTTCATTTTGGCGTTCCTACCCTCCCCATCGGCCGTTAAACGGCGTCCATGAGGAAAATTATCGGGCGGTGGAACGCGGAGATCGGAGCGGGCTCAGCGGCCGAGGACGAGCGTCCAGCCCTCGAGGGTGCCCACGTCCTCGGCGGCGTTGTCGAGGAGCCTCAGGGTCCAGTCCCCGCCCGACGTGGTGTTCGCGAAGCCGCCGAGATCGAAGCTGGCGTCGATGCCATCCTGGGAGTCGCCCTCGTGGTTCCAGATGATCGCCTTCTTCCCGCCGTGCTCGAGCGCGATGTAAAGGTCGCCCGCCCAAGAGTGAGCAACCTTCACCTCCACGGCGACGTTCGCGACGCTGAAGGTCTCCGGCACGTTGATGACCGAGCGAAGGCCGGTGCGGTTATTGTCGGGGATGGGCAGGGCGGTCGTGCTCTCGTAGCGGGTCGCCTCGCCGACGCCGGGCATCGACGGATCACTGATCGCCGGCTGGCAGCGGGTTCCGGTGGGCGAGAAGCAGTTGTCGCGCACGCCGCTCGCGCCGAACGTCGAGTCGCCGACCGAGCGACGGACCGAGACCAAGATGTCCTTCCAGGAGGCCTTGTAGCCGTTCTCGAGGGCCCAGAAGATCTTGGCCATGATGGGCCCGGCGAAGTCGATGGCCGTGGCCGTGACCTCAACGACGCTCGACACCATGTCGAGGTTCTCGAACCCGCCTTTGCCTTCGACGATCGGCTTCACATAGTACTCGTAGCCGAGGCAGCCGCCGTAGAGGTACATCTGATAGAAGCTCGGGTACGTGGGCTTCGACCAGAAGTCGCTGGCGCCCAACATGCTGTGCCCGTCGTAAACAACGATCTCGTGCTCGGACAGGCCACGCTGGAAGTTCGCGAAGTGCGCGCTGTCGTCGAGGCCGGCGAAGTCGTAGGGCGAGTAGAGGTCAACCTCTACGCCGACGCCGCCGATGGTCTTGCCGTATCGCTTACCGACGGGCGCTGCGGCGACCTCCTTGAAGCCGGCGGCCTTCAGCCAGGTGCCCATGCGCTTGAAGCCCTGCACGCCCGGGTCCCGGTCGGTGATGGCGCCATCGCCGATCTGGCCGAACAGGACGACGGCGGTCAGCTTGCCGTCGGCGACGAGCTTGTCGTACTCCGGGTAGGTCGGCTGGGCGGCCTGGAACATCCGGCTGACCGTGAGGGTCATCTCCTGCTTGGCGATGACGCAGCCGTCCAGGTCCGGGTTCCACTGGTACCAGTACACCGACTGGGACAAGCCGATGTGGTCGTCTTTCTCGGCGCACTTATCGCCCGCCTCGGAGAGGACCGAGTAGGGCTTGAGGGGCACCTCGGCGGTGAAGACCTTGCCGACGGTGACGCCCTCGGATACCCGGTGCAGGAGCACGGCGTTGACGCCCCGAATCCGGAAGTGTTTCAGCTTCGCCGGCTCAATGGTTCGGGCCTCCTCCGCGGTCTTCCAGACCCCGTCCACCCGCCACTCGACGCGGTTTCGGGAGCCGACGTGCTCGGCGAGAGACTCAAGGTAGAAGTCCCCTCGCGTCCGGAGGTAGGTCACGGCGAACTGCCCGAGCTCAGCCGGGGCGCGGGCGATCTGGTACGCGGACGCCTCGATGTCGGCCTCGAGATCGACCTCGACCTCGATACCATCGGGGTTGGTGTAGCCGGTGTCCTCTTTACCGAACGCCTGCTCAGCGAGGAAAGGGTTGGCGGCGACGGGCGCCGGCTCGACGGGCGGCGCTTCGGCGCAACCGACGACGAGGCCCCCGGCGGCAAGCACGGTAGCCAGGAGCGAGAGGCGGAACGACGGCGGATTGAGACGCGACATGCTGAATCTCCGGGGTTCTGAGTCAAAGGGGGTGGCCACCGCAGCTTGCGCTTGGCCGGATGGGACGGACCTTCGCAAGGGTCGAGCCAAGGGCTAAGGCGAAGGCAAGCTCAGCTCATCGTCGACGATGAGGAAAGGCTCGAAGTCGGCGATGCGAAGCACCAGCTCCGGGCAGTCCACGAAGGGGTTGCGGTTGCCCTGGACCGCCTCGACGCGGTCGTTGCGAGTGGCCTCACGAAGGTCGGGGGCATCGGCTGTGTGCCAAGCCTTCAGTGTCGACTCCTCGTCCGGGCCCACGTCCGCGCCCCAGCGGACCGCGAAGTACAAGATGGCCCGCGCGAGATCCCCCTTCCGCGCATCGCGGACCTCGCAGACCCGCTGGCCTAGGGCGTTCGTACCGAGCTCCGTCGGCCACCAATCCAGGTTCCGGTCCCCGACGACCTCACCGTAAGGCAGGTTGCCTCGCGAGCTGTTCGCGCCGGGCAGCGAGGGGTAGAGGTTGTGCAGATCGCTCTGCTGATGGGAGTAGAGCAGCGTATCCCGCGCGGCCATCCGGGAGCGGGGCCAGACGTGCTCGCAGTTGAGCGCGTCCTCGTCCGGCTCGATGCCCGCGCCGGGGAAAAACTGGCCCGTGTAGACGCACTCAAAGCCGAGCTCACCTTCGACCTCGATGGGCTCGACCTCGACGAACATTCGCCTCCTTGAGGTCGTGTACCGGTTGGGCATCCCGCCGAGATCGTTCTCCACGTCGATCGGCTGGTAGGCGGTCGAGAGCTGGTGGTGAAGCGCGTCGAGCAGCGGGTGGTCAGTGAGCCCCGCGAAGGGCTCGCAGCTCCCGGGGCGGACCGGGGCAGGCATGAACGGGGCGTCGAGAGCGGGCGCTTGAGCGTCGGTGGCGTGGGCGTCGGTGGCGATCGCTTGGGCGTCGGGCGTGGACCCATCGGGGACCGCTATCGAGGCGTCGACCGCAGGCCCGAGGTTGGAGGCATCCGGCGGCGGTCGTGGGACGCCGAACTCGAGACCTCCTGTGACCGGCAACGCCTCGCCGCACGAGACGAGGCAGAAGAGCGCGATGGCGGGGATATGGCCGCAGTTCATGGGCGCGAAGCATCGGGCGGCGCGGGCGGCCGGGTCAAGTCGACCGATTTCTTCGATCTTTCTTGATATTGACAACCATTATCATCATTGTGCGGTGGTCCCTTTGAAGGCACAGGAGTCCTCATGCATCGCCTCGCCGCCCTGACTCTGACGCTCTCGCCCACCGCCCTCTTCGCGCAGGAGGTGCCTGCTGTGCCGCCCGTCGCAGCTGCTGCCGTGCCGTCCGTCGCAGCTGCTGCCGTGCCGTCCGAAGCGCCCGCCGCGTCCACTGACGCCGGAGCCGACGCCCGAATCGACGCCCTCGCGGCCGAGATCACCCGCCTCAAGGAGCAGCTCGTCGTGCCCGAGACCGAGGCCCTCCGCAGCCAGTACGGCCTCGGCCCGGCGGCGTCCAAGGTCTACGGTCAGAACAAGGGCCTCTCCATCGGCGGCTACGGCGAGTTCTACTTCGGCCACGCGCTGGGCGACGCCGAGAAGCGCGCCCCTCACTCGGGCGACGTATACCGATTCGTCACCTACCTCGGGTACAAGTTCGACGACCGCTTGGTCATGAACACCGAGCTGGAGTTCGAGCACGCGACCACCGAGCCCAACGTCCAGAACGGCGAGGGCGGCGCGGTCTCCGTCGAGTTCAGCTACCTCGACTTCTTGCTGTCTCCCTACGCCAACCTGCGGGCCGGCCTCGTGCTGATGCCCGTGGGCTTCGTCAATGAGATGCACGAGCCGACGACCTACCGCGGCAACTTCCGGCCGAGCGTCGAGCGGCAGATCATCCCGACGACTTGGCGCGAGGCCGGCATCGGGCTACACGGCGTTCTGCCGGCCGGCTTGTCCTACGACGCCTATGTCGTCAACGGCCTGAGCGCTGCCGGCTTCGGGGCGAAGGGCGTGCGTGGCGGGCGGCAGGCGGGCAATCACTTCGTCTGGGAGGACAAGGCGCTCGTGCTCAGGCTCGACTACACGCTCGACGATCTGCTCCTCGTCGGCGGCAGCTTCTACACCGGCGGCGCGGACCAGGACCCGACGGGCGACACCGAGATCAAGCACACGCTCTTCGAGGGCCACGTCCAGGTGCGCTCGCATGGGCTCCAGCTCCGGGGCCTCTTCGCCCGAAACAAGACCGAAGGCGCAGAGGTAGTCCCCAAGGTCGACGTCCCCGAGGCCCAGCAGGGCTTCTACGCCGAGCTCACCTATGACCTCATGCCGGTCCTCTCACCCGGCAGCCGCTTCGGCCTTCGCCCGTTCGCGCGGTTCGAGAAGTTCGACCTCAACGCCGAGGTTTCGGCCGGCCAGACGAAAGACAAGAAGCTTGACCAATCCGAGCTCGCCGCCGGGCTCGAGTTCCTGCCCCATGCCGACGTGGTCGTGAAGGCCGAGTTCAACAACAAGAGCAACGCCGACAAGGACAGCGACCCGACCCGTGAGATTCGCCTGGGCGCGGGCTTCATCTTCTGATGCGAGCCGCGCTCCTCATCGTCTGTGCCCTTGTCCTCGGCAGCCAAGCCTCCGCCGCGGTCTTCCACTCCCGCGAGAGCGCGCTCAACGCCGCGTTCCCCGACGCCGACAACGTCGTGCCGCAGCCGCTCTACCTCTCCGAGGACGACGCCGCGTACATCACGGCGCAGACGGGCATGACGATGGAGGAGCGCCTCGTCACCGCTTACGTCGCCAAGCGCGGACCGACGATCCTCGGGTACGGCTTCATCGACACCCATCGCGTGCGGACCCTGGACGAGACGCTGCTCATCATCGTCTCGCCGGACGCGCAGATCCTCTCCACGCTCACCCTGGCCTTCCACGAACCCCCCGAGTACCAGGCCAACGAGCGTTGGATGCGGGCCTTTCGCGGCCGGTCCCTCGACGCCGAGTTGGCCGTCGGCAGCCGCGTCGACAGCATCAGCGGCGCCTCAATGACGGCCCGCGCTGCGACCGCCGCCCATCGCCGCGCGCTCGCCTTGTTCACCCGCAAGCTCGCGGCCCCGACGCCTTAGAGCTAACCTAAACCGATGCGTTTCGTCATCACCGGCGAGTGGAGCAAGAACTCCCTGCTCCGCCTCATCATCGGGCTCTTCCTGGGCTACGTCCTGCTCTTCCTCATCACGTCCGCCCTCTTCTACTTCGTGAAGATGGACCTCAACCCGGACTCCGTCGTGCTCTATTACCTCGGCGAGCCGGGCGTGGAGTTCGGCCAGCCGCCCCGCCCCCTGTCCGCCCTCGTCGAGACGAGCCACATGCACGTCTTCGCCATGGGCCTGCTCGCCATGGTGCTGGCCCACCTCCTGCTCTTCGTGCCCATTCGAACCGGGCTGAAGGCGCCGCTGGTCCTCCTTGTGTTCCTGACCACGTTTGTACACGAAGCGGCCGGCTGGCTCGTGCGGTATGTGCACCCGGTCTTCGCGTGGCTCAAGGTCGGCAGCTTCCTGGCGATGGAGGCCACGCTGCTCTCGCTCGTCGTGGTTCTCGCGATCTACGTCGCCCGCCCGTCGAGGAATGCTTATAAGGACTCGGCGGGGGGCTAGAGCGGTCGGGGCAATAGACCCGTGAGGAAGCTGCCGGGAATATTCAAACGAGCCCGCTGAGAGTGCGAGGCGATGGCCAGCCCATCTGCGTCAGCGGTGCCTGACACGGGGCGGGTGATACGTTGAGCGTATGAGTTCCTTTGCCTCCATGGTGCTCGAGCGCAACCTCCTGTTTGAGGTCGCGTCGGTTCGACAGTCAGCGACGGTCCGGCACCGGCAGGTGTTCGAGGAGGCCAACCTCGGGGCGAACGAGTTCGGAGCACCGCTCCTGCGCGCCCGACCGCGCTGTGCCGATCCTGTATCGGAGGCTCGGCGAGTTGGTCGCGACCGGGCAGTCGCCCGCCTGACATGATCCGTCGTGTGGCCAAGCGGGTCGGCGCTACCCAATCCCGTACTTCTCGAGCTTGTAGTACAGCGCGCTCGGCTTCACCCCGAGCAGCTCAGCCACCCTCGTCTTAACCCCACCCGCCTTCTCCCACGCATCCAAAATATACTGCCTCTCCAGGCTATCGAGCAGGTCGGGCAGGCTCTGGCTCCCGTCCATGATCGGTAGACCCTTCTTCACGCTCGCGGCCCCGCTCACGTGGCTCGGCAGATCAGCGACCTCAATCTCCTCGCCGGTCGCAAAGACGAGCGACTGCTCGATGGCGTTCTCGAGCTCACGCACGTTGCCCGGCCAGGCGTAGTCGCGGAGCGCGGAGCGGGCGGCGGCGCTGATGCCGTTGGCCTGACTTCCGGTGCGCTCCCGAAGCTTCGCGACGAAGTGCACGGCCAGCTCGCTGATGTCCTCGGGACGCTCCCGCAGCGGGGGGAGATGGAGGGGCACGATGTGCAGCCGGTAGAAGAGGTCCTCACGGAACTTGCCCTCCTCCACGAGCTTTCTCAGGTCGCGGTGGGTGGCCGTCACGACCCTCACGTCGACCTTCACCGTCTCCTCGCCGCCGACGCGCTCGAACTCCCGCTCCTGCAGGACGCGCAGGAGCTTGAGCTGGATGGCCGGGCCGATGTCGCCGATCTCGTCGAGGAAGAGCGTGCCCCCGTCCGCGAGCTCGAACCGGCCGAGCTTGCGCTTGATGGCGTTGGTGAAGCTGCCCTTCTCGTGGCCGAAGAGCTCGCTTTCGAGCAGCGTCTCGACGAGCGCGCCGCAGCTCACCTTGATGAAGGGACCACCGGCGCGTCGGCTGCTGCGATGGACCGCGCGGGCGACAAGTTCTTTGCCCGTGCCGCTCTCGCCGCTGATGTAGACGGTGCTGTCGGCGTGGGCGACGCGGCGCACGGTCTCGAGCACCTGGGCGATCGCTCGACTCTGGCCCACCATGTCGTGCACGACCGCGCCCGGAGTGCCGGCAACGGGCCGATAGCGCGCCTCGATCTCTTCGCGCAGGACCTCGTTATGCCGCTCGAGCTTCTCGTTCTTCCGACGCCCATCGGCAACCTCGAGCGCCGACTGAATCTTCAGGCGCAGGACCTCGGGGGCGAAGGGCTTGGTGATGAAGTCGAAGGCCCCGAGCTTCATGGCCAGGACGGCGGTCTCCACGCTGCCGAAGCCCGTGACGATCATGAGCAGCGTCTGGGGGTTGCGGGCTTTGATGGCCTCGAGCACCGCCACCCCGTCCATGCCCTCCATCTTGAGGTCGGAGATCACGAAGTCGGCGTTGCGGGCGTCGAAGAGCGTCAGCCCCTCGCGGCCACTCGCGGCGACGTCGACGTCGTGGCCCATTCGCCGCGCGGTGTGGGCGATCCCCTCCCGCATCGTCTCGTTGTCATCAATGACCAGGATGCGTGCCATGGCGGGAACTCTCACCGACGCCCGCCCGAGCCGCAAGCGCCACACCCGAATTAGGTCATTCACGATTCCTGCCGATAATCGATGGATGGAAACCTGCGGTCTTGTCTTGGCGGGGGGTGGCGCGCGCGGCGCGTACGAAGCCGGGGTCTTGTATTATCTCTACTGCGACGGGCCTGCGGAGCTGCGCGAGCGGGCTCAGTTCAAGGTGCTCTGCGGCACCTCCGTGGGGGCGATCAACGTCTCGGCGCTGGCGGCCTCTACGACCAACGCCACCGTCGGCGTGCGTCGGCTCGTGGACCTTTGGCGCGGCCTCTCACTCGGGAGCCTCCTGCCGATGGGCATGGGGGACATCCTGTCCATCCCCGCGTGGTTGCTCGGCCGCCGTAACCGCGACTCGCTCCTGCCGGGCGCCGGGGTCAAGGACTTCATCAACGACAGCATCGACTGGGAGCAGATCCATCGGAACCTCGCGACCGGGGTGCTCGCCGGCGTCAGCCTGTCGTGCACGCACGTCCCGACCGGGCGAACCGTGGTCTTCTATGAGACGCGAGACGGCCGCTCGAGGCCCTGGTCTCGAGACCCGCACGTCGTGGCGATTCATACCCGATTGGGGCCCGCCCATGCCCGCGCATCGGCGGCCATTCCGCTGCTCTTTCCGCCCGTCTCGATCGACGGGATCCCATACGTGGACGGCGGCCTGCGTCAGAACACCCCGCTGTCTCCGGCGCTGCGTCTAGGCTCGAACCGCATCCTGGTCGTCGGCGTGAGTCATGAGAAGGTTCGTCAAGATCACTTGACGAGTTCAGGGACGCCGATCGACGCGATCGGTCGGCCGATCTTCATGGCGGGCAAGGTGCTCAACGCCCTCATGCTCGACCACGTGGACTACGACTTGATCCGCCTGGAGCACTTCAATCAGCTCATGGCGGACGGGGAGCGGGCCTTCGGTCGTGACTTCGTCGACCGCCTCAACCATGTGCTTCACGGGCAGCGCGGGGCGAAGTATCGGCAGATCCCGCACCTGACCCTCCGCCCTTCCAAGGACCTCGGGGCCATGGCCGCCGATTACGCACGCAGCGCCCGGTTCAGGCGCGACTCGAGCTTCACTGCGCGGATCATGCGGAGCTTGGCCCGCGCCGAGCCCCGCACCGAGGCTGACTTGACGAGCTACCTGCTCTTCGACGGGGGCTACGCCGAGCAGTTGGTCGAGTTGGGCATGAACGACGCAGCCCATCGGCGCGAAGAGCTGCTGCGCTTCTTTGACGCGCCCGTCGAAGCCTGACCGGAGATTCCCCTGCTCGACTACCTCATGGCTTGCCTCGCGCGGCACATCGCCCGCCACGGTTATCGGATGGTCCAGGCGAGCGGGACCATCAACGATCTCTACGTCAGCCTGCTTGAGGCCCGCGCGCGTCTGGGCCAAGGGCTGATGCCCGAGACGACCGCTGCCTTCACGCCGCCCGTCGCCCCCGCTGACGTCGTGGTCGAACCCTACTGGCATGAGACCCTCGCGTCGCGGCCCCTGAGTGCCCTGCGCGAGCGCTTCGAGCTCGACGACGAGTCGCTGAGGCTGCTCGTGGCTGCGGCGGGCTGCGCCTTGTCGGTTGACGTCGCGCGCCTCTACACCTTCGCCTGGGCCGACTTCGCGGTGAAGCGCCCCACCGTGGGCTTCCTCTGCGAGCTCGTCTCCGACGACTCCGAGGCCTCCATGGACAAGGTCCGGGCCTTCGCGCCCCACGCGCCGCTCCTCCGCCAGCGCCTCGTTGAGCTGCGCGATGATCTGACATGGGGGCTCGATACGCCGCTCATCCATCGCTCCGTTCATGTGGCTGAGAGCGTGGTGGAGTTCCTTCGACGCGGCTTCGTCTCCCAAGCCCTGCCCGCCCGCCTGGCCGCGACCTCGGTCCTTCGCGCACCCGACGAGGCCAGGCCCATAGAGCAGGTGGTCGCTCCGGAGGGGCTCGCCGACGAGGTCGTGGCTCTGCTTGAGAAAGCACTTCGTGAGGGCGGCGACGGTCGACCGCGTCTGCTCCTGACCGGGACCCGAGGGTCTGGACGCCGCACGACGGCCGCGGCCGCGCTGCGTCAGTGGGGCAAAGGCACGTTGACGACCGAGCTCGGTCGGCTGCCCCGGGAGCCCGAGCTCTTCCTCTCCGCGCTCGCCGTCGCGCTGCGGGAGGCCCTGCTTCGGGGCGTCGTGCCGATCTTGAGAATGGACGGGCTGACCGATGGCCAAGGCGAGGAGCGGACCCGCTGGGAGGCGGTCGCCGCCGCGACCTTCGAGCTGCTCGACCTCTATGAAGGCCCGCTGGTACTGACCCACCTCGCGCCCTTCCCGGCCCTGCATCGGGGCGTGCGCGAGGTCTATGATCTTCACCTGCCCATGCCCGGATCGGCGGCGCAGCGTGGGCTGTGGGCGCGGGCGTTGACGAGCGTCGACTGGCCTACGGAGCCGGAGCTTGCGACGCGCCTCGCCCGCCGCTTCTCAGTGTCACCCGCGGTGGTCACCCAGTCCGTCGACGAGGCCCGAACGCGGCTGGAGCACGCCTCGCGGGGGCAGGCCAAGACCCCGCTGACGCTCGAGCACTTGGCGGTCGCGATCCGGCGGCGCCTCGACCACGCGCTCAGTCAGGTCGCCGATCCATACGTGACGACGCTCGGCTGGGGCGACGTCGTCTTGACGGCTGAGGTCGAAGGGCTGCTGCGGGAGATCATCGCCCAGGCGAAGAACCGCGAGCTCGTCTACGACACTTGGGGGTTCCGCCGAAAGCTGTCCTACGGCCGGGGCCTCGCCTGCTTGTTCTCGGGCGCGCCGGGCACGGGCAAGACGATGATGGCCGGGGTCTTGGCCCGCGAGCTCGGCCAGGAGATCTATCGCGTGGATCTGTCGCGTGTGACGAGCAAGTGGGTCGGCGAAACGGAGAAGAACCTCGCGAAGGTCTTCGACGAGGCCGAGTCCGCGCAGGTCATCCTGCTCTTCGACGAGGCGGACAGCCTGTTTTCCAATCGCACGGAGGTCAAAGGCAGCAACGACCGCTTCGCCAATATGGAGGTCAACTATCTGCTTCAGCGGATGGAGTCCTTCGACGGCATGACCATCCTCACGACGAACTTCGAGAAGTCCCTCGACGAGGCATTTAAGCGACGCCTGAAGTTCCGCGTTCACTTCCCCGTTCCCGACCTCGAGCAGCGCACGCGCCTCTGGCAGTCGATGATCCCTCCGGGCGCGCCGCTTCATGAAGATGTGCGCTACGAGGTCATCGCCAAGAAGTTCACGCTCGCCGGAGGCAATATCAAGAACGCCGCCTTACGCGCGGCCTTTTACGCGGCCGAGGAGGGCACGGACATCACGCAGGCCCTGCTCGAGCGCGCAGCAACCGCCGAAGCGCGGGAGATGGGACGCCTCGTTTGAGCCTCATGAGCAGCTACCGCCACCGCTACCACGCCGGCAACGCCGGGGATGTGCTCAAGCACGCGCTCCTGATCGAGGTCTTGAACGACCTCGTGGAGCCGAAGCTCGGGCGGCTCGTCTACATCGACACCCACGCCGGTGAAGGCCGCTACACCCTGCTCGGCACAGGAGAGTGGACCGAGGGCATTGGGCGCGTCGACGCCGCCGAGCCGAGCGCGGAGCTCCTCCCGCTTCGGGAAGCCTTGGCGAGGTGCGGCGCGCCGTTACGCTTGGCCGGCAAGGGCGGAGAGTATCCCGGCTCACCCCAGCTCGCCCTGACCGCGCTGCGCCCGACGGACCGAGCGGTCTTCATCGAGCGGGACCCGGAGACGAGCGCGTTGCTCCGACGCCTCGTGGGCTCGGACCGGCGCGCAGAGGTCAAGACGGGGGATGGGCTCTCGCTGGCAAAAGCCGTCTTGGAGGGTACGCCGAGCGAAAACACCGTCGTCGTCCACGTCGATCCCGCCTACACCGACAAGACCGAGTGGACCGACATCGTCGGCTTTCTTTACGATCTCCGGGAGGCGAGGCCCTTCGCCGTGATCATGCTGTGGTACCCGGTCAAGAGCCTGACCCGCCCCAACGCCCTCCACGCGACCCTCCGCAAGAGCGGCGTGGCCGCCTCGGTCGTCGAGCTTCAGGTCACGCCCCTCGACATTGAACGCAACGCCTTGAATGGCAGCGGCGTCGTGCTCATCGGCGCGACTGCGAGCTGCGTCTCCCGGTGCGCGGCGATCGCGACGGCGCTCGGGCCGATCCTCGCCACGCACGAGGGCCGCTTCACGGTGCGGACGCTCGGCTGGACTTGAGGCCGTGCGCGGGGGCTTGCGCGTGGGTCGCGGGTGACTAGTCTCTCAGATGTTTCTGAGACGTTCCCCGCTTCACCCGAGGAGATTCCGCATGGGCTACGGCTACGACAATTCCCGTGAGTTTGACGGTGCGGCCTCTGGCGCCGTGGCCAACGCGACGACGCATGAGCGCGTCGAGTTCATCCGCAAGACCTACCTGCACCTCGCCGGGGCCATCTTCCTCTTCGCCGCGCTCTGCGCCGTGCTGACGCCGATCCTTGGCCCGCTGATGCTCAAGGCCATGGCGGCGAGCCGGTTTGCCTGGCTCGGCTTCATGGCGGGCTTCGTTGGCCTGGGCTGGGTCGGGCAGCGCCTCGCCCGAAGCGAGGCCTCGCAGGGGATGCAGTATGGCGGGCTCGGCATCACCGTGCTCGGCGAGGCGGTGATGTTCGCGCCGATGCTCTTCATCGCCCTCAACTTCTTCCCTCCCGAGGCCAACATCCTCCTGACGTCGGGGCTGCTCACTTTGGTCACTTTTGGCGGTCTGACGATCTCGGTCTTTGCCACGAAGAAGGACTTCTCGTTTCTTCGACAGGCGCTGATCGTCGCGGGCTTCGTGGCGATGGGCCTCGTCGTCGCATCCAGCCTCTTCGGCTTCAACCTCGGCATGGTGTTCTCCGCGGCCATGATCCTCATCGCGGCGGGCTACATCCTGTACTCCACGTCGAACGTGCTCTTGCACTACCCGACCCACGCCTACGTCGCCGCGTCGCTCGAGCTCTTCGCCGCCTTCGCGCTGCTGTTCTGGTACATCCTGCGGCTCGTCATGGAGTTCAGCCGCCGCCGCGACTGAGCGACCTCAGGGGGAGCCGAGGGCCGCGCAGTCGAAGCCGTAGCCCTCGACGGCGATGTCGTCCCCGGCGTCGTTCATGCGGTAAAAGACCGGTCGGTTGTCGCCACCGACGCCGTACCGGGGGGTGATCAAGCCGACGTTGAGCAGCGCCGCGTCGAAGCTGTTTCCATCGAGCGTCAATCGCTGACCCCAAGGCTGGCCGCCCGGTCGGAGGTCGTGCACGTGCAAGGCGTGAAGGCCATCGCGGGCCTGGCCGGTGACGAGAGACAGGGAGACGGCGAGCGGTCGATCGACGGAGATCGCCGACCGCACGCCGACATGACCGCGAGAGAGCGGTACGAAGCCCGGGCCCCCCCCAACGACACCTTCGAGGCGGCCATCCAGTACGCGGACGGGCACGGCGTCGAGCTGACCGGGCAAGCGGATCGCCGACAGTCGATCCGCAGGTAGAAGCTGACGCAGCGAAGGGTGCAGCTCCGGGTCGTCGAGCGCGACGAGGCCCGCGTCCCGGTCCTGCCAGAGCGCCAGCGTCGATGTCTCCCCCGTGGCGACGAGCAGCACGTCCGAGAGACCACCGTAGCGGTCCGTGAGCCAGCGAAGGTCCACGGGGCCGGCCTCCTCTCCCGGATAGGCGATCCGGGTGGCCTCGGCGGATCCGGCGGTCACGTCGTAAGCCGCTTCGGCGCAGAAAATACGCGCTCGATTTTCCACCTGTTGAGGGCGCGCGAACAGGACCGGCCCACACGGCGAGGGCACGGGCATGACGGTCCCCTCGGGGAGGAGCCAGTGCAGCTCGGGCATGGGGAGCGCGGGCATCGCCGCATCGGTCGGGCCCGCGGGTGGGGGGATCGGCTCGAGCACGAAGAGGTGCTCTCCTCGGGCGACCGAGACCGCTTGCACGCCGAGGAAGCCCTCAAACCGCGTCCGCTCGACCATCTCCGGCGTGGCCCCCCCGAGCTCGGGCACCGCGAACGGCCCCTCGAAGACGTGCACGGTGTCTCCCGCGTGGCCGACGACGAGCACGCCCCGCTGGCTGAAACCGACGAAGTGCATGGCCATGCGGAGCGGCTGCGAGAGACGGACTCGGACGGTCGGCGCGCCGCCTTGAGATGGGCAACACAGCCCCGCGTCGAGCACGCCGTCGCAGTCCTCGTCGCTCCCGCCGCACCGCTCGGGCAAGACCCTCACACAGCCCCCCGGCAAGAGACGGCGAGGGGCGTCGGCGAGGCTCTGAGCAGGCACGGCCGCGTCGACGACGACCGACAGGCTCGCCTCGTCCCAGCGGAGCCGGTGAAAGGTCATCGCCGCGAGGGACGTGCCCACGCCGCCCGCCCCGAGGGGGGCCATGGCGAGCACATCCGTCCGGTCTACGGCGTCGAAGCGAACCGCCCCGTTCGGGAAGCCTAAGTACATCGTGGTCTCGGACAGGTCGTCCTGCGTGAAGAGCGTGCCCCCGCCGTCCCACCGCGGGCCGTCGAGATCCACCGTCACGGCGTTCACCGAGAGCACGACCCGACGGTCCGGCGTCAGGCCGTCGTCGACCGCGCCGGGGGAGGCCTGATGCAGAGCGAGCGTGAAGTCCACATCTCTGGACAAGACGGTGCGCTGGTCTTTACGCGCCGCCGCCGAGTCGCCGAGCAGGAGAGCCTGCTTCGAATATCCGCAGGACCAGGAGTACGTCGGCACCAGCGCCGGGCTCGCCGCATTTCGGCCGAAGCGCACGCACTCCCCGGTGTCATAGGCCAAGTCCAAGCCCTCCTCGGCGGCGATGACCGACTGCGGCAGGCCATAGCCGAAGTAGTTCGGAGAGGCCGGCGAGACGATGCCGTTGCGGTCAATGGTCTGGACCGCGAACCCCTGCGGCAGGTCGTCGTAGCCCCCCAGGATGAAGATCGTCGAGTCGGCGACGGCCACGCGAAAGGGTGGGGAGAGGTCCAGAGGCACGGGCCCATCGTCGCCGTTGAGGCGTCGGGCGATGAGGTGTCGGCCGGCGAGGTCCTGCACGAAGACCCAGGGCGTACCCGACAGCGAGCCCGCGCCGACGACCTGCCGCGACGCCGAGGCCACGTTCTCGATCCGTCGCCCAGATGCCCCATTGCAGGCCCCGAGGCACTCGACGCGGAGAGTTGTGCGTTCGAGCCAGGCGACCCAGGTCAAGCCGCGTTGAGGGATGATCGCGAGGTCGCCGCTCGCCGGGGCCATCGGGAGCCCGAAGTCGGCCGAGGACGTAAAGACGTCGGCGCGAGGACCATCGGCGTTTGAGAGCGCGTCGTTGTCCACGCGGTCTGTGGCGTTCGAGGCGTCGCTGGCGTCGAGCGTGCTGGGCAAGTCAAAGACGTGGGCCAAGTCGAAGAGGTCATTGGCGACGAGCGCGTCGGTGTTTGGCCCCGCCTCGGACGCCGCGACATCGCCGCTCGCGCCCCCCCCGCCATCGGGCGACGTGAACAGATCCGCTGGCCCACCCCCGTCCATGCCGCCGATGGGGAGCGGCTGGAGGATTGAAGGACCATCTTGGCAAGCGGCGAGGCAAAGGCTGACCGCCACGGCGACGGACGAGCCGAGGCGCGGAGTACGGGTCGGGTTCATCAAGGTTTCCTGTTCAGTCAACGGACGGACGCCGCGGTCGGAGCAACCGATCGGAGCACTCGAAGTCCCCGGGCCGGGAGGCGCACCACACCCCCAAGGACGCTCGTCTCCTCGGCCAGGAGGTCGACGTACTGGCCCTCGGGCACCTGCACGTCCCGCTCGGAGTCGGCGCGGTTCAGGGCGACGGTGATCTCGCTCAAGGCGACGCTGACCTCGCTCCGCTCCGGGCCGCAGCCGGTGAGCCGATAGACCCAAGTGTCGGCGTCCGCGGACAGGGTGACACGGCGGCCGCGGCTGATGACCTTGTTCTCAAGACGCACGCGGCCGAGCTTGGAGACGAGCGCCCGCAAGGCCCGTTGGGGGGGCAGGAGGGCCGCGTCATCCCAAGGCATCATCCGCCGATTGTCAGGGTCGCCGCCGCCGGCCAGGCCAATCTCATCGCCGTAGTAGACCAGCGGGATCCCGGGGTTGGTGAACATGACCGCGAAGGCCAAGCCGAGCCGCTCGTAGGGCGCGGCCTCCTGCGGCTGCCGGTAGTTATTGGTCCAGCCATTGCCGGTGTGACTGCCCTCGCGACAGCTCCCGATCTCGCGGCTGGCGAAGTGGATCGCGCGGGGGATGTCGTGGTTGCCGATCCACGTCGTCATGAGCGCGCCGGGTCCATAGAAGCCGTCGTTGCCGCCCATGAAGTTGGACAAGGTGTCGAACCGCCCACCCTGGGTGAAGACGGCCTCGCAGAGCCGCGCCTTTAGGGGGAAATCGAACTGGCCGTCGAGCAGCGTCGCCGGATCGACGAAGCGTTTGAGCAGCGCCTGATCGTCGTACGCGAACGTCTCGCCGACGAGGTAGAAGCGGCCGCCGGAGGGCGCCTCGATCTCGGCGTTGAGACGCGCGCGCAAATCAACGAGCCACTCAATCGGCTGGTGCTTGATGGCGTCGAGCCGGTAGCCGTCGATGCCGTACCGCTTGGCCCAGTACAAGGCGTCGCTCACCGACCAGTCGCGCACGTCGCCGCGCTCGAAGTCGAACTTCGGCAGGTAGTCCGTGAACGCGCAGCGCGTCCCCCAGTAGGGGTCATCCCAGAGGTTCTCCGGGCCGCAGAGACGGATTCGGCCCTCGTGGGTGACGAACCAATCCGGGTGCCCCCGGTACAAGTCGCTGTCGGCGTCGACGTGACCCATGACGTAGTCGAAGAGGACCTTCAGACCCTGCGCGTGTGCACCCACGACGAGCGCGGTGAGGTCCGCGTCGGTCCCCAGGCGGGACTCGACCTCGGGCGCGGGGACGGGGGCTGCGGGATCCTGGTAGCTGATGTTCGGCGGTGAGGGCCAGTAGCCGTGATAGCCCGAATACTGGTGGGCATCGTTCCGGTCGATGGCCGCCCCGGCGACGTCCCGATTCTGGTAGGGCGCGGAGATCCACAAGGCTGTGACGCCGAGGTCGAGAAGGTAAGGTAACTTGACGGTTAGCCCACGCAGATCCCCGCCTTCATATTGCCCGCTCGCCCCGGTGCGGGCGTCACCCCCGCTCGCGTTCGCGACCGGCTCGGCCCGGCCATCGGCGTCATGAAATCGGTCGATGAGGGCGAAGTACATGACGGCGTCCCGCCAGTCGAAGCTCGCCGGATCACCGCAGACCCCCAGCGCGGGCGGCAGATCCTCACAGCGCTGGGTGAGCACGGAGTTAAACCCCTCTGCCGTGATGCCGTCGGGCACCTGCTCGGGGTTATTCGGATCAGCGATCCACGCCTCGCCGTCGTTCAGGACCAGCTTGTATTCGAAGGTCCCGTTGTCGACCGCGTGCTTGGTCGCCCAGGTCCCGCGAGCGGCGTCGAAGGTCATCGCCCAGCCGCCGGCCGCGCGGGTCGGTGGCCAGCCGTTGAACGAGCCGGAGACGTGCACGCTGTCGAGGACGCGACCGGCCGGGTCGTATTCGAAGGTCACCAAACCGCAGGGGTTGTCACCGCAGACTGAGGCCTGGCAGGTCTGCCTCAGCGGGTCGGGGCAGTCGGTCTCCGTGAAGCACTCGGGCGTCAGGCACTCGAGGTCTCGGCAGAGCCGTCCGGGGCCGCAGTCCGCGTCCGCGAGGCACTCGGGCCGACACGCCCCTTCACGGCAGACGAGCGGCGCCGCGCAGGGACGAGCCTCGTCGCAGGTGGGCTCGGAGACACAGGCCCCGGCGGCGTCGCAGACTTGACCCTCGGCGCACTCGCAGACGCTCGCCGGATCGACACAGGCATAGAACCGGCAGGCGGTCGCAGCAGGGTTGGGCGCGCAGTTGCCGTCGTTGAGGCAGGCGGGCTCGAACGGGCAGTGATGTTCGAGCACGCTGTTGACGTTGCCGCGTCCGTCGTCGGCCGTGTTCGGGTTGTCGGCGTCGACGATCCACTGCTCCGGTCCGCTGCCGTCAGAGCCTGCCTCCCTGACGATGAACTTATAGCTGTAGGACCCCTCTACGAGCTCGATGTCGGCCTGGAAGAAACCGTCGCCGTCGGCGTCCTGAAGCTCAATCTCTCCGGCCCAGGGGTTCGGCTCGAAGTCGCCCGCCAGACGCACCCCGGCGGGCCGAACTCCAGCGGCCTCGCGGTGGCGGAAGACGAAGGTGAATCGGCAGGCGAGACCCGGCACCGCGCCCGCTCCGCCCGCCCCGCCCCGCCTGTCCGATGACAACCCAGAGTCCCCCCCACCGACGAACGGCTCGCGGGGGTCATCGGCGCGACCGCAGCCTTGGCACATCAGGACGACGCCGAAGACCGCGAGCGCGCAGGTCAACAGCGTGGTCCAGATCCTTCGGTCGACGGGGTGCGGCATGGCGGGCGAGGCTAACAGAAGCTCAACGATGTGGGCGAGGCGTGTTCATGCTTCGACCCGGCTGCGAAACGGAGCCTGACCGTGCTAAATCGCCGGCATGTCACGCATCTACAAGAAGTTACCCGCGCCCGGCTCCAAGCTCGGCATCGCCTACTCCGGCGGCCTCGATACTCGCTGCGCCGTCGCCTGGATGTCCCGGGAGGGCATGAAGGTCTTCGCCTATACCGCCGATCTCGGTCAGCCCGACGAGAAGGACCCAGGTGAGATCCCCCCGACCGCGATGATCCACGGCGCCGCTTTGGCCCGCCTCATCGACTGTCGCGACGCCATGGCTCGCGAGGGCTTCGTGGCGATTCAGTGCGGCGCGTTTCACATCCACACGGGCGGTCGAAAGTACTTCAACACCACGCCGCTTGGGCGCGCGGTCACGGCGACGGCGATCGTGCGCTCCATGCGCGAGGACGACGTGCACGTCTTCGGCGACGGCAGCACGCATAAGGGCAACGACATCCAGCGGTTCTACCGCTACGGCATTCTCGTGAACCCGGAGCTGAAGATCTACAAACCGTGGCTCGACACCACCTTCGTCGACCGCTTCGGGGGTCGCACGGAGATGGCCGAGTACCTCGAGCAGATCGGCCTGCCCTACAAGATGGGCGTCGAGAAGGCGTACAGCACCGACGCCAACGTTCTCGGGGCCACGCACGAGGCGAAGTCGCTCGAGTTCTTGTCGACGAGCCTGAAGATCGTCGAGCCGATCATGGGCGTGGCCTATTGGAAACCCGACGTCGAGATTGAGACCGAAGAGGTCACCGTCAGCTTCGAGCGCGGTCTGCCGGTGGCCTTCAATGGGCAGCGGTTCGACTCCGCCTTCGAGCTCATCTGCGAGGCCAACCGCATCGGCGGACGCCATGGTCTGGGCATGAGCGACCAGATCGAGAACCGCGTCATCGAGGCCAAGAGCCGCGGCATCTACGAGGCGCCCGGCATGGCGCTCCTGCACCTCGCCTACGAGCGTCTCCTGACGGCGATCCACAACGAGTCCACGCTCGATCTGTATTACACACTCGGGCGCAAGCTCGGGCGGCTGCTCTACGAGGGCCGCTGGTACGACCCCGAGGCCCTCTTGCTCAAAGACGGCCTGACGCGCTGGATCGCCCCCTCCGTCACCGGAACTGTGACCCTGGAGCTGCGCCGCGGGGACGACCTCACGCTGCTCGATACGCAGGCCGCGCACATGAGCTACGACCCCCAGAAGCTGAGCATGGAGAAGGTGGCCTCGGCGTTCACCCCGGAGGACCGCATCGGCGCGCTCGAGCTTCAGAACCTCAGCGTCGGCGACAACCGCGCGCTGCTCCTGCACCACCTGCAGTCCGTGCGGTCGCTGCCGGCCGGGGATGATATGCAGCGGCTGCTTGGGGACGAGGACTAAGCGTAGGACCTTCGGCGGCTATCGCCCCAATACGAGGTCGACCGTGCCGAAGGCGCTCCGATTGAATGCATTCCCCTGCACGATGATGACCGGCCGACGATCCCCCGGTTCAGAACCGATCGGCTCGCCGAGGTCGGGCCACCAGAGGTCGCCCTGCGAAATCACCACGGCTCGGACAAGATGCGCTTCCGGGCTACTCTTTGAAGGGCGGGATCAGGCACGTCGGCGACGCCGTAAGCGGAGTTCAGCGCCTCAGTGACGCTGTCGTCGTCGTGCCGGGCAATGTATTCGGCGATAGCTTCGGCGTAGAGCTGACTCCGAGACTTGGAACGACGCGCTGCCAGCAAGTCCGCCGCTGCGAAGAGGGAATCGGGGAGCTAAATCGCCGTTTTCACACCCGGAGTGTGACCAATGGGGCGCACATGCGTCAAACGTTGGCCATGTCTTGCTCCGTCCAAAACCTGACCCGAGGCCAGACCGTCTTAGTCGTCGTCGACAGCTTCGGCGCCGCCGCCCAAGACTGCGGAGGACCCACCCAAGCCCGGAAATCTCAGCTGAGGCCGAAGACGCGGAGCTCGGGGAAGCTGAGCTGGCACCGCGCAACGACCTCTCCGTCCTGCGTGAAGAGGGGCTCGTTGCGCTCAAGTGCCAATGCGACGTAGACCGCATCGTACGCACGGAGGCGGGCAGCCCGCGCAACGCGGACGGCCTCTCCAAGCAGGCGCTCGTCGAGCCGACAGGCGCAGAAACGGGGACCTCGAACGAGGGCATCGCCTGCGTCGAGCAGCTCGCCTGATTCGCCGCGCCTCGCGAGCCCCGCGATCACTTCGACCCTGAACACCTCCGGCCGGCGAAGCTCGGCGCGAAAGATCGCATCCGCGAGTCGACGAAGCGAATGATGGCCGTTCACGACAAGACGTTGCGCAAGCTGGCGAAGTGAACTCCGACGATCCACTGTTCCTCGATGTCGAGGACGTCGTCGAGTTGCACGCGACCCAACTCAGGGTCTACGGCGGGTCGGCGGGGCTTCGTGATTGAGGCCTGCTCGAATCGGCGGTTGCCGTCGAGCTCGAGCGGATCGCCAGGACGACAGGCTGACGCCTCCCTCGTGCGGTGACCGACCTTTCACTCCGCCCCCGCATCCAGCACGGGCACATACACCCATCGACCGTCCTCCCGCTCGAAGCGGCTGTTCTCCGCCCGGATCACGCTCTTGCCGCGGACACGCAAGTTGGCCCGGAACTCGACGAAGCCGACCTCGTCGTCTTTGCCGCCGTCCTGCGTGCCGATGATCTTCAGACGGATCCCCATGAGTCCCCGGCAGTAAGCGACGAGCTCCGGCCGGTTGAGCGTCGGGCGGGCGATCGCCGCGGTCGAGGCGATCACGTAGTCGACCTCACCTTTCACATACGCCGCGTATCGGCTCCGCATCAGGGCGAGCGCCGTCGGGGGCAGGCGGGCGCCGCTGAGGTAGGCCCCGCAGCAGGCCTCAAAGGCGGTAGATTGATCGCAGCAGCAGGGCGTCACGTTCACCTCCGAAAAGCCTCGGCCGATGTCGAGCGCAGTGGCGCTCTCAGGCGGGCGATCAGCCGGTCGGTATACCGACGTTGGCCGTCCGCCGAGCGCAGATGCACGGAGTCGAAGAAGTCGTCGGCCCCGAGCGCGGCCTCGCCATCGAGAGCCCACAGCTCGACGCCGAGCTTCTGGCTGAGCCCCTCAAGGCGGACCTTGAAATCGGAGGTGGCCCGCTCATCGTAGAGGCCGGCTGAGCGCGAGGGGTTCATCGGCGCGAGCAGGAGCACCACCTCGAGCCGACCGGGCACACGCACTCGAGAGATGAGCCGCTCAAGCCGCGCGAAGTTCTCGTCGGCGTTCTCGAAGTAGACCTGCATCGTGTCGCGGAGTCGCTCATCAAGCGCGCCCTGCCGCACGTCGGTGGCCGCACGATGTCCCGTGTAGCGGTGTCGCAGCAAGGCCGCCGGCCCCAGGAAGACCCGCGCGAAGCAGTAGACGTGGGAGAGGAAGAACTGGGCGTGGTCATAGACCCAGAGCCCCGTGCGCCGAGGCTCGGTTAGCCCCGCGCGCCGGATCTCGTCGAGGAGCGACTCGCCATCGAGGCCTAAGCGGGGTGCTTCGAGCAGCTCTTTGAGTCTGTCCGTGCCCGTGGCCATCGTGCGGGGCCCGATGCCGAGCACGACGACACCCCTCGAACCCGTCGGCAGCACATCGAGCGCGCCAATCATCTCCCAGAGCGTCAGCGCGCCGGCCGTCAGATCGACGACTTCGACCTCAGCCCCGACCTCAGTGGACAAGGCCGAAGCGAGGCGCCGCTCATCGTCCACAGACTCGCGAGTGGCCGACGCGCCGACGAGGGTCAGACTCAGCGGCGGCGCGGGTCTGGAGTGCAGGCCGAAGAGCGTGCCCGTCAGGTGCCCGAAGTCGTCCGTGTCCGTTCGCGCGAAGTAGCCCGGGTCGAGCCCGCCGAGCACGGATGGCCTCACGAAGCAGGCCGCGCAGGCCGCCCAGAAGAGGAGCACCCCGAGCGTGCCCCAGAGTGCGGCAACCGACGGCCGGGTCGCGCCGTGTACGAAGTGCCGCCACATCGTCAAGGTGCTTGACTTATCACCGCCACGCCGTCGGCCGCGAGCTCCTCGTGCGTCGCCGG
>SHZC01000058.1 GCA_009692505.1 Myxococcales bacterium
TGCCGAAGAGCCAGTCCCAAAACGGCAGAAAGGCAGCGGGATTTTTGTCCAGGCCTTCCTCATCCGAGGTGTGGTGCCAGTGGTGGTACTCGGGCGTGGCGATGAGCCAGCGCAGGACCGGAAAGCGCCAGCGCGTATTGGAGTGAATGTAGACCGCGTGGATAGAAACGAAGGCGACATCGGCGACCAGCGCCGACCGCGAGAACCCGAGCACGAAGATCGGCACGAAGGCCGCCGAGCGCGTGGCGAGCTGTTACCGCGCACCCCCAGCGATCCCGCCCGAGCATTTCCCGCCCCGTCTGCATGATGGTCTGACGCCCTCGACGCCCGGGGCGATGCCGAGCAGGCCGTGGACCTTGGAGCGCAGGAAGATGAGGCCCAAGAGACCGAGGACGAACGTCGCGCCGATGGTCGTCCAGAGGATTCCCCTGAAAATGTCGAGATTCGCCTCGTAGAAAGGCAGCGCGTCGCGCGTCACGAGCAGGTCTGGGTACAGGAAGCATAACTCGGCGAGCACGCATATTACGCCGAGCAGCCCGGAGGCGACCCCCGCGCGTTTGCCGAGATCGACGCGCGGAGGACTGTTCATTTTCAGGGCGCGTTCAGGGGCCTGAGGGCGCGTTGAGCACGCGGACACCGGCGGGCGGCGTAAAGACGAAGCCCTTGTCCGGCAGGCCGCGATTGACCTCGACGTTCTTGAAAACGACCGTATTCGTATTGCCGACCGGGTCGACCACGGTGCTCTCCAGGACGGCGAAGCTCTTCATGTCTACGGTGAGCTCGAGGCTCTGATAGTCGCCCTCGTTGACCTTGGGGATGAGCTGAAGCTGGAAGGTGCCCGGGCGTTTGGGGGCCAACAGCTGCGGCGTAAAGGCCTCGTCCAAACGGCCACGCCCGCTCATGAACGTCAGGGCCACGGGCAGCTGGCTCGACTTGAGGCCGCGCTTGAAGACCTGGTTCTCGGCGGGCTCGTACACCCAAAGCGTCTCGCCGTCGGCCACGAAGAGCTTGGGCACGGGCACCACATAGTCCCATCGCATCCGGTCGGGCTTCTTGAGGTAGACCTTGCCCGAGGAGACCTGCTCGCGGCCGTAGACCTTGTAGACATAGGTCTGGGTGAAGTCAGCCTTGAGGTCCTTGGAGTCCTGATAGAAACGCTGGACCCCCGACACGACGTCGGACGGGCTCGGCGGCGGGGTCGAGACAGCGGCCGGGGCGGCGGGCACGAAGAGGGCGACATAGGCTGAGAGCAGGGCGAGGAGTGAGGTGGACATGAAGAAGGCTCCGTAGTCGGGCGGCGATACCGTTGTCAATTAGGGGGACGCGCGCTCCGGCCCGTCCATTCAGACCGCCGGCCCCCCCTCGGTGCCTTTGACCCGGACCGGCGGCAGGGCTACCGTGCGCGCCATGTCTGACTCCAACCCGCGCATCGAGAACCTGCCCGCTGAAGTCCACCTGGACTCCGACGATCGTCACCACACAGTCGAAGTGAACGTCGGGGCCGTGACCGACATGATTCACCTCAACAAGGCCAAGCTCGTCGTCATCGACGGCCCTGATCGGGGCAAGCAGCTGGTGCTCGATAAGCCCATCATCCGGATCGGCAGCAACGAGAAGAACGACCTCCTGCTCACGGACAATACGGTCAGCCGCTTCCACTGCGAGATTCGGAACGTGCGTGATGAGTGGCTCCTCGTGGACCGGGACTCGACGAACGGGACCTACGCCGGTGAGCTGAGGCTGCGCGAGGCGTTCCTCTACCCGAACTGCGAGGTGCTCGTCGGCAACTCCCTCGTTCGGTTCTCGCCGCTCGTCGAGGAGATCCCGGTCTTTCCCATCGCTCGCAGCACCTACGAGGGGCTCATCGGTGGGGCGTCACGAATGCGGGAGATCTACGGCGTCATCGACAAGGTCGCGCCGAGTGAGTTGTCTGTCCTGATTGAAGGCGAGACGGGCACGGGCAAGGAGCTGGTGGCGCGCGCGATTCATGATCGGTCTCGAAGGGCCAAGGGGCCACTGGTCATCTTCGATTGCTCGGCGTTCCCGGAGAACCTCCTTGAGAGCGAGCTGTTCGGCCACGAGAAGGGCGCGTTCTCCGGGGCCATTCGCACGCACCGAGGGGTCTTCGAGCGCGCCGAGGGTGGCACGGTCTTCTTCGACGAGCTCGGGGAGATGTCGGTCAACCTCCAGCCGAAGTTTCTTCGGGCGCTGGAGAACGGCGAGATTCGGCGCGTCGGTGGCGAGCGCACGATCAAGGTCGACGTTCGAGTGGTCGCGGCCACAAACCGCAACGTGATTCAGCTCGTCGAGGAGGGTAAGTTCCGGCAGGATCTCTTCTACCGGCTCGCCAAGGTCAGGCTCATCTTGCCGGCTTTACGCGAGCGCAAAGACGACGTCACGCTGCTCGTCGACCACTTCATGGGCGAGATGCGAAAGCGCGGGGATCTGCCCGCCCAATGCCGAGGCTTCGCCGCCGCCGCGCTTGAGGTGCTTCAGGCCTACGACTGGCCGGGCAACGTGCGCGAGCTCCGGAACGTGGTCGAGCGCGCGACGACCTTCGCGGAGGGCGAATTCGTGCAGGTCTCCGACTTGCCCGATGATCTCCACGCGCGCCTCGGCCGCCACGGACCCGCCCGCCCCATCGGGCTGTTCATGCCCCAGCCCGACTCCGTCGAGAGCCTGAAGGACGCCAAGGAGCGCATGGTCTCGCAGTACGAGCGCGAGTACCTCCTGAGGCTCCTGGAGCGGCACAATAAGAACATCAGCCGCGTGGCCCGCGACGCCGGCATCGATCGACGCCACGTCTATCGCCTGATGAAGAAGTACGAGATCGATCTGCCCGACCGCGACGAGTGAGCGGTCGTGTTGGCCACAGCACTCGCGCAGCTCCTCTCCCTCGTGCCCATGCCCGACGGCGCCTTCAAGGTCGACGCCTACTTCGACGACTGGGCCCCAACTGAGGGGGCAGACTCCCCGGCCGTGATCATGCTCGACCGACCGAGCGCCGGCGCGATTGACGGCCCTGACGATGCATCCGCGAGGGTACAGATGGCCGTCTCCGGGGACCGCCTCTTTGTCGCCGTCCAGGTGCGCGATGACCGCTTCCAACCGGGCACACTGACCCTCGGCGACGGCCTGACGCTTCTCTTTCGCGGGTCGTCCTCGGTGCGGATTCAGATCGTGCTCAACGATCTGGAGGGCCGGGTTGCGGTCCTCAATCGCGAGGGCCGGGCTTATGCCCAAGGCTCAATCGCCAGCACGCTTCGCAAGGATGGCTGGGCCGTCGAGCTCTCCCTGCCGATGAAAGACCTGCCCGGCCTCTCAGCGGGGGAGTCGTCGCTCGCGCTCGTCCTTCGGGACTGCGACGCCGACATCACCTTGCCCGAGGGGATCCTGAGCACGACCGCCCTCGGCACGGATGGCTTCCCGCTGCAGCCGACGGTCCGCTTCTCGCCGGGAGCGGGGCTCTACGAGGCCTACCTCGCCGACCAAGGCGGCTTCGTGCCCTTGGTCCTCGCGCGCACTCAGGGCCAAGTGGTATCGGGCGGCCCGGAGGAGGAGGTCGTCCTCAACGCCCGCGATCTCGTCGTGCTCGGCCGCGGCTTAGGCGAGCAGACGACGTACGCCTACTACGCCCACGGCTTCGCCCCAAGCACGACGGTCAAGGTGCTTGACCTTCAGGAGCTCGACGGCGCCCCCGGCAAGGACATCTTCGTCAGCCATGTGCGCCACGCCCCCGAGGTCGACGTGGACCTCATCGAGGTCTTCGGCTTCCGCGGGGGTTACTTGTTTCGAGGTTTTGGCCAGAAGCTCGGGGAGACGTTCATCAAAACAGCGGAGACGTCCGGCGGCTCGGCGCGGTCCACGTTCCGGGTCCTGCCGGGCAGGGGCTCGCGGCGATTCGAGGTCAGCGTGGCGAAGGTCGTTGGGCAAACGGAGTTCACGTATCCCCGAGAGGCCGTAAGAGAGTCGGCATACGAGCCGCTGCCCCTGCCCTGGAACACCCCACGCGCGGTGATGTATCGATTCGAGACCGAGGCTTGGCGGCGGTTCTAGAATTCCGGCGCCAGCTGGCGCCTGCTGGCGCCTATCTCAGGCTCACGTCCAGAAAGAAGCTCCCCCCGAGCTGGCCGACGTGGTCGAGCACCAAGGTGTACTGCGTGCCCGCCACGACCGCGGCGCTGAGCATCGCCGGGCGGCCGGCCATCGGGGCATGGGCCGAGGCGATGCAGGAGGCGTCGAGGTTGCCGCAGTTCGTGGCGAGGGACACGGCGAAGCGCACGTCGTTGGGTCCGGGTGTGACGACCACGTCGAGCTGGCCGGCGCGCGCAGGCGTGAAGACGAAGACCTGGTCGGGCCCGACCGTGGGTGAGCCGGCGTTTGGACAGGTGACCGCCGCGAGATCGGCCGCGCGGCCCTCCGTCGTACCGGCGAATCGACCGGGCAGGGGCAAGACAATCGCGCTGCCGCAGGTCTCGCCGTCGGCCGCGGGCCTGACCGATGCCAGGAAGGGTCCACCGGGTCCGAAGACCCGAGCGTCGACGTAGAGATAGTAGCTCCCGGCCGCCGGAACATTAATAATCCGACCCTCCGGCCGGCCCGCCGCGGACTGGTCGCGGAAGCCGTTCGCCAAGCAGAGCGTCGGGCTGCCGCAGTCGCCGTTCGTCCAGAAGACGAGGTCAAGCAAGGCGTCGAGCGGCGCGATGCCGACCGCGTATCGACCGGCGGCGGGCGCCTCGAACTGATAAACTTGGTCCCGACCGGGTGAGTTCGCCAAGCAGGCGCTCCGGGCATAGTCGTCGGCCATGGCTGCGGTATTGCCGACGATGTTGGGCTCGTCCAGGCGAATGCCGGGGGCGGTGAGGCAGGTGTCCCCGCCGCACGCCGCGCCGTCGTCCACGGCCCCGTTGCAGTCGTCGTCGCTGCCATTGCAGCCCTCTGGGAAGGACTCGTCGTCGCTGCCCGAGGCCTCCGTGCTGCAGCGGGCAGATCCATCGGCCGCGCACTCCCGCGTGCCCGCCCCACACGCGCCCCGACCGTCGCAGGCCTGACCGAGGCTGAAGTCCTCGTCCGCCCGGCCGTCGCAGTCGTCGTCGATTTGGTTGCAGGCCTCGATCGCAGCTTCGTCCTCAGACGCGCCCGGGCCGGTGCTGCAGATCACGCGGCCGTCGGCAGCGCACTCGAAGACCCCCGCCGAACAGATGCCCACGGCCGCGCAGAGCCCGCCCAAGTTCAGCCCCTCGTCGATGGACCCATCGCAGTCGTCGTCGCGGGTATTGCACCGCTCCTGACCGGCTGCTGAGCGGGATCCGCCCGCCTCGGTATTGCAGATCTGACGCCCATCGGCGGCGCACTCGGTCTCGCCGGCACCACACTCGCCCGCCCCTTCGCAGGGCCGCCCGAGGGCGAACGTCTCGTCTGTCGAACCATCGCAGTCGTCGTCGGCCGCGTTGCAGACCTCGACGCCGGCCTCGGCCTCGGACCCTCCCGCCTCGGTGCTGCAGATCAAGTCGAAAAGGGGCCCACACTCGCCGAGCCCGGACCCGCACAGACCGATCCCCTCACAGGCGAGACCTCTGGCGAAGTCCTCGTCGACCCGCCCGTCGCAGTCGTCGTCGGCGTCGTTGCAGGCCTCCGGGGAGACCTCGTAGACGCTCCCCCCCGGATCGGTGCTGCAGATGAGGTCGCCGGCCGCAGCGCACTCGAGTCGCCCCTCGCCGCATTGTCCAGGGCAGGGTCGCCCGATCATGAACGTCTCGTCGATGCGGCCGTCACAGTCCTCGTCGGTCCCGTTGCAGGTCTCCACGAGGTCGCCCGCATGGCTCGCCCCGGGGTCGGTGGAGCAGCGCGTCAGGACGTCGCTCCGGCACTCGACGAGGCCCGGCCCGCAGTCCCCAACACCGTCGCAGTTCCCCCCCACGTCGAAGCCGTCGTCGGCGGTCCCGTTGCAGTCGTCGTCCGCGCCGTTGCAGACCTCGGGGGTAGGCCCAATCTGGTCGAGACACGGCCCGAGGGTGCGGTCGTCCAGACAGGATTGGCGTCCGGCCCGGCATCGGCCCTGCGTTCGCCCGCAGGCGCGGACCTCGCCGGGTTCGCAGTCAATCGGGCCGAGGTCGGGCCCCACGCTCGGCACATCCGGTCCGCCCGCGTCCTGCTTCGTCATGTCGGTCAGACCGCGGTCGTCCCCGGGGGGCGAGACGTCGGAGTCGTCGCTCGGCCCGGATCCATCGCCCACCAAGCGGGGCTCGTCGGCGTTGGGGCCGTCCGTCACGAGGGCGTCCGCGACGAGGATGGCCGCCCGATCGGCGAGGTCGACGACGGCGGACCCGTCCCCCACGGCTGCGGGGCCACAGCGCCCGAGCGCGCAGACCTTGCCTTCTGGGCAGCCGTCGTCGTCCACGCAGTCCCCGCCGCTTGAGGTCGCCGAGGCGCAAGCCGCCACAAAGGCCACTGGGAGGAGCAAACGAACGCACGCGTGATGTCTCATTCGCGCACGATTACCAAATACGAGCCGCTCTCGTCAGGTTTCCCTGCTGATTCCCTTGACCCGGTGGTCCGCCATCGCTACAAAGCGCCGGCCGGTGGGCGGCCTGCCGACATAGCTCAGCCGGTAGAGCAGCGCTTTCGTAAAGCGCAGGTCGTCGGTTCAAGTCCGACTGTCGGCTCTTCCGCCCTCCGGCTCGTTTCTCTTTCGCCGCTTCGCCCACGTCGCCCATGCTCACGATGACCGGCCTTTTGACAATGCTCGTCTTGGGCGTTCCGTGGGCGGCGCTTGCGGCCCCGGGGCTTCGTCTTGTGGTCGTCGATCCCGGCCATGGCGGTGCCAACCAGGGCGCGCTGGCCCGCGCGACGGGTGGCTGGGAGAAGGACAACACCCTCGCCATCTCCAAGCTTCTGGCGGCGAACCTCCGAGCCGCGGGCGTCAAGGTGCTGCTCACGCGAGAGGTCGACTTGGACCTTTCGCTCGCGGACCGCGTGAAGTTCGCCAACGCGAACCGGGCTGATGTCTTCGTCAGCGTGCACCTCAACTCGACCGAGCGCCCGGGGCCGGTCGGGCACGAGACGTTTTTCCTCGCGCTCGAGGCGAGCGACGAGTCCTCGGCGCGCCTCGCCCGGTACGAGAACGAGGCCGGCGGCGGCGAGACGCTCGCGGGTCTGCCCCTGCGGAGCGATTCCGTGGCCGGGATCCTCATGGACCTCTCCCAAACCTCCGCCCATCAGGACTCCCAGACGCTGGCCGCGAGCATCCAGAAGCACATGCGGGCGCGATCACCCTTCCCGGATCGTGGGGTTCTCCAGGCACCCTTCATCGTCCTCATGGGACCCACCATGCCCGCGGTCGTGGTGGAGGCGGGTTTCCTCAACCACCCACAAGAGGGCAAGTTCGTGACCAGCGCGGATGGCCAAGCGCGGATCGCCCGCGCCCTCGCCGATGGCATCCTCGACTTTGGCCGCCTCGTCCTCGCTGCCCGGGCCTCAAGCGCGGGTGACGTGGGCAACGCGGGTTCAGATTCGCTTGACAAGCACCCCGATTCGGCCTTTGAGGCCACGCTCCCCACCCTTCCGAACCTTGGAGGCCCTAATTGAGCACCTTCGTCCGCGCAGACGCCCGGAGCGTCGACGCGCTCCGTCCCATCGAGTTCGTCCGTGGCGTCCAGCGCCACTCCTCTGGCAGCGTGCTCGTGCGTTGGGGCGAGACCCACGTCCTGTGCGCCGTGAACGTCGAGGACCGGGTCCCGCATCATCGTCTGCAGTCGGGCGGCGGCTGGCTGTCGGCGGAGTACGCCATGTTGCCCGGATCCACCCAGGAGCGTCAGCGTCGGGAGCGCCCGAACGTCGGCGGTCGCAGCGCGGAGATCCAGCGGCTCATCGGTCGGGCCCTGCGCGCGTCGGTCGACATCGACCGCCTCGGGCAGCGCACGTTGTGGATTGACTGTGACGTCGTCCAGGCGGACGGCGGGACGCGCTGCGCCTCGATCACCGCCGCTTATGTCGCCGTCGCCATCGCGCTCTCCCGCTTGGGCCTGCCCGCGCCGAAGCCCATCGCGGCGGTGAGCGTCGGCATCGTTCAAGGCCACGTCGTCACGGACCTCTGCTACACCGAAGACAGCACCGCCGAGGTGGACTTGAACTACGTGGCGACCCCGTCCGGCGTCGTCGAGGTTCAGGGCACGGCCGAGGGCAAGCCGTTTACCCGCTCGCGCCTCGACGCCATGATCGACCACGCCGAGCAGGCCTGCGCCACCATTTTTGAGATTCAGGCCGAGGCTCTGCGCCTGTGGGCGACCCAGGTTTGAGGACGATCGTCGCGGCCACCGGCAACGCTCATAAGCTCGAAGAGCTGCGCGCGCTCTTGCCCGGCGTGAGGCTGCTCGGGCTCGGCGACTTCGAGCCCATGCCGGAGCCCGAGGAGACCGCCGAGACTTACGCCGGCAACGCGCTCATCAAGGCCTTCGCGGCCCATCGGCACTGCGGCCTGCCGACCCTCGCCGACGACAGCGGCCTGGAGGTCGACGCGCTCTTCGGGGCACCCGGCGTCCGGAGCGCCCGGTTCGCGCCGGGTTCGGACGCTGATCGACGTCGAGCCTTGCTCCTCGCGCTCGAGGGCGCGCCTTCGCGGACGGCGCGGTTCGTCTGCGTGATCGCGCTCGTAGGCCTCAAGAAGGCCGACCATGGCGGCCCGGACGTCGAATGGTCCCGGTCCGAATCAGGCGAAGCCCTCCTCGTGCGCGGCGTCTGCGAAGGACGCTTGACGACGACCGAGCGGGGCTTCGGCGGCTTTGGCTACGACCCGCTCTTCGAGCTCATCGACCTCGGCTCCACGTTCGCGGAGCTGCCCTCCGCGACCAAACATCGCTACAGCCACAGGGGCCTCGCCGCGGCCGTCCTGGGGCGATTTCTCGAAACGCTTGACGCTTCTACACAACCTCGTTAGCTTGCCTGCCGCTTCAGGCCCGCCCGTTTCGGGGTGTAGCGCAGCCTGGTAGCGCGCCAGTTTTGGGTACTGGTGGTCGGAGGTTCAAATCCTCTCACCCCGACCCCAGATATGAGCGGCCCTGGGGCACAGTTTCTCGGATCTTTGACAGCGTGGCCGGTCGAGGCCTTTTCCTCAAGAAGCGCGGGAAACTGCGTTTTGCGCCTGTAGCTCAGATGGATAGAGCAACGGCCTTCTAAGCCGTTTGTCGGTGGTTCGATCCCACCCAGGCGTGCTTCTGCGGTGGGAGTAGCTCAATGGTAGAGCGTCGGATTGTGGTTCCGAAAGTTGTGGGTTCGAGCCCCATCTTCCACCCCCTTTTTCTTTCCTTAGGTTCTTGTGATCGCCGTTATCTTGGTCGAGCCCTCTGCGCTCGTAGCTCAGCTGGATAGAGCGTCGGACTTCGAATCCGCCGGCCGCAGGTTCGAATCCTGCCGGGCGCACTCCTGCTCGACCAGGTGTTCTTTTTTGGGGCCATTAGCTCAATTGGTAGAGCATCGGACTCTTAATCCGCAGGTTGGTGGTTCGACTCCACCATGGCCCACCCCTCCTCACCCGCCACGCCCCCCATCATCGCCAACTAGACCCTCTGGGCCATTAGCTCAATTGGTAGAGCATCGGACTCTTAATCCGCAGGTTGGTGGTTCGACTCCACCATGGCCCACTCTGTGATTCGCGAGGATGGCGGAATTGGTAGACGCACCGGATTTAGGTTCCGGCGGGCCTCGCCCGTGAGGGTTCGAGTCCCTCTCCTCGCAGTTGGTCCGACGGACCCCATCGCCGGGGCCTGCCCAAGAACCCCCTTCCCCTTCGGAATCGAAACATGCTGGTCCGCATCGAAGAGCAGAGCCCCATCGCGCGGCGCGTCGTCATCACCGTGCCCGCCCCCTTGGTGTCCCGGGAGTTCTCGGGTGCCTACAACCGTCTGAGCCAGAAGGTCTCGCTGCCCGGCTTCCGTCGCGGCAAGATCCCGGCTGAGGTGCTCAGAAAGCGGTACGGCTCGCAGATTGCCCTCGAGGTGGCCCAGAGCCTGGTCGACGAGGGCTGGCAGACCGTCATGCGCGATCACGGCGTCCTGCCCGTCAGCCAACCACGCTTCGAAGGCCAGTTGGGGCCGGCCACGCCCGACTCTGAATATACGTTCAGCTTCACGGTGGAGGTGCCCCCTGAGTTCGATCTGGGCACTTACTACGGGCTCCCGATCGAGCGGACCGACTGGCAGATCCCCGGCGGCCACATCGAACACGAGCTGACGCACGTCGCCGACAGCGCCTCCACCTGGGAGCCGGTTGGTGACCGCGAGACCGCCGCGCAAGGCGATATGGTCATCATCGACTTCAAGGGCAAGCGAGACGGCGTGCCCTTCGAAGGCGGGGAGGCGCAGGACTACGAGCTCGAGCTCGGCAGCGGCCGCATGATCCCGGGCTTCGAGGCGGCGGTCCTGGGCCAGAAGGTCTCGGAGCCGTTCACCTTCGACCTGACCTTCCCCGAGAGCTACCCGCACGCCGCGCTCGCCGGAGCCTCCGTCACGTTTGACGCGACCATCAAGGATCTCAAGACCAAGGTCGTTCCCCCGATCGACGACGAGCTCGCGGGCACGCTGGGCATGGCGGATCTCGAGGCCCTCAAGGCCGAGGTTCGAAAGCGGATGCTCGCCCACTGGGACGGCCAGTCGCGCACCGAGGTCCACAACGCGCTGCGCGAGGCGCTCGCCAACAGCTACAGCTTCGACCTGCCGCCCAGCCTGCTGGAGGCCGAGCTCGCCGAGCGACGCAAGAGCCTCGAGAGTGAGCTGCCCCAAGAGACCGCGGATCGGGACGAGAAGCTCGAAGACGGCCTCAAGATCGCCCGAGGCGACGCCGAGAAGGCATTGCGCGTGAACTTCGTGCTCGACGCCATCGCAGCGAAGGAGTCGCTCGACGTCGAAGAGTCCGAGGTCAACCGCCAGATTGAGGCCATCGTGCGAAGCAGCGGCTCCTACGCGGCTCGGATGAGGCAGATGTACAAGGACGAGGGCCGGAAGTCCGCGCTGCGTCGTCGCCTGCGGCACGACAAGGTGCTTGATTTCCTCCTTCTCAAGGCTAACGTGACGCTCATTCCGAAGGACATCCCGGCTCACAATCACGACGGCGATCACGGTCACGGCGAGACCTGAGTTCGGCTCTAGACGGCGCGACGGACAGCGCGAGGGGATCGACATGAAGTATCCGGAGTGGATGGATTTCGCCCCCACGGGGCTGATCCCGACGGTCGTCGAGCAGACCCACCGCGGCGAGCGCGGCTGGGACATCTTCAGCCGACTTCTCAAGGACCGCATCATCTTCTTGGGCACGCCCATCAACGACAACGTGGCCAACATCGTCGTCGCCGAGCTGCTGTACTTGGAGAGCGAAGACCCCGACAAGGAGGTCGCGATCTACATCAACTCGCCCGGCGGCGTGATCACCGCAGGCCTGGCGATCTACGACACGATGAACCATGTGAAGTGCCCCGTCTCCACGATTTGCGTGGGGCAGGCGGCCTCGATGGGCGCGTTCTTGCTGTCGTGTGGAGCCAAGGGTCGTCGGTTCGCCTTGCCCAACTGCCGCATCATGCTGCATCAGCCCCTCGGCGGCGCTCAAGGTCAGGCGAGCGACATCGAGATTCAGGCCCGCGAGATCCTTCGACTCCGCGATCGGATCAACAAGATCCTCGCGTACAACACGGGACAAGAGTTCGACCGCATCGTGAACGATACGGACCGCGATCGCTTCATGAGCGCCTTCGAGGCCCGGGACTACGGTCTCGTCGACGAGGTCATGCAGCGTAAAGGCCCGATCCTCGATTGACCGCCGCTGCGCGAGGCCTTCAAGCGGCCAAAGCACTCTTTCTTTTTCGGGCATTGGCGCCTGGTCGAATCCGTCGTCCTCGACGAGACATCGATTCCGCACGACAATGCGGGCCGAATCCCCGTGCCCCCTGCGCCGAGTGTAGATATGCCCCCATCGAAGCGTGACGACAGCAAGCAGAACCTGAGCTGCTCGTTCTGCGGCAAGTCCCAGCGAGAGGTCAAAAAGCTCATCGCCGGGCCCTCCGTCTACATCTGCGACGAGTGCATTGCCTTGTGCAATGACATCATCGCCGAGGAAGTTGACCGGGCGGAGGTGGGCCAACAAAAGCTGGCCGTGCCTAAGCCCAGCGAGATCAAGCGTGTGCTCGACGAGCACGTCATTGGCCAGGACAAGGCCAAAAAGACCCTCGCCGTCGCCGTGCACAACCACTACAAGCGCATCGAGATGCGGGTCGGCCGGGACGAGGTGGAGCTCCAGAAGAGCAACATCCTGCTCATCGGGCCCACCGGGAGCGGCAAGACGCTGCTCGCGCAGACGTTGGCGCGCATACTCAACGTGCCGTTCTGCATCGCCGACGCGACCAACCTCACCGAGGCTGGCTATGTGGGGGAGGACGTCGAGAACATCATCGTCAACCTGCTCCAGTCCGCCGACCACGACGTCGAGAGGGCCCAGCGCGGGATCATCTACATCGACGAGATCGACAAGATCAGCCGGAAGGGCGACAATCCGAGCATCACGCGGGACGTGAGCGGCGAGGGCGTGCAGCAGGCCCTCTTGAAGATTATCGAGGGCACGGTCGCCAGCGTTCCGCCCAAGGGTGGCCGCAAGCACCCGCAGCAGGAGTTCGTTCAGGTCGACACGACGAACATCCTTTTCATCTGCGGCGGGGCCTTCACCGGCCTCGACGACGTGATTCAACGCCGCGTCGGGACGTCCGGCATGGGGTTCGACTCGGACATCAAGAGCAAGGAGAAGCGGAACGTCGGCGAGCTGCTCGCCCTGACGCAGCCCGAGGATCTCATCAAGTACGGCCTCATCCCCGAGTTCATCGGTCGCCTGCCGGTCATCACGACTTTGCAGGAGCTCTCCGAAGACGCCCTCGTCGACATCCTCATCAAGCCCAAAAACGCGCTGATCAAGCAGTACAAGAAGCTCTTCGACCTCGACTCCGTGCAGCTGAAGTTCACGCCCGAGGCGCTGACCTGTATCGCCCGCCAAGCCTTGAAGCACAAAGCCGGTGCGCGTGGGCTGCGAGCCATCCTCGAGTCTGCCATGCTCGACATCATGTACGAGATCCCGAGCCTCCCGAATATCAAGGAGGTCTTGATCAACGAAGAGGTCGTGATGAAACGGGAGAAGCCCGTCATGGTTCTTCAGAAGCCAGCCGATCCGGCGGTTGTGGTAGCGGTGCCCGGCGCGACCACGATCCAAACCTCTCGGAGCTGACGCTCCCGGCCTAATCGCGAGTTTAAAGACATGTTCTCCAAGAACGACGGCGGCGAGATCAAACGCCCCACCCGCGTGCTCCCGCTCCTCCCCCTGCGCGACATCATCGTCTTCCCGCACATGGTCGTGCCGCTCTTCGTCGGCCGCGAGAAGTCGATCGCCAGCCTCGAGGAGGCCATGAGCAGCGGCAAGGACCTCCTTCTCGCCGCGCAGAAGATGGCCAAGACCAACGATCCGAAGCCCGAAGACATCTTCGCGGTGGGGACCGTCGGGACGATCATCCAGCTTCTTCGGCTGCCGGACGGTACGGTGAAGGTGCTGATCGAGGGCAAGCGGCGCGCGCGCATCAAGCGCTTCATCGACGCCCAAGACCTCTTTCGGGTCGAGGTCGAGGAGATCGTCGAGACGGTCGAGGACAGCCCCGAGCTCGAGCAGCTCGTCGCACAGGTCCACCAGACGTTCGAGGCCTACGTCAAGCTCAACAAGCGCATCCAGCCGGAGATGCAGGTCGCGGTCGCGAACATCGACGACCCAGCCAAGCTCGCGGACTCCATCGTCGCGCATCTCTCGCTGAAGCTCACCGACAAGCAGCAGATCCTGGAGACGGAGAGCCCCGTCGCCCGACTCCAGCGCCTCCTCGAGCTCATGCAGGCCGATATCGAGATTCTCCAGATGGAGAGGAAGATTCGGACCAAAGTCAAGAAGCAGATGGACAAGGCCCAGAAGGAATACCACCTGAACGAGCAGATGCAGGCCGTTCAGAAGGAGATGGGCGAGCGCGACGAGTTCAAGAATGAGATGCAGGAGCTTGAGGAGAAGATCCGCAACAAGAAGATGAGCAAGGAGGCGACCATCAAGGTCCGCAAGGAACTCAAAAAGCTCAAGATGATGAGCCCGATGAGCGCCGAAGCGACGGTCGTCCGCAACTACATCGACTGGATCATCTCCCTACCCTGGATGGAGATGACGCCCGACAAGAAGGACATCGAGGGCGCCGAGGCGATCCTGGAGGAGGACCACTACGGCCTGAAGAAGCCGAAGGAGCGAATCCTTGAGTATCTCGCGGTTCATGGCCTCGTCGAGAAGCTTCAGGGACCGATCCTGTGTCTGGTCGGCCCGCCCGGCGTCGGCAAGACCTCGCTGGCCCGCTCGATTGCCCGCTGCACTGGCCGCAAGTTCGTTCGCATCAGCCTAGGTGGCGTCCGTGACGAGGCTGAGATTCGAGGCCATCGGCGCACGTACATCGGGGCCATGCCCGGCAAGATTGTCCAAGCCCTCAAGAAGGCCGGCATGAGCAATCCCGTCGTGCTGCTCGACGAGATTGACAAGATGAGCACGGACTTCCGCGGCGATCCCTCGGCAGCCCTCTTGGAGGTCCTTGATCCCGAGCAGAACACGACCTTCAACGACCACTACCTGGATCTGGACTACGACCTCTCGCAGGTGATGTTCATCACCACGGCGAATAATATGCACCAGATCCCGCTGCCGCTGCAGGACCGGCTCGAGATCATCCCGCTGTCCGGCTACACCGAGAACGAGAAGCTCGCCATCGCGCTGCGACACCTCGTGCCCAAGCAGTTCGAGCGCAACGGCCTCGAGAAGGCCAAGGTCGAGTGGACGGACTCGGCGCTCGAGCTCCTCATCAATCGGTACACGAAGGAGAGCGGGGTCCGCAGTCTCGAGCGTGAGATCGCCTCGGTCTGCCGGAAGATCGCCCGAGAGGCGCTGGCCAAGCGCAACCTGGGCACTCCCATCGAAGACTTCGCGTTTCGGATTACGACCAGCGCCGTCCAGAAGTTGCTCGGCCCGCCCAAGTTCAAGTATGGCGTGACCGAGCTGAACGACGAGATCGGGCTCGTCAACGGGCTGGCCTGGACGCCCTATGGCGGCGACCTGCTCCAGACGGAGGTCTCCGTCGTCCCGGGCAAGGGCAAGCTGACCATCACCGGCAAGCTCGGCGACGTGATGCAAGAGAGCGCGCGCGCGGCCATGAGCTATGTCCGCAGCCGCGCCGCCGATCTGGGGCTCGATCCAGCGTTCTATCAGGAGGTGGATCTGCACGTTCACTTCCCCGAGGGCGCGGTCGGCAAGGATGGCCCCTCGGCCGGCGTCACCATGGCCACCGCCCTCGTGAGCGCGTTGTGCAAGCTGCCCGTGCGCCATGATGTGGCCATGACCGGGGAGATCACACTCCGGGGTCGGGTCCTGCCGATTGGGGGTCTCAAGGAGAAGGTGCTCGCCGCCAAGCGAGGGGGGATCCGTACGGTGATCATCCCCCGAGAGAACAAGAAGGACATCCGGGAGATCCCGCAGCAGGTCCGCAAGGGCATCGAGATCGTGCTCGTCGATCATGCCGACGAGGTCTTGGGCCTCGCGCTCCAGCACAACGGCGCGTTGTGGAAGGGCCGCATCGCCCGAGAGATGGAGAAGGCGGCGCACCCACCTCTGGCCGGCGAGGATCTGCCGAGCGCGTGATGGTCAAGTGACTTCACGAGATGTCTTCCGGTTTTTTGGGAAAACAGAACCTGCGTTGGGCGGGTAGCTCAGTCGGTAGAGCAGCGGCCTTACATGCCGCGGGTCGCAGGTTCAAGCCCTGTCCCGCCCACATCCTTTTCCTCAGGTCGCCGGAGTTGAAGCGTGCCCCTCCTTGAAGCCCCGCTCCTCGCCTCCTTTGGGCCGGACCTCCTGCTTCCCCTCGGACCCGTGACTTGAGGGTCCGCCGGGCTTGGCCGTGTTTCGGACTGACGCTCTGCCTCCTGGCGTGCGTGCCCGAGGACAGCAACGAAGACCCGCCGGTCCCGTTCCCTGGACTTGACGGCTTGGGTGGCGATGCCTCCGTCACGGACCCGGGCAAAGACGCGGCCGTTCCCGACCCCTTCACGCCCCCACGCAGCCTCGTAATCGCCACCTACAACGTCGAGAACCTCTTCGACCTCCGTGATGACCCGGACACCGACGAGGGCGAGTTCACGCCCCGGGCCGGACAGTGGGACGCAGCCCAGCTCACGCAGCGGCTCACGCACCTCTCCCGCGTGCTCATCGCGCTCGATGCCGACGTGGTCGCCCTCAACGAGCTTGAGAACGTGGAGGTGCTCGCGCAGCTTCGAGACGCCATCGTCGAAGCGGGCGGAGAGCGATACCCCTATCTGGGGCACGCCAACAGCCGCGACCCCCGGGGCATCGACGTCAGCCTGCTGTCCCGTTACCCCGTGCTCTTTCAGATCGGTCGCCCGATCAACAAGGCCCACCCCTGTCTGGACGAGGACGGCGCGCCGGTCACGCTCGACGGGAGCCACCCCGAGGCCCGCCCGGTCCTTCAGGTTGACGTCAACGTCGACGCGGATCCGGAGGCCGATCTGACCTTCCTCGTCAACCACTGGAAGGCCAAGGGCCGGACCTCATTCCCGTGCGACGACGACGAGCACCGACTGCGTTCCGGCCACTTCCTCGCGGAGTTGGTGGACGGGCTCCGCCGCGACCGTCCCCTCGTGGGCATCATCGCGATGGGAGACTTCAACGCCTTCGAGTTCGAAGGCCCGCTCGTGCAGGCCCTCGACGCGCGGCTCGTCCTCGACCCCCGGCCGAGGCTCTATAACGCCTGGGCCGGGGGCGGCGTCACGCCTCACGACCGCAACGACAACCGCTGGAACAACGCCCAGAACAGCTCGTATAACTTCAGCGGCGACTGGACGCGGCTCGACCACCTCCTGCTGACCCCGGACCTCGTCGATGGATCGGGTGAGTGGCGTCTCGTGCCCGACTCGGTGGGGCCGCTCTCCGCGGGTTATCTCCTCAGCGGCGGACGCCCGAGTTCCTGGGACCTCGAGACCGGCGCGGGGTACTCCGACCACCTGCCCGTGCGCCTGACCTTGGAGCGGACGGACTGAGCGAACTGCTCTAGGCGATATAGGTCTTGGCCTCCTCGAAGGTCTGGCGGACCGCGGTGCCGGACAGCATGGCCGCCCACTCTCGTCGCAGACAAGTCTCTAGGCGACGCCTACGAACCTCGAGCTGCACAAGCAAGGCGGGGCTTGAGGCCAGCCGGTGGGCCGCGAGCTTCAAGGTCAGGATCGATAGGCGATCGGCGAGCTGCCCGAAGGACTCCGAGTTGAGGACCACTCGACTATCGTCGTCGCTGAGCCCAGGACCACAGGTCGCGTCCATGAACTCGTCAAGCACCTTGACGGCTTGGTGGCGTTCGAGGTTGCGGAGATCGATCTCCCGCTTCAGAGCCACGACTTCGGCATCGGGGAGAGCCCGGTCCCGCACGTGCTCCTCCAGGATCCACAGGCGCGCGTTGGCCTGGTGAAGCCCCATCGCCGCGCCGGAGAACGTTTGAAGTGCCCCAAACACGGTCTCGCCGCCCATGATGCGGTCGAGAAGGTCAACGACGTCACTTTCTGCGAGAAAAGTTTTGACGTGGTTCCGCGTCATTGCTAGCTTGCGCCCCGCTGTGGAGTGGTAGTTCAGTCGGTTAGAACGCTGGCCTGTCAAGCCAGAGGTCGCGGGTTCAAGTCCCGTCCGCTCCGCCCAGTTGTCTCTAAAAGCCTCGTGGACCTCCACGGGGCTTTTTTTTGCCTGCGGTCCGGGCTCCAGGACGAGTCCGGGTGTCAGTTCACCGCCGCGGAGTCGCCGTCCCATCGCGAGACGAGGTCGGCCATGACGCGCTGATTGATCTGCCGGGGCTTGGCGCCCTCACCCGCCCCAAGCAGGCCGTCGCTCTCCATCTGGTCGATGATGCGGGCGGCCCGATTGTAGCCCAGGGCCATGCGGCGCTGGAGATGGCTGGTGCTCGCGCGGCCCTCGCGGAGGACCAGTCGGACCGCGTCTTCGTACATCGGGTCCATGTCCCCGGTGGAGGCGTCGTCTTCGCCCTCGGCGTTCGGGTCCCGGAGGACGGACTCGTCCATGTACTGAGGTGCGGCCTGGGCGCGGATGTTCGCGACGACCTTGTGGATCTCCTCCTCGCTGACGAACGCCCCATGCACGCGCTTGAGTCGGCCGGTCTCCGGGGGAATGAACAACATATCGCCCTTGCCGAGGAGGTTCTCCGCGCCGTTGCAGGTCAGGATGGTGCGGCTGTCGATGCCGCTGGAGACTTGGAAGGCGATGCGCGTGGGGAAGTTGGCCTTGATGACCCCCGTGATGACATCGGTCGAAGGTCGCTGGGTCGCGAGGATCAGGTGAATCCCGGCGGCTCGGGCCTTCTGCGAAATACGGGCCACGCAGAACTCGACCTCCTTGCCGGCGACCATCATGAGATCGGCGAACTCGTCGATGACCACGACGATGTAGGGGAGCTTGACGGGCTTGTCTTCAAAGGCCGAGCCCCAGTGCCTATCTCCGATCTGGACCGGGCTGTCCTCGTCGACCTCGTCGAGCGGCAGGGGCTCGCCGATGTCGAACGCGGACGCTGCGCGGATGGGCGTGGCGGTCGCGACGAGCTTGGCGTTGTATCCCCGGATGTCCCGCACGCCGGCGTTCTTCATCACCTCGTATCGTCGATCCATCTCGTCACAGGTCCAGCGGAGGGCCGCGGCGGCCTTCTTGGAATCGGTGACCACGGGCAGGAGGAGGTGCGGGATGCCTTCATAGATGCTCAGCTCGAGCATCTTGGGATCGACCATGATGAAGCGCACGTCTTCGGGGCCCGCGTGGTACAGCAGGCTCGTGATCATACCGTTGACGCCGACGGACTTGCCGGAGCCCGTCGTGCCGGCCACGAGGAGGTGGGGCATCTTCGCGAGATCGGCGATCACCGGGGTCCCATCGATGGCCTTGCCGAGCGCGATCGGCAGGGTGTGCCTGCGGCTGCTGAAGCGCTCGTCGCCGATGATCTCCTTCAGCCAGACCGTCTCGCGCTCCGCGTTGGGCACCTCGAAGCCGACGACACCCTTCCCGGCAATCGGGGCCTCGATGCGGACCTTCAGCGCCTTCAGCGCCATCGCCAGGTCATCGGAGAGCTTGGCGATCGTCGAGATTCGCACGCCGGGGGCCGGCTCGAACTCGAACATGGTGACGACCGGGCCGGGGCGAATCTCGGTGACCCGGCCTTTGATCTTATAGGTCTCCAGCGCCCGAAGCAGCTTGTCCGCTTGCTCATGGAGGAAGTCGGGCGAGATTTCCACGACGTTGCTGTCTACGTAGTCGAGGAGGCTGAGCGGGGGCAGTTGGTATTCCCCCGCGCTCATCGACGCGGACAGCGGAATCTCGAGTTGGGCGGGCCGGTGGTCGTGCAAGCGAGGTCGGATGAGCGGCTCAAGTCCGCGGCCGATGGGGGCCGCCGAGAGGCCGACGTCTTCGAACGACGCCAGCGGGTCGGAGAGGCTCATGTTCACCGAGGTCTCGCCCGTGAACGCCGCCTCGGCCAGGAGGTCATCGTTCAGAACCGGAATGGACGTGACCACGGCAGTCGGGCGGGAGGCAGACGACGGCTTAGCCTGAGAGCCCCCCAAGAAGCCACTCTTGGCCTCGGTCTTGGCCTCACTCTTCGGCTCGTTCTTGACCTCGGTCTTGAAGCCAGTCTTGGCGACGCTTCGTCCGCCGAGGACAAAAGGCGCGCTGTCGTTGGCTGAACGGGCGGCCGCGCGGGGGCTCACGAAGGCCAAGACCTTCGCCTCGCTCACGTCGTCGGGCTCCTCGGTTTCGCGGCGCCGAGCTCGATACGCCGCCGCCCGGTCACGCAGGCCCGCGCCCAACCCGCCGAGGCGCCGCATCGCGCTCACGCCGACTTGCCGGAACCGCGCCGGCGCGCCTTCACCCGTCGTTGCGTGCTTGACGGACTTCACCAAGCTGATGCGGGTCGTGATGACAAACGTCAGGGCGAGGATCGAGTAAGTGAGAATGTACGCCCCCGTGAGGCCAAAGAGGCTTCGGAGGATCTCGGCGCCTGAGGAGCCCAGCAGGCCACCCGCGTCGTGGCCGAAGACCGTCGACCCGCCCATAAGGAGGTGGGCGAGCATCGCGCCGCAGAGGAGCAACATCGGGTAGCCGAGGGCATCGGCGGTCTGGACGGAGACGCGCCGGCCGGTGAGGAAAAACGCGCCCGGCACAGCGAGACCGAGGGGGAGGAGCAGCGCGATGACGCCGAAGATCGCAAAGAAGATGTCCGCGATGGATGCGCCCACCGGTCCGATGAGGTTCGACGTCTGTCCGGTCTGGGCCGCGGGTCCATCAGGCAGCAGATCGGCGGCGCTGAAGGAGACGAGTGCCAGGAAGAGACAGAGGCTGACAGCCAGCGTGGCGATGCCGATGACCTCGCGCCTCAGCGTGTCGGCTTGCTGGTCATCGGCCCGTCTCTTCGGGATCTCGACATGAGTGCGTCGGGGCTTGCGGGGCTTCGGGGCGGCGGCGTTGTCGTCGTCTTGGAGGGCCGTGTCGGTATGTATCATTGAGTATGCTCCTCGGGGGAACTGTATATCAATGTAGGCACAGATCAACGGAAATCAACACGACCCCAAAGGGGCGGGACGGACCGGCCTCCGCTTGATCTCCGGGGGCGGGTGAGCGCAGAGTGCCGACCATGCCGATGGACACCCTCTTGCTCGATTTTGTCGTGTGCCCCGAGACGCGGGAGAAGCTCTCGGTGGGGAATGCGGAGTTGCTCGCCCAGCTCAATGCCGCGTTCGACGCCGGCACCCTCAAGAACCGCACGGGGCAGCCGGTCAGAGCCCGCCTCGAAGCGTTGCTCGTTCGCGCCGACCAGAAGTTCGGCTATCCGGTCTGGGACGACATCCCCAACCTGCTCATCGATGAGGGCATCCCGCTCGAGACGACCTGAGGCTCGGCGGTTTTCGAAGAAACTTGCCAGACCTGCGCGCCTGCTTACAGTTGCCCACAACGTAAGCAGGAGGTCTGATGAAACCGGAACGTCGTCAACACCGGAGCGAGCACCCGAGACTCGCCCTCTCGATGTACCTTGAGGCTCTTCGCGCGGAGTTTGGCTATGCCGCCGCTGCGGTGGGCGATGCCGACGGGCTCCTGGTCGCCGGCACGAGCGGTGGCGTCGACAGCGACGCCCTCGCCGCGATCGGGCCCATGCTCTCGTCGACCACCGAGGTACCCGAGGATGGGCTGCTCTGCCTCGTCACGCGAGGTCGGGCCGCGCGGGCCTGGCCGGTCTGCAACGCGGAGTATGGCCTGCACCTCATCGCCGTCGGGGGCCACACCGCGCCCGTTCGACCGGCGGGTGCCGACGAGACCATCAACCGCATCCTCGGGGTCGGCTGAAGGCCGCCTACTTCAGAGCGAGGTAGAGGCCAGCACCGAGCGCGGCCATCGCGAGGAAGATCGCGATGATCGTGGCCACGCCCAGCTGACTGGACGGCGCCGCGTTTGCCGGTGCCACGACCATCTCGGGGGGTGCGTGAAGCTCAGGCAAGACAATGGGTGCGTGCGCCGAGTGGGCATGGAGGGGTGACGGCGTGATCGGCTCGAGCGCCATCGTCTGGGCGAAGCCAAGGTCAACTGCAGCATCCGGACCCGGGGCGGTCTCCACCAGCTCGGCCTCAAGGGTCACCGGCTCTTCGAGATCCAGGCTCTTCGACTCGAGCCCAAGCGGGCGCTCGACGACCGCTCGGGCGCGTCGGCTGGCCGCGAAGATGTTCCCAATCGCCGGCTTCTCGGCGTCGGCGGTCGCGTCGGTCGCCTCCACCCCAGAACCAGCGTCGGAGCCGTCACCTGAGACCAGCGCCGCCTGGACTGCTGCCAGCCCGGCGGTCAGTCCAGACAGCCCCGTTGAGGTCACCGCGGCGACCGCCCGAGAGAAATGCGCCTCGCGCGCGACGCCGTCTTTCCAGCCCTGCTCGTCCATCAGGACGCGGACCTCCCCGCCGGACTCGCGAAAGCGAGACAGCTCGCTCGCGAGGCCCAAGACCTCGGCCTGTGGCAAGGCCTGACGCACCCGCTCAAGAAAGGCCTCAGCACCGGAGAGATCTCCCGTCTCGAGGAAGGCCCGGGCGCGCCGAACGACGACGCGGTGCCCGAGGGCCTCAAGGGCGGCGCTTGTCTCGTTAAAGCTTCGGGCGAGAGATTCTGAGCTCATGGCGATGACTCCGGGACGGGCTGTTGGGCTCAGCCGAAGAAGAACTTCGTGACAGTGATGTTAAGCTGCTCGGCGGGTAGGGTGCGCTCAATCGTGCGGACGAACTTCGAGCCACCACGATGGGTCTCGTTGAGGTCGACCATGAGCCCGCGATTTCCCAGGCGGCGACCGGCCGCGTCGGTCAAGAGCTTCAAGACCGGCCGATGGAAGTTGATGGGATGGGTCGGGAGCTGAACGACGAGGGCCTTCTCGCCGGTGTCGAGCTCTACGGCCGTGCCGATGGGGTACGCGCCCAAGCAGTTCGCGAAGAGCTTTGCCAGAAACGGGTCAAAGGTCTGACCGCCGTCATCGAGGATTCGGCGCATGACCGTGTCTGGAGAGGCCGCCGCACGGTGAGCGCGCGTCGTCGTCAGCTCGTCGTAGAAACTGGCGATGCGGACGATGTGCGTCATGAAGCTCGCGGTCTCGTTGTTGTAGTACAGCCGGTCGGCGGGCGCATCGTCTGGGATCTGGCACTCGAAGGCCACAATGAGCCGATTGATGACCGACTCGTTGAACCCGCCCATGCGCACAAGCGCGCGCGAGACTCGAATGCGAAGGTCGTCCATCTCGGCAGGCGTGCATTGTGGGCTGTAGGCGACGCCGTCCATGTTGAGAGCATAGCCCTCCGAATGAAGCGAGTCCGCACCCTCGCCGGTCGGACCTGCGCCGCCGTCGAGCGCGCCCACCATCGCCCACCCCAGATCGTGGTGAAACGCCCCCATCCCGAGATCGACGAGCTGGTTCCGCGTCAGCCCCAGCCGCCGCCCGAAGACGATGGAGAGAACGGCGGTGTTGAGCATGTGGCAGAAGAGGTTGCCCTTGTAGGTCTCCAGGTGGAGCAGCGCGAGCAGGAGGTTGTGGAGCCTCGGCTCGACATCAATGAGCTCAAGGCAGAGGCGCTTGACCCGGGCGTGCCGGGGCGACTTGCCCTTGCGGAGATCGTTGACGAAGGACCGGAGCATGAGGAGGCCCGTGGCGTAGGACTTCAGGACAAGGGTCCGCGGATCCTTCGTCGTCTCCCCCCGCTGATCTTCTTTGATCTCGACGTTTCGAAGTCGAATGGTCCCGAGCGGAAAATCGGTGATGGAGCCGTGTCGCTCCCGCGCGACCTTCAAGAAGGCGACCAGAAACGCGTTGAGCGCGTCCTTGGTGGTCGAAGCCGTGAACGTGAACTCGTTGATGCTCAGGAACTCGAAGATTCGCCGCAGAGATCGAGCGTTCTGGAACGTGCTGAAGTCGAGCTTGATGAGCCGCCGATTGACGAAGAACGCCCCGTCGAGGAGCTGAACGGAGGCCTCCTCGTGAAACGCCTCCATGAAGCCGTTGACCGCCTCGATCAGGCTGTTCGTGGGCCGGACCAGGGCGTCGTTGCTCAGGTCGTGCATGCCCGCCGAGCGGATGAGCACGAAGATCCCATTGATGAGGGCGCGCCCATGACTGTTAACGCCGCCCTCCTTCTGATCGTCAATCTCAGAGAGGAAGCCGAGCTGCGCGCCGGTGCTCACGACGCAACACCTGAGAGGACGCCGCGGAAGAAGATCTCGTAGAGCTGGCGGGTGCGCTCTTCCTTGTTCTGCCGGACGTGCTGGAGCGCCCAGGCGCAGGCTTCCCTGACCTGGTCGGACTGGAGCTTCCTCTTCATCTCGCGTTCGAAGAGCGGCAAGGCTGCAGCCGACATCCGCAGGGCCAGGCCCATCGCGGCGCAGGCCCGGTGATCCTCGTCGTCCCGTCGCGAGAAAAACGATCGCTCATCCAGGAGCCCGAGGAAGTACTCGCTGGGATCTCCGGTCAACGCGATCGCCGCAAAAAACCGCCTCTTCTCGTCGAGTTCGACCTGAATGAAGTCCTTCTCTCGAACCCGCTGCATGAGATGAAGATGAACCTGCGGCGTCGCGAGTCGGGCGAGCATATGCAGCGCCTTGTTCCGTATGATTTTTGCCCGGTCCTTCGAGGCATTGAGGAGTTGAGGCAGGTAGGCATTGAGCCGGTCGGCGGGCAGGTTGGACAGGGCCTCGAGGCGCACTGCGGCATCGTGGTTCTGCAGAGCGGCGTTGATCGCCGACACCACATCGGGGTGATCAATCGAACGCAGGATGCGGATGAGATCGTGGGCGTGTGGCGCATTGCAGTTCTGAAGCAGCCGGCCGACCTCACGAATCGAGCCGCCGATGATCTCCGCGAGATAGTCGAAGACCGCGTTTCGTTTTTCCCCGGGGCTGAGGCGACCGGCGGCCCGCGCGATGTGAATGGCCGACTGAGGCTCGAGGAGCCGGAGCAGGTACAGGTAGACCGGCGCGCGCTCCGCCGTTGCCGTCTCCAGGCCAAGGATAACCCGGTCGACGAAGTCGGCGTTCCCGATGCAGGCGAAGAGGGTAGAGATGGTCTGGAGGTTCTCGAAGAGGAGCTCACCCTCGGGGCCCGTCAGCGCGCGCAGCTTGCCGAGCACCCGTCGAAGATCGTCGACCCGATCAGACATGAGGAGCAAGCCCACGATGCGCTCGATGGTTGAGGTGACGCGCTCGAGCGCCTCGCCATCGTCGACGAGGGCGACCCGGAAGAGGATCTCTACGAACTTCTCGAGCGTCGCGTCGCCGGCCGTCTCGACGATGCGTTTGAGGACGAGGAACTCGTGCTCGTCCATGGCAAACGGGGACTCGACGAACGCGTCGACCTCCTCGGGGCTCACACCGGCCGCAGAGAGGTCGACGACCCCGCGGCCACCCCCCGGCATCGATCCGCTGCCGAAAGCCTCAGGCGCCCGCCCATCCGCCCCCGCAGGTGCGCTTCGACCTTGGCCGACGACGTTGACGGTCCCCGAGGGCCCGCCCGCCTCTTTGACCCGCTCCATCACCCCCGTGACGGTGTAGTCCTTCAGATCGGCGTCCGCGGGGGCCGCGTCTTGAAACGACTCCATGACCTCATAGGTGATGTGCTCGAAGTTCTTGCTCCACAACAGGGTGACCGCGTCGTCCTCGAAGAGCGCGGGGTCCTCCCAATTCGTCAACAGGACATCCACGAGCGCGTCGAGCTCGTCGTCGCTGACCCCCGGCTCGATGTGCAGGGTGCGGATCCCGTCCTGGAAGAATCGGTAGATGAAGTTCTTGTCGGGGTTGGGGTTTTGGTAAACTGCGATGTCGTGCAACGTGAACTCGTAGGGTCCGACCGCGAGGTTCATGCCGTCCTCGGAGCCGGCGATGGTGGACATCACGGCTTGGCGGAACACCGCCCGGAAGCGCGTCGTGCCCTGATGCTCAAGGCCGTAGAGGCCGATGGCCTTGAGCACTTTGTCGAGCTCGCGAAAGACCGTGCGGCTGCCCTCGACGAGGCGGCGTTCTTCGGGGCTGAGCGTGTCCTCGCCGCGACCCTCGAAGATCTTCATGAGATCGCCGCTCGAGCCGCCTTGGACGGGTCGTGCGGAGGGGGCGGGAGGGGGCGATGAGGAGGGGAGCGGCTGAGTCATCACGCGTCTTTCGGCGGGATGAAAGATCAAGTCGCGGGGGAAAGCAAACGCTGGGATCGGGCGGGCCGAGATCGGCGGGAGGAACGCGGGCGGGAGGAACGCGGGCGGGAATTACATCCCGGCGTCGGGGGCGACCTCATCGACGATCATCTCGACG
>SHZC01000059.1 GCA_009692505.1 Myxococcales bacterium
TCTTCGCCGAGTGCATCGTCGCGATGGGCGCGCCGATCCTCTCGGAGCGCTGTGTCGAGTCCATCTGCTGCCTCCGTGAGGACGGCACGACCCGCATCGGCCCCGCACCTCTCTGCGCCGCGAACGGCGGGATGGTCGTGGCGGACGGCCGCTGCGTCGGGGACGTCTGCTGCGCCGCGCCCGATGGTACCGTGTCCGTGCTCCCGGCGCCGAAGTGCCTGGATGGTGACGGTGTCCAGCTGAACGATCTGGTGTGTGACGCCCCGATTTGCTGCGTCCATCCGGACGGTACTGTGAGCTTCACGCGGCCCGATCTCTGCGACGGGGCGGAGGGCCTTGCGGCGCGGTGCGACCAGATCGCCGCGCCTGCTGAGCCCGCTCAGCCCGCGAGCGCGGGATCGATTAAGCCAGCCGGGGGCAACTGCAGTCTGGCGGCAACGGGCCGCAGAGCGGACGCCCCCCTCGCTCTCCTCGTTCTCGCCCTTCCGCTGCTCCGCCGCCGCCGCCGCTGAAGCCAGCCCACCGCCCATCCATAGCATCGGGCTTTTCCGAAGGTTCGGTGAATTCTTGACCGCTGGGCGGCCTTGTTACAGCCCGGTGTCAATGGTAAAAACGCCGACCTTGTTGAGCGCCTTCACCGCAGCTGTGTTCATCACGCTCCTGCCTCTCGCGGCTGGGGCGGCCCCGTCGGGGGAGTTTGGGGCCGTGCAGCTCGTCACGACCTCGTCGGGCGTGCCGGTCTTCATCGACGATCTGCAGGTGGGAAAGACGCCCTTGCCGGGGCCCTGGACCCTCCAGACCGGCACCCATAAGGTTGAGCTTCGGCCCGCTGGCCGGGCGGCGGTCTCGGGGTCGGTCACCATTACCAAGGGCCAGATCGCCCAGGTCGTGTTGCTCAATGAAGTCCGCTCAGCGGCAATTACGGCCGAACAGGAGGCCGCGGCCACGCGGGTTATCTACACGGGTCCGGGGTTTTCACTTGAGACCGCCGGCTACGTCGCCCTCGGGCTAGGGGTCCTCTCCGGAGCGGCGGCGGCGGCGTTCGGCATCAGCGCGAACAAGAAGGCCGAGGAAGCGCGCGCGCTCGACCGCCTGGACTTCGCCAACTCCCGCGCCGATCAGCTCACCCTGGTCGACGACACGCAGCGAGCCGCGTTCTTCTCGAACGTCTCGATGGGTGTGGGTCTGACCGCTGGACTCGTGGGCGTGACCATGCTGGCCCTCGCCAGTGATGGACCGCTGCGGCTCGTATTTCTCGACGGCGGTTCAGGCGGCACGGTCAATGGCGCTTTGGGCGGCGGACTGGGGGGGCGGTTTTGAACCTCCGCATCGTCGCGCTGCTCGTCCTGGTCTGCGTATCGTGCCGGCCCGACGTGCCGACTCGCGGCTGTAGTGACGACGAGGACTGCTTCACCCAGGAGCGTTGTGTTCGAAGGCTCTGCGTCGATCGGAGCCTGCTGCCGGACGTCAGCCGGGGCGACGGCGAACCCGAGGATGGCCCCATCACGGACGTCAAGCTGCTTGACCTTTCGGTCGACGTGGCCGCCGACGTGCCCGGGCCCGACGCGAGTCCTCCGTGAGCTCAAGAGGTCCCGGCCGAGGTTCAAACACCTCGAGCCCATTCGGCCCGTACACCCTGCTCCGCAAGATCGCCACCGGTGGCACGGCGGAGATCTTCCTCGCGCGTCGGCACGGGGTCGAGGGCTTCACGCGACATCTGGCCATCAAGCGCATCCTGCCGCACTTGGAGGCCGAGGCCGGGTTCGTCAAGCTCCTTATGGATGAGGCCCGGCTTGCCGCGCACCTTCATCACGGCCACATCATCCCCATTTATGAGGTCGGGGTTGAGGCTGGCCTCGCCTATATCGCCATGGAGTACCTCCCGGGCACGGATCTCGGGCGGCTTCATCGGACGGCCCGACGCCATCGGCGACGAGTCCTCGTGGCGACGCGTGACGTGGCTTGGCGCGAGGCCATCTCCAACGCGATCGGCAAGCGGGTCGATGTGGAGATCGTGACGGCCCTCGATGCGTCCCAGTGTCGGGAACGCTCGGCTGAGGGCCATCTGGATCTCGCGCTCATTGACACGCAGCTCGTCGCGCCCCAACGAGATCCGCTCCTTCGTGAGCTGCAGTCTGACCACCCCGAGCTGCTCCGAACGCTTCTCCTCGGGCCGACTCCGGGTCGCCACCACGGCTGCCACGCGGTCGGCCTCGAAGACCGATCACCGGCGAGCCTCGCGGACGTCGCCCAGCGTTGCCTCTCGGCTCGCGTGCCCATCGAGCTGTCGATCCAAATTGTGCGCGCCGTCGCCGAGGCTCTCGACTACGCCCATACGGCCACGGACTTCTCCGGTCGACCCCTCCAGGTGGTTCACCGCGACGTCAACCCAAGCAACGTCCTGATCTCCCTCGGAGGGGTCGTCAAGTTGGTTGACTTCGGCATCGCCCGAGCCGCGGTCCGCCCCGGTGAGGAGGGGCGCGGCAACCTCGTGGGCACCGTGAACTATATGTGCCCGGAGCAGGCCTGCGGCGTCGAGCCCGACCTGCGCGGCGATGTCTTCTCGCTCGGCGTCGTCCTCCACGAGCTCATCAGCGGCGAGCACCCCTTCTCCGCAGACAATGAGTTCGCCACGCTCAGAGCGATTCGGGAGACCTATCAGAAGCCCCTCGCGCGGCTCATTCCCGGCATCCCCCGTGGCATCAGCGATCTGTGCGAGAAGTCGCTCATCAAGGACCCGGGGCACCGCATGGCCACCGCGGCCGACCTACTCACCGGGCTTGAGGAGCTGGTCCGTCACGAGGGCCTGAGCCTCAGCCCCAAGCGACTCGCGAAGTATCTCGACTTCGTCTACACGCCGGACGAGCGGACGGCCATGGGGGTCGCGGACGCGGCTTATACCTATCCCCCGACGCCCGCCGTCCAGGTCGACGCGGCCCGAAACGCCCGCGAGACTGCCCGAAACGCCCTCGACGCGGCCCGAAACGCCCGCGAGGTCGAAGTCGACGTTGACCTCGGGGATCTCGAGGACTTCGACGACCACGGTGGACATACGGTCGGATAGAGCCGCGCCGTGCATCTGGGCGGTTGACAGCCCGCAGCGCGTGCTTAGAGTCCGCCCGTCATTGGCTGCACTTAGGAGGAAAAGTTCATGGGAAGAATCATCGGGATCGATCTGGGCACGACCAACTCGGTTGTCGCTGTCATGGAGGGCGGCGAGCCCAAGGTCATTCCCAACGAGGAGGGCGCGCGCACCACGCCGTCCGTGGTGGCTTGGGATCGAAAGGGCGAGATCCTCGTCGGTCAGGTCGCCCGACGGCAGGCCATTACGAACCCCGAGAACACCGTCTACAGCATCAAGCGTTTCATGGGGCGCAAGTTTGAGGAGGGCGGCGAGGAGCGTCGCCGGGTGCCCTACAAGGTCGTCGAGGGCAAGTCTGGGGGCGTCGAGGTCCGCATCGAGGACAAGAACTGGTCGGCCCCCGAGATCAGCGCCAAGATCCTCCAGAAGCTCAAGCGCGCCGCGGAGAAGTACCTCGGCGAGACGGTCACCGAGGCGGTCATCACGGTGCCTGCCTACTTCAACGACGCCCAGCGTCAGGCCACCAAGGACGCCGGTCGGATTGCCGGTCTCGAGGTGCGCCGCATCGTCAATGAGCCGACGGCTGCCGCGCTCGCTTACGGGCTCGACAAGAAGCGCGACGAGCTTGTGGTTGTCTACGACCTCGGCGGCGGCACCTTCGATGTCTCCGTGCTCGAGGTCGGTGAGAACGTCGTCGAGGTCATGTCGACCAACGGTGATACGCACCTCGGCGGCGACGACTTCGACCAGCGCGTCATCGACTACCTCACGGCCGAGTTCCGCAAGGACAGCGGCCTGGACATCTCGAACGACCGCATGGTGCTGCAGCGGTTGAAGGAGGCCGGTGAGCGGGCGAAGATCGAGCTGTCGAGCGTGCCTGAGACTGACATCAACCTGCCGTTCCTCACGGCCGATGCCAGCGGCCCCAAGCACCTCAACCTGCGGCTGTCGCGGGCGAAGTTCGAGCAGCTCATCGGCGATCTCGTCGAGAAGACGCTTGAGCCCTGCCGCAAGGCGCTGAAGGACGCGGGCAAGTCGGCGTCCGACATCGACGAGATCATCCTCGTAGGTGGGTCGACGCGGGTCCCGATGGTCCTCGAGGCCGTTCGCAAGTTCTTCGGCAAAGACCCCCATCAGGGCGTCAATCCCGATGAGGTCGTGGCGCTCGGCGCTGCGGTTCAGGCCGGCGTGCTCGGGGGCGAGGTCAAAGACATCCTCCTGCTCGACGTGACCCCGCTCTCGCTCGGCATCGAGACCCTCGGTGGGGTCATGACCACCCTCATCCAGCGTAATACGACCATCCCCACCAAGAAGGGCGAGACCTTCTCGACCGCGTCGGACAACCAGGGAGCCGTCACCGTGCACGTCCTTCAGGGCGAGCGGCCGATGGCCAAGGACAATCGGACCCTGGGCAAGTTCAACCTGGATGGCATCCCGGCGGCCCCTCGGGGCGTGCCTCAGATTGAGGTGGCGTTTGACATTGACGCGAACGGCATCGTGAACGTCAGCGCCATCGACAAGGCCACCGGCAAGAAGCAGAACATCACGATCACCTCATCGGGTGGGCTGACCGAAGCCGACATTCAGCGGATGGTCAAGGACGCTGAGTCCCACGCCACCGAGGACCAGTCGCGCAAGGAAGAGATCGAGCTGCGGAACCAGGCCGATTCGATGGCTTGGAACACCGACAAGCTCCTGCGGGAGAACGGGGACAAGCTCGGGACCCACAAAGACGGCCTCGAAGCGGCGGTCAAGACCTTGCGGGAGTCGCTCGCGGGCGAGGATACGGTCCGCATCAAGCGGGATCTCGAGGCGCTCACCCAGGCGAGTCACAAGGCGTCGGAGGCCATGTACCAGGCGACCAGCGCGGGTCCAGGCTCGGACGCGGACGGCGGCGAGGCCCCGGGGGGCGCGGCGCCGAGTGGAAAGCCCGGCGACGATGTGATCGACGCCGAGTTCGAAGAGACGCGCTGAGCTCTGGAGCCAGTGCCCCTTAGGGTGACGGCGCGGTCTGCGAGGCGGCACCTTGAATGACCAGTACCAGCTCGTTGTTCGGGTCTTCGACCGCGCTCTGATTCCGCCAGGCGAAGCCGTGCGGATCATTGCCGCGGTTGAAGGCATCGGCGTGGAAGTTCCCGACGACGAAGCCTGACAGCTCCAGAGCGCCGAACTCGTCGAGGAACGCGTCGAGTGCTTGCCTTCGGCCCGGTGCGTCGAGGATCGCCATGTTCAGCGCCGCGTTCGAGACGACGAGGGGCTTGCCTTCGGTCGCTGCGAGCGCGGCGTGGCCTCGGATCCAGTCGGCCCCGAGGTTGGAGTAGCTCAAGATGTCCCCCGGAAAGCTGAGCGCGTCGGGCACGAGCTGAAGGCCGGCATAGTCCACCGTGCCGATGCGGATGTTTCGCGAGTACGCGACGGCGTGGCTGGCGTCGAAGAGGCCGATGAGCCCGACCTCTCGAAATCGGTCGACGGCGCGCCCGTAGAGGGTGGGGTTGACGTCGTAGCCGACCTCGCCCGTGCCGACGAGGGCCTGTGGCGACGCGGCCTTGATCACCTGACTCACGTCACCCAGAAAGTCGGCCACCTCGGCGCCCGCCATGGCCGGGGCAAACGTCCCGGCCGCGTCGAACGTCGTGAAGATCTCCCAGGAGAAGATGGTCGGATCTTCGCCGTAACGACGCCGGGTGATCGTGTTCTCTCGGGCGAGCAAGGCGCGGACGTACCGTTTGAATTGTTCTCGGAGTGGGCCGCGCTCAAAAAACAGTCGTTTGTCTGACTGGATGGGCGCGAGATAGCCGGCCCAGCGTAGGTACTGGTTGATCCCGCCGAGCGCGTCGGTGCCGTCGACCAAGGGCAGCGTGACCTTCAGGCCCGCGTCTCCGGCTGCGGCGATGACCCGATCGAGCGCGACGAGCCCGGGCTCTTCGTAGGTGTCCGGTGCCGACTGGATCACCGTGCGCGCGCCAGGGCGATCATCGCAGGCCGGGACGCGAAGCACGCGCACCCCGAGCGTGCGGGCCTCCGATATGACCTCGACTGCGAGATCGGTGCCCCCGAGCGCGGCCTGAAACGCCAGCTCTCGCAGGTCGGGGGTGTTCAGGCCCGTGAAGCGAAACGGCGCGCCGTCCATCTCGAAACCGGCGGCCCGACGACGAACAAAGAAGTCGAGGCGGAAGCCGACGGCCTGGGAGACGCGGGTCGGCCCCCGAAAGGCTCCCTGCTCGGCGTGGACGGTGATCGTGTGGCGACCGGGGGGCAGGGAGAGCTCGACGCGGAAGTGGTCGCGTTCGTCGAGGACGAGCGCGCGTTCGGTGAGGTCTGCGTCGACGGTGAACGACGTCGTGGACTGCGGATACAGGCCGACAATCTGCCCTTCGAGAACGGCGCGCTCGTCGATGAACGACTGGCCCTCAAGCGGGGCCGTGATGACGACGACGGGCGCGGGCAGGTCCACCGGAAGATCAGCCGAGAGGTCGGGCGAGGAGAGGGCGCCGTCGTCCCCCGCGTTGAGGCGGTCGGCGCCGAGCTCGGCAGCATCGGTGCTCGCGTCGGCGCCGGGCATTGAGGCGAGCCCGTCGGCCCCCGCGCCGACTTTGGCGACGCAGATCCCATCTATGCAGGACTGCGTCACCCGGTCGCAGAAGGTCATCCCGCAGGTCGTCACCGGCACGTACTGCACGCACTCGCCCTCGAACTGGCCAGTCGCGCAGATGAAACCCTCGCGGCAGTCTCCGTTGTCCGTGCACGCCGTTGTGCCGCCGTCGCAGGACCAAAGCGAAAGGAGCGAGAGGAGGCAGAGGACAGAGACGAAGGGCGAACGTCGGAGTTTGGCAAAAGGTGGCATAGGTGAAGCAGTATAGCCGCACGCTGGCGATCCCGAAAAAGTCGGCCCGAGGAGTGAAGCAATGGCCATGACCCCCCGTGAGATCGATCCCCACCGCATTGCCCAGTTTCTTGAGCACGTCGAGATGTTCCGCGGCCTTGAGGCCGACTCCCGACTCAGGATCGCCCAGGCCGCCGGCTACTTCGATTATGCTGAAGGCGACGAGGTGATCGTCCAAGGCACTCCAGGCGAGGCTTTGTTCATCCTCGCCAAGGGCAAGGTCGAGGTGCTCGTCAACGACGCCACCATGGGCGTCGAGCAGCGCGTGGCCACTCTGGGTCCAGGTGAGTTTTTCGGTGAGATGGCCCTCCTGCTCGAGGGGCCGCGTACGGCGACGGTGCGCACGATGCGACCGACCGCCTGCGTGGTCCTCTCGCGGGAGGCGTTTTATCGGTTGTTTGAGCACCTCCCCCAGGTCGCCTCCAACGTTTGCAAGTATTTGGCGATGCGGCTCCAGACGCAGAACATGCTCGCGTCTCACCGCTTCGTTCGGCTCGCTGACTTCCCGTTCAACGCCGAGGTCTACGGCTCCATCCCGCAGGCGACCCTCGAGCGACACCAGATCGTGCCCGTCGAGGCCGAGGGCGACAAGCTGACCATCGTGACGACGCGGCCCCACGACCCCGGGGCCCTCGAGGCGATCAAGGCCGCCGCGCCGGGCATGAAGCTCCAGGTCTTTGCCTGCGCCGAGGAGGACTACCGCCAGTATTCCGCCTCGACGATCCGCGCGGCCATTGGGCGGCCTTTGGCAAGCCTGTCGGGCTCGCGGGTCACCCAGCAATACCGCGCCGCCGATGTGTCCATCCTCGAGCCCGAGGCGAGGGTCAAGCGCAGCACGGGTGACATTCCCGGCGATCAGATCATCAAGTTAGTGAACGAGATCGTCACGGACGCGCTCAACCGCGGCGCGTCGGACATCCACATCGAGCCGAGTGATACGTACTGCCGGGTGCGCTTCCGCGTGGACGGACGGCTCGTCGCCTTCCGGGAGGACCTGCAGTCCCGGTTCCACCCGCCCCTCGCCAGCCGCATCAAGATCCTCGCCGACATGGACATCGCCGAACGTCGCCGCCCACAAGACGGACGAATCGGGCTGAAGGTCGGGGAGAAGACGTTTGATCTGCGCGTGAACATCTTGCCGACGCTGTGGGGCGAGAAGGTGGTCATGCGCGTGCTCGACGCTGAAAAGAGCCTCGTCCCGCTCGATCAGCTGATCCTTTCCGAGCCCCTCGCCGCGGTCGTCCGCAAGGCCATCTATCGGCCCACCGGGGGCATCTTCGTCGTCGGTCCCACCGGCTCCGGCAAGACGACGACGCTGTACTCGGCCATCAACGAGCGAAAGCAACAGTCCAACGATCTCAACATCGTCACGCTCGAGGATCCGATCGAATACACGCTCGGCGGGGTCAATCAGACGCAGGTCCACGATGAGGTCGGCATGTCCTTCGCCGCTGCCCTCCGCGCGCTCCTTCGCCAGGATCCGAACGTAATCATGATCGGCGAGATGCGTGACTTGGAGACCGCACGCATCGCGCTTGAGGCCGCGCTGACAGGCCACCTGGTCCTGTCGACCCTGCACACCGAGGGTGCGGTCGAGGCGGTGACGCGGCTCGTGGAGATGGGCTGCCCGAGCTTCCTCGTGTCCACGGCCGTCGACGTCGTGATCGCCCAGCGCCTCGTGCGCCGCGCCTGTCGTTCCTGCAAGACGCCGCATGCCTACAACGACGTCGTCCGCCACAACCTCGACCGGGCCGGCGTCTTGCCGATGGCCGAGAGCGAGACGCTCTTCAAGGGCGCGGGCTGCGAGGCCTGTAGTCGGACCGGCTACCAGAGCCGGGTCGGCGTCTATGAGGTGCTCCGTAATAACGACACCCTTCGCGAGGCGATCGGGCTCGGCGAGCAGGAGACCTCGCTGAAAAAGATCGCCGCCGAGGCTCGATCGATCACGACGTTCAGGCAATACGCAGGCTTCTTGCTTCGTGCCGGTCATACGACGCCGAGCGAGGTCCTTCGCCTCTTCAGCACGGATTGAGTCGCCCCATGCGCTTCGCCCTACTTCTCACCATCGCCCTTCTGCTCCCGATGCCGGCAAAGGCCCTGAGCTACACCCCGCAGACGCCCACGACCGTGGCGCGGGACAGCGAGCTTATTGTCATCGCGACGGTCATCGAGCTCCGCGAGGTCCGCACGCCGCAAGGCGCGACGATTGAACGCCTTACGCTTCAGCTCCACGAGGTCTTGCGAGGCTCGCCGACCTCGTGGATTGAACGGTCGCAGGTCGTCAAGGTGCTTGACGTCTCGACGGGGTCCGAGCGCGAGCTCGCCGGAAATCCCCGCTGTCTCAAAGGTCGGACGTACCTCCTTTTCCTGCCGCGTGAGGAGGCGCTGCCTTCGGTGCCGCTGACGGTCGCCGGTGAGCTTGGGCTCTTCGAGGCGCGGCGGCTGGGCAGGGGATGGGCCTTCTTCACGCTCGCGGGTGATCGGGTGCTGCGGGTGACGGCCGAGTCCCTCACGACGGCTCGGCCCGAGGGCGAGACCCCCGATCCCGAGTTGCTCCTTCGGTGGCGCGAAGTCATCGAGACCGCACGCTGATGGGGCGATTGACTCTCTTCGGCGCGGCCGCGTTTTTCACGTCCATGCTCCTCACGACGAGCGCGGCCGCCGGTTGCCTCTGCGGTCGATGGGCCAATAACCCCGCGCCGCTCAACGTCTGCGTGAAGGTCAACGACTCCGGCTGTGCGGACAGCGCGCTCGACGCACCCGTCCGCGAGGCCATCTCGCGCTGGAATGTCTTCGCCCCTCAGTGGGCCTTCGTTGATCCGCCCGTCGACGTCAACGGCCCAAGAGACGCGAGGAACAGCCTCACGTTCCAGACCCGCGCCCAGGTCGCGGCGCGTTGGGGCGTGGCCATCCCGCAGAACGTGCTCGGCGTCACGTTCATCTTCCCCGTGGTCGGCGGCCCGGCGGGCAACCAGGCCTGCCCTCTGCCCGGCGGGATCCGCTGTCCGACCTTTGGGGACGCGGCGGACCACGACGTCGACATCGTCCTGCTCAGCGAACAGCACTTCACCCTCGATGAGGAACGGGTCTACGAGAGCTTCTACGGCCGACTTCAGCCCGCCGAATTCGGCCTCGCGCAGGTCGTCATGCACGAGGTCGGGCACGCCCACGGACAGATGCACGAGAGCCGATTCCCGTCGATCATGCACCCCTCCCAAATCCCCTTTCGAGGGGTCACGCTCCTCTCCGACGACGTCGCGGCGTTTCAGGCCCATCGAGCCGCCGAGGCCACTCCGGTCGACGACCTCGCGGTCGTCGCGTTCGACTTCGTCAATGGGGCTTATCGGGACGCGATCGTCTCTCCCGCCCCACCGGCCATGGTCAGAGCAGGGCAGGACTCGATTCGGGTCTCGCGCCTCAGCGTCTTCAACCGTGCGGATCAGCAGCGAGGGTCCCTTGAGGTCACGGTTCGGATCGGCGGGATCATCGGGGGTCGCTTCGGCTGCCAGAACACGCCCGCCAATGGGGTGTGCACCTTCGCGATGGAGGAGGTTGTGCCCGTCTCGGCGCTGACGCCCGGCGGGCTTCAGAGCGTCACGGCGGAGGTTGAAGGGTACGCGCTAGAGCCGCTTCAGGGCGACAACCGGGTTCGACTCGGGAGCGTGGTGATCGTCGCGGCCGTGGTGGTCCCGGACGCGGAGGTGGACGCCGCGGTTGTGGACGCGGAGGTGGACGCCGCTGTTGTGGACGCGGATGTGGACGCCGCTGTCGTGGACGCGAAGGTGGACGCCGCTGTTGTCGACGCGAAGGTGGACGCCGCCGCCCTGGACGCCGCCACTGTGGACGCCGCCACTTTGGATGGCCACCTGGACGCCGCTGCCTTGGACGGCGAGGCTCCACCGATCCCGGATCTGCGCCCGCCGCCCGACGGTGCCGTCGCCGACGTGGTCTTGCCGCTTGCCCGCGATACTTCTGCCCTGGCCGACGTGGCGCTCCCGCCTGCCCTCGACGCGACGAAGCCGGCCGACGCGACGGTAGCGCTTGGGGAGGATGGGCCGGTGATGGCCGACGCTCGGATCCCCCCCGCCGTCTCTGCCCCCTCGCTGGCCTCAGGACGACCGCTCGACGCGACCCCGCTCGCACCCTGGGTTGGCTGTAGCTGTGCCGCGACAGATACCCCGAGTCCCTCGATTGGGGTGGTGGCGACCCTGCTCGCGCTCGCGGCCAGACGCCGCAGACATCCGCGCTGAGGCTTAGCCGAGCAGCCTGAGGCTCCGCTGCGCGGGCGTATAGACCTTGGGGCCGCTGGCCTCGAGGACCACGTTGATCTCGCTGCGGACCCCGAACTCCGGCAAGTAGACCCCCGGCTCGATGCTGAAGCAGGTGTCGACCATCAGCGGCCTGGCGTCCTGGGTCTCGAGATCGTCGAGGTGCGTACCGTCGCCGTGGTCCGCGTTCGCGCCGATGTTGTGACCCGTGCGATGGCAGAAGGCCTCGCCGTATCCGCGACCTCCGATGTAGTCGCGGACCACGCGATCAATCTGCCAACCGAGCATGGTCTCGCCGCGGCCGTGACGCTCGGCGATGGTCGACAGGCCGAGATCACGTCCTCGCACGACCACGTCCCAGACCTCGCGGACGCGCTCCGGCGGCTCACGCCCGGTGAACGCCATCCACGTCACATCGGCGAACGTGGCCCTTGGATCATTCTCCTTGGCCCAGAGATCAATCATGACCACGGAGTCCCGCTCGATGGGCGTCGGTAAGTCCGCGGACGGCACATAGTGGGGGTCGCCGCTGTGGGGACCGACCGCGACGATGGGCGCGTGATCGGTGATCATCCCGCCCTCGGCGAAGCGCTGCATGAGGAAGTCCTGCACCTCGTGTTCGAGGGCCGGGCGGCCGGCGCGCAGGCGGTCACCGATGAGCTGGAACGCGCCCTCCTTGGCCACCTCGAGCTGCATGGCCGCGCGTCGATGGGAGGCGACCTGAGCTTCGTCCCAGCGGCAGAGGAGCAGCTGGACGAGGTGCGCGGAGCTGACGACCTCGACGCCGAAGGCCCGCACGCGCTCGACGGTCCCGGCGTCGACGCGGGAGAGGTAGGGGATGCCGCCGCCGGGCCAATACTCCATCGCGACGCGACCGCCCGTCGGCAGCAGTCGGCGGAGCAGGGCGTCGAGGCTCTGCCAGCTCGCGTAGCTCGCCTTGGGCATCTGAAGATCAGCGAAGGGGCCGGCCTCGATCGCGTGGTGGATCAGGCAGGGCTCACCGATCCGAGGCAACCAGCACATCCATCGCCGCGTGAGCATCTTGCCGACCCTGTCGAGCGCGGACAGCGCCGTGGGGTTCTGGCCCTTGAAGTCATAGAGGAGCCAGCCGTCGAGCCGCTGCTCTGTGAGGGCCTCTTGCACAACTTTGATTTCAGGCAGCATCTCCAGCCTCTCATTCTTCTTCGTGCGCCCGGTGGGTCAACCCCTGAAGCTGCGCGAGCTCATCGTCGGGGATCGGGCGGCACTCACCCTCCTCGAGGTCACCCAGCATGATGTTGCCGAAGCGCAGGCGCATAAGGGACGCGGCGGGGTGGCCGGAGTTCGCCAGCATTCGCCGCACCATCCGATTCTTGCCCTCGGTGACGACGAGCTCGACGGTCGGCGGCTCGATGTTCACCTTCACGCCGGACGCCCGGAAGACCCCCAGGGAGGTCTCCACGCCCGCCTCAAGCTGCCTCGTCAGGGCGAGTCCAGCCTTTGGGGTCAGAGGGCCTTCCAGCGTCGCGCGGTATTGCTTCTCGATGCGTCGCTTGGGGTGGAGGAGCCGCTGAGTGAGGTCGCCGCTCGCGCTGAACAGCAGGAGCCCCGAGGTGTCCGCGTCGAGGCGCCCCACCGGATGCAGCCCACGCCGGAGCCACTCTGTGACCTCTGTGCCCAGGTCCTTCCGACCCCAGGGGTCGTCGACCGTGCAGATGACGCCCATGGGCTTGTGCCAGGCGACGAGCACGGGGGGCGCCTCCAGGAGGAAGTCGTCAACCGTCACGCGCGCCGCGCTGCCGATGCGGATGGAGGGGTCCGTCACGAGCACCTCGTCCACCTTGACGCGACCCTGCCGAATGAACTTCGTCACCTCCGAACGGGTCCCGAGGCGGTGTTGGGCGAGGACTCGATCGAGGCGCTCTCCCTTGGCTGACGCGCTCACTTGGTGGCACTCCAGACGATGTATCGTGATGTCGTCAACAGCGCGCTGAACCGCTTGAAGGTCTGCGAGAGCAGCCGCTCGGCCTTAACCTGACGCTGGACGACGAAGCGAAGCTCGCCTTCCGGAGCGAGGAGCGAAGGCGCGGTCTCGACGAGCGCGTGCCACATCGCGCGGTCGCGGACTCGACCGTCGTGCAGGGGCGGATTGCTAATGATGAACGAGAAGCCCCCAAGCCCGTGTCGGAGCGCGTCGGCCGGGGTGCTGCCGAGGACCGCCTCTACGTCCGGGACGTTCTCGCGCAACGCGACCAGGGCGAGCGCGTCGCGGTCGAGGGCCACGATCGGGGACCGAAGGCCACGCTCGCGGAGGGCCGCGCAGAGGAAGCCGGGACCGCAGCCAAAGTCGAGCGTCTTGCCCTTCGGCGGGGGATGGCTGTCGAGAGTCTTCGCGAGGAGGGCCGAGCCCGGGTCGTCGCCCCCGATCGAGAAGCAGCCGGGATACTCGATCCAGTCCCGCTCTGAGAGGCCGGGGCGCGAGCGTCGTAAGCGGCGCCAGGGAACCAGGTATCTGTGATCGTGGCCGCCATGCTCGGGCAAGGCCTCGTCCTGTACCTCTCGAAGGAGCACGCGGCCGTGTCCCCCGGCGTCCACGGTCTGAAAGCCGTCGCGCCCATCCCACGCCCGGATCCCCTCGTCGTTGCCGCCGTACATGAACAGCCTGCCCCCGATTCGGACGCAAGCCGAGGTCTCGACGAGCGCGAGCGTGGTGGCCTCGCGGGACTTGTCGATCCGCACGACGGCGGCGTCGAAGCGCCTCACACCGGGCCGCGGCGGCAGGGGCTCGGCTTCGCGGTCGGGAGCCGAGAACCGAAACCAGGCGACATCATCGACGTGGCGTCGCGGACGAGCGTACTCGTAGGTCAGTAAAGGACCTTGACCATCATCGAGCGCGACGGCCGCGAGGGCCGAGGCGCAGCGGCGGCCAAGGACGAGTTCAGGGTCACGCATGGGCAAACATCGGCGCGCAGTCTTTGGCGGTTCGTAACGAGCCGTCAAGGGCCGCTGTGGTTGCTTGTGTTCCGGGCGGGCCCGGTTGCCGCTAGGATGCGCCGCCGTGCGCGAACGCCCCCTCAACCCCGCCCAGATCATGCTCGTCAGCTTGGCGACGGCGGGCTTCGTCTATCTCCTGATCCGGGCGTTCTTCTTCGCGCCCGACGACGAGGTGGCCGCCACCCACCTCGCCGACGCCGGGGTCTTGCCCCCAACCGCCGCGGTCGCCGAGCTGCCCACGGCACCGGCCTCCCGCGCGCCGCTCCCGCCCGTGCAGTCCCTCGAGGGTCAAATCACGCAGGACCGACCCGTCGGCGCGGAGCTCGGCGGTCTCGGGGTCGGCGTCAGCGGCGTCAACGAGCTCGTCGCGTCCCTCAAGGGCCTCTTCGATTTCCGCAAGGCGAGGCCGGGTGACCACTACCAGCTCGACCTCCGGACCGCCGACCATCGCATCCTGAAGTTCCGCTACGAGCAGGGTCCGCTCGACATCTACGAGGTCAACCGCGGGGCCGACGGGCTGCTCAAGGCTTCGAAGCTTGTCGTGCCGGTCCGGACGGAGCTGGTCGAGGTCGGCGCTGAGCTCCAGGTCTCGCTGTACCAGGCCATGAAGCGGGCGGGGGAGTCGTCCGCGCTCGTCGCTCAGGTCGTCGACGTCTTCGCTTTCGACCTCGACTTCTACAAGGATCCGCGACCGGGGGACTCGTTCAAGGTGCTCGTGGAGAAGGTCTTCTCCGGCGATAAGCTCATCAAATATGGGCGGCTGGTCGCGGCCGAGTACAACAGCCAGAAGCGCGGCAGGTTCAGGGTCTTTCACTTCGAGAGCCAAGCCCCGGGCCCGGGCGGCTACTTCCTCGCGGACGGCCAGAGCACCCGCAAGACCTTCCTCAAGACGCCGCTGAAGTTCGCCCGCGTCTCCTCCAAGTTCGATCTGAAGCGCAAGCACCCCATCTTGAAGTACACGCGGGCGCACTTGGGCACGGACTACGCGGCCAAGACGGGTACGCCCGTGTGGTCGATGGCGGACGGCGTCGTGCGGAAGGCGGCGTTCGAGCGCGGGTTCGGCAACCTGGTCATCGTCGACCATCGGAACGGCCTGCTGAGCTTCTATGCCCACCTTCACCGCTACGCCAAGGGCATGAAGGCGGGGGTCAAGGTCGCCCAGAAGCAGCTGGTGGGCTACGTCGGCATGACAGGGCTGGCGACCGGCCCGCATCTGCACTTCGGCGTGAAGAAGAACGGCGGCTGGATCAACCCCGAACTCCTCAAGATGACGCGGGACGCCCCGGTCTCGAAGAAGCACGCTCAGGCGTTCGCTCGGACGGTCAAGGAGCTCTCGAGCCGCCTGGAGAAGGTCAAGCTTCAAGCGGCCCCGAGCACCGAAGCGCCCGAAGACGAGGCCGATGACGAGGTGGGCGACGACGCCTCGGCCGCGCGCATCTCGGAGTGAAGCGTGTTTGGCCCCAGTGGGGGGCTCAGCCGATCCGCTCGAGGACCGCCGCCGCGCCCAGGCCCCCCGCAGCACAGATGCCGAGGAGCCCGAACTGTCGATCCGAATGGTAAAGCTCATTGACGACCGTGGTCACCATGCGCGCGCCCGTCCCGCCGAAGGGATGACCGAGCGCGAGAGAGCCGCCATGCACGTTGAGGCGATCAGTGTCGACCTCGCCGACCGCGTGGTTCAGCCCAAGCCGCGCCTGAGCAAACGCCGTGCTGCCCAACATCTTCAAGACGCTGAGGACCTGCGCGGCGAAGGCCTCGTGCATGTCCACGATGCCCATCTCGCTGAGCGGTAGCCCTGCGCGCTCGAGGGCCTTGGGCATGGCGATCGCCGGCCCCATGAGGAGCTGATCGGCGGGGTCGACGCCGCAATAAGCCCAGGAACGAAACGCGGCGCGGGGCACGAAGCCGAGCGCGCGGGCCTTCTCCTCGCTCATCAACAAGACCGCCGAGGCGCCGTCCGTCAGCGGGCTGGAGTTGCCTGCGGTCAGGGTGCCGTCTTTGGCAAAGACCGGGCGCAGTCGGGCGAGCTTCTCAAGTGAGCTGTCGGCGCGGACGAGCGTATCGGCGTGGACCCGCTGGCCCTCGGGGGTCTCGACCAAGCAGACCTCCTCGTCGAAGCGACCGCTGGCGATGGCCGCCGCCGCGCGTTGATGGGAGCGCAGCGCGAAGGCGTCCTGCTCGAGGCGGGAGATCTCGTTTCGGCGGGCCATCTTCTCGGCGGCTTCGCCCATGACCTCGCCCGTCGAACGCTCGGCGATGCGTGGCCTCGTGGGGAGAAGATCGTGGAACGGGGCGAGCTGCGCGAGCACGCCCAGGTAGTCAGCCGGCTTGACCTTTCCGCCCAGAGCCAGCGGCGCGAGCGCGTGGACCCACTTTTGGGGCAGCTTGATCTCGGCGTTGCTCGTCGAGTCCGCGCCCCCTGCGATGACCACGTCCGCGTCGCCCCGCTCGATGGCCGCGGCTGCCGTCGTGATGGCCGAGAGGCCGGAGGCGCAGGCCCGCGTCACGGTCATGGCCTCGATGCTGTGGGGGAGCTGAAGGTCCAGGACGATCTCGCGACCGACGTTGGGGGACGTGCCCGGCAGGATCACGCCTCCCCAGACGAGCGCGTCGAGCTCGGCGCGGGGCACCGGGAACCGTGACAACAGCTCGCGAACCGCGACGACGCTGAGCGCGATGGCGTCCATCTTGGTGAATTCGGAGAACGCCTTGACGAAGGGCGTTCGCACGCCACCCACGATGACGGCGCGGCGCCTCGCGGGCGGGGCAGGGGACTTGGTGCTACGGGCCATCTCAAACTCCTCGGGCGCGGTGGGCGCCAATAATCGTTTCGCTTCAGGCGCCGATGAACATCCCGCCACAGGCGCGCTGGCACTGGCCGGTAAGGCCGGACGCGCCCGGGCTCGAGAGGAAGGTGACGAGCTCGGCGATGTCCTTGGGCAGACCGCCTTGGCCGAGCGCGGAGAGCCGCCGTGCGACCTCCCGAGTCACGGCGGGCATGGCCGCAGTCAGCCGCGTCTCGATGAACCCCGGCGCGATGGCGTTGATGGTCATGCCGCGCTGGGCGATGGTCTGAGAGAGTGCCTTGACGTAGCCCACGACGCCGGCCTTCGAGGCCGAGTAGTTCGACTGCCCCACGTTGCCCGCGAGCCCCGAGACGCTGGAGAGGCAGACGATTCGGGCGTTATTGGACAAACCATGGGCCAAGAGCGCCTCGGTGAGGTCGACGACGGCGTCGAGGTTCACGGCGAGCGCCTGGTCCCAATACGACGCGGACATCCGGCCGAGCGTCTTGTCGCGCGTGATGCCGGCGTTGTGGATGAGGATGTCGAGCGGTCCACACTTGGTGTCGAGGTAGTCAATCAGCTTGACCGATGCGTCGCGTTCGGTGATGTCCAGCGCGATCGCCGCCCCGCCGATGGCCTGCGCCACCTGCGCGAGCGGGGCCTCGTCTCCGGGTCTATCGAGGCAGACGACCTTCGCCCCCTCGGCGGCAAGTGCCTGGGCGATCGACGCGCCGATGCCCCGTGCGGCCCCTGTAACGAGCGCGGTCTTGCCTTCGAGCGGACGGACGAACTTGACGTCCAACGTAGACTCGACCCGCGCATCAACCGTCCAGGGCTGGCCCGTCAGGAACGATGAGCGGTCAGAGAGCAGGAAGCGCACGAGCGGCGGCAATCGCTCCCCGGCACCGGGCTCCACGAAGACGGTGTGGGCCGTGGCCCCCTTGCGGCCGACCTCCTTGGCGAGGCTGCGAACGAAGCCGTCGAGAGCCGCTGAGGTGGCCGCCTCAGCCGCCGTGCGTGAGGCCGACGCGGGGCGACCGATGACGAGTACGCGACCGCCTCGGTTGAGCGCGCCGATGTACGGATGAAACGCGTCGTACAAGCCTCGGAGCTCACGCGGCATCGAGAGCGAGCTCGCATCAAAGACGAGCGCGTCGGCGCGGAGGTCAGCCGGCGGCTCCGCGTCCGCCTCGATCTGAACAATGCGTCGGCCAAACGCCTCCCCCGGGGCCACGAAGGGCGCGGCCTGGAGCGACGTGCCCACGACCTTCGCAAACGCGCCCGCTTGAGCCAGGGTCGCCGCCAGGGGCAGGGTGAGCTGACCGCAGGCGAAGACGACCACGGTGCGCCCATCGAGGGGACGCTCCTCCCACGCTCCGCGCGGGCGACGCAGCTTCTCGGGCATCGGGAGGGGCAAGCCGAGCTGCTTGATGGCCTGCTTGATGTACGGGTTTTGACCGAGGTCGACGAGCAGATCAGACATTGGAAGATCCTTGATTTCGCGTCTCATAGCTGCCCGTGAGGAACGCTGGGGCGCTCGGGGCTTCACCCACGAAGAGCGCGCCGGGCTGATGAAAGACGCGGACGCGGGCTGGCAGTCGGAGCGGGCGCGTGAACTTCACGTCGATGGTCGACAGCTTGCTCACATCCCCCGAGAGGACGTTGCGGTTGAGTCGCTCGATGGCGCGCGCGAGGGTCGCGAAGCCATGAAGGATCGTCCCGCCGAACCCGGCCGCCTTGCCGTAGGGCGCGACCCAGTGGACGGGGTTGAAGTCACCCGTGAGGCAGGCGAACTCGAAGCCCGCGCGCGTCGAGAGCTTGAGGTCGCCGATCTCCCGCGCATCGCTCGGGACCAAGGCGCGCTCGCGCTTCTCCTTCGATGCCGACCCCAAAGGAACGATGGCGAAGAGGTGGCTGACGACGGCGTTGGGGGTGCTGCGGGTCTCAGTGATGAGGCGCTGATGCAAGACGACGCGCCGACCGTCGTCGTCGATGCCCATAAGCTGCGCGCTGAGGAGCAGCGTCTCGCCCATCGGGAGCGGCGCGTTGAGCTCGAGGCGGCAACCGCCGTTGAGCACGCGGTCGAGCGGATAGGGCAGCCCTTCGAGGGTGCGGGACAGGAGCGGGAAGCCCCACTGCGGAAAGAGGTGCCCGGGGAGCTGTCCGCGATAGGCGCCGGCGTCGGCTTTGCACCACCGCAGATAGTCCCTCACGAGCGACTCCGGGCGGGGCTTCAGCGTCGCTTCGAAGACCGGGCCAGGCACAGCAGGCGCAGCGCCCGCTTCAGGCTTCCTGAGCCGCTGCCAGAGGACCCTGGCGGCCAAACGCCCGATAGCACCGATAACCGGACCCTGATGAACGATGTTTTGCGCGTGCATGCGCCCCCTCATATCGACTGCCGGGGTCAAAATGCAAGGTGCCCCCGGGGGGTACGAGGGCTTCTTGCAAGGGTGGCCTGCGTGATTGAGTCTCTCCTCCGAGGTGTTTTCCTGATCATCATCGTTCGCAATCTCTCCGGTCCGAAGGTCGGCGAGTGGCTCGCCGCGCTCGCCGCTCGATTTCCTCTACTTAATGCGAGCCGCATCGACGGCACGGCCCTCAGCTCGAGCGGCGTCGTTCTCGGGGCGACCGACGTGCTCCGCGCCCTCTCCGAGCTCGTCGACACCTACGAGCGCATCGGGCTTCGCGACCACATCGTCAGCTTACCGATCGGCCTCTCGATGCCCGATGCGGAGGTCGCGTTCTGGCTCCGGAGGCGAGTCGACGACCGGGTCGTCTGTTTCGAAGCGCCGTGCAGCCCGGTGGAGGACGACACTCTCCACCACCCGATCCACGATCTGATCCACGATCTGCACGATCCGATCGACCCTGCAGAGGAGATCGCGGCCTTCGTTCGCGCGGTCGGACGGCAGGAGCGAGAGGTCGACGTGGAGGCCTTCACGCCGCCGTTCCTGCGGCTCGAGACGCCGCGGCTGCTCCTCGGCCTGCCGAGCCGTTCCCAGTGTGCCGCCTACTTCGACGCGATCGTCGGCACGTCCATGTTCGACACGCTCCTGTGGGACGGGCCCTCGAAGCCCGATGATCTCAGCGACTTCTTCCGGCTCCGCTCGCCGCGCAAGCTCATGAACCTGCCGCGCTCCGGCACGGACCTGGCGATCATCGAGCGTTCCAGCGGCTCGATGATCGGCGGCTGCGGGTTCTGGTTTCCCAACAAGTCTGGCACCGCGGAGCTCGGCTACACCCTCGCGCCGGCGTTTCAGGGGCGCGGGTACGGCACCGAAGCTGTCGGGGCACTCCTTGCGTACGTCCGAAGCCTGAGCCACGTCGTCCGGATTTGTGCCGAGGTCGCCCAGGGGAACGTCGCCTCGGAGCGCGTCCTGGAGAAGCTCGGCTTCATCTTCGAGGGCACGCTCGTCGGCGCCGCCCAGAAGCGAGGTCGGACCGTGGATGTGTCGTTGTTTAGACTCCCGGCGCAGGAGCCCGGGTTGGTTCGCGACGCGGCAGTCAGACCCTGACGAGGGTGTTGGAGCCTGCGGCCACGCGGAACCGAACCCGCTTGGGCGTCGGGGCGACGAGGTCGGTCACGCCGTCGAGCTGAACGAGCTCGACCTCGAAGGTCAGGGCGTTCACCTCGGCGATGGCGAAGCCGTTGAGTTGGCTGTTGCGGTAGACGTAGTGCGGGCTCGCCGCGCCGAGCAACTCATCGAACTGAGGCACGAGGTCGGCCAAGCCGAGGGCGGTCAGTGTAGGGCTGCCGGCGATCGTGCGCTTGGTGATCTCTTGCACCGGGGTTGAAGACAGCGCGCCGACCACGAACTCCACGCCCACGGCCTCGGCCGGCGCGTCGAAGTCAACGTAGAGCTGTGAGGCGTAGAAGGCGTGGATGTCGCCGCTGAGCACGATGAGGTTTTTCTGACCCGCTTCGGCCACCGATCGCAGGAGGGCCGCCCGCTCGCTGCGGTAGCCGTCCCACTGATCGACGCTGAAGTAGAAGGCCTTGCGGAACATCGGGGGCAGATCGGCGAACGGCGTCAAATCAACGGCCATCTGGGCGACCTGCGTGCTCGAAGCCCAGAGCTTCCACGTGGCTGTCGCCTGATTGAGCGCGCCGATGAACCACTCGCGCTGCTCGGCGCCGAGCAGGCTCACGCTCGCCGCGGCCTCGAGCTGGTCGTAAGTTTCCTTGACTAAAAAGTTGCGTGACCCGAGGGCAGTGTTCTCGCCAATCTTGCCGACCGCGTCGAGCTTGGGCCCCTCCGGGACGAGGTGATCATCGCGGTAGCTGCGCTGATCGGTGAGGAGGAGATCGACGTGTTTGCCAAAGCGCAGCGAGCGATAGATGCGGAGGTCGCCGGGGAAGTCGGCACCCTCCCGATAGACGGCCCGTGAAGGCAAAAACTCGAACCACGCCCGATTGGCCGCGCTCCGCCGGGACGAGTCTTTCTCGTCGCCCATGAGCTCATTGAAGTGGGTCGCGTGGTCCTGCCAGGAGTCGTCGGCGAACTCGTGGTCGTCCCAGATGCAGACGAAGGGGAAGAGCGCGTGGGCGCGACGCAGGTGCTCGTCGCTTCGGTACTGCTTATACAGCGAGCGGTAGTCGGACAGGGTGAGGGCGGCCTTGGCGCCGCTCTCCGGATCGATGACGAGACCGTCGGCGATGGTGATCGATCGGCCGGGGACCTCGTCCTGAAAGCGGGGATCGGCGGCGGTCTCGTAGATGTAATCCCCCAGGAAGAGGACGAAGTCGATGGGGGCAACGGCGTCGTCGTTCGCCATCGTCTCCCAGCCATGAAAGTAGCGACCGTTGAAGTCCTGGCACGACGCAAAGGCGAACCGCACTGCGACGTCTTCATCGGGTAGGGGCGCGGTCTTGGTACGCCCGGCATCGGTTCGGGCCCCGAGCGCGACGAAGCGATAGAAGTAGTGGCGGTAGGGCAGGAGGCCGTTGACCTCCAGCCTGAGCGTGTGGTCGGAGGCGGCCTCGACCACGACCTTGCCTTCGGCGACGACGGATCGGAAGTCAGGGTCCGAGGCGACCTCGTAGGACACCTCAATCTCTGGAGGCGCGTCGGCCACGTTCTTCGGCTCGACGCGGGTCCACAAGACGACGCTGTCCGGCGTGGGATCTCCGGAGGCGAGGCCCTGCGGAAAGACGAGGCGCGCGTCCCCGTCGTAGACCGGCTCAGCGGCGGGCGCGGTCTCGTCGCCACAGGCGGGCAGCCCCGCGGCGACGGCGGTGACGACGAAGAGGCGCGCGGACGTTTCGAGGAAAGCGCGCCGGTGCATGGGCCCCATCATGGCTTGAGCGCGGCGCGGGCGGCTTTGACGCGGGTCGCCTCCTCGGGGTTGTTCTCGGCGATCTGGAGATAGGCGACAAAGGCCTCCCGCGCCTCGGCCGTTCGCCCGAGATCGGCTAAGACGCGCGCCTTGAGAAAGCCGATCTCCGGCACGGCTCCGAGCGCCGAATTGAGGTTGCCGAGCGTCGCGAGCGCGGCGTCGTTTTTGCCCGCTGACTGCTGCGAAATCGCCGCGCTTAGCAGGGTTCTCGGGTCCGACTCGATCGACCACGCCGATTGATACAGCTCGGCCGCCTTGTCAAAGCCCTTGAGGTGGTAGTGGGTCATGGCCAGCAGTCGCATGGCTTCCACGCTGCGGCGGTTGGCGCGCAGGACCGCCTCGAGCGGGGCCTGCGCCTCCGCGAACTTCTCTCCGGCCAGCAGTGTGCGAGCGAGGTCCATGTGGATCTCCGGCTCGGACGACGCGACCGCGGCGCGCTGGAGCATGGCGATGCCCTCGTCGCGTCGATCATCGGCGAGCAGCGCGACGCCGGTCCGGTGAAGGGCCGGCGCGAAGTCGGCCATGGCCTTCGTGACCCGCCCGAACGCCACGATGGCGTCCTGGGGCCGTCGGTCGGTCAAGGCCAAGGAGCCTAATTGCCATTGGAGCCAGACGCTGTCGTCCCCGTCGGAGATGGCTTTCTCCCCTCGGCTCCGCGCCGCGCTGTCCGCGCCCGTGGAACGCAAAAGGCAGACATCGATCGCGGCCGCCGCCTGTCGAGACTCCGGGTCCGAGCGTTTGCTCAGGCGTCGTCTTGCGGCCTCGGCGAGGGGTCGCAGTTCGTTTGAGGGCAGGCCCGCGCTCGACGCGAGGCCGAGCGCGCGGGCGTAATCGAACTTGGCGAGCAGGGCCTCGAGCAAGTCGGCGTCCATGGCCCCGAGCGCGAAGGTCTGACCGAACTCGAGGTGCGCGGTGCAGCCCACGAAGTCATGGGCTGTGCAGGCGGCTTCGGCGTCGGCGAAATGGGCCCTTGCCGACTCCGCGAGACGAGCCTTGTCCTTTTGGTTTCTCCATGAGGGGACGGCCGCGACGGCGACTCCGGTGAGGACAATGACGGCGGCGGCGAGGTTGAGCTTTGACATGCGCGCATCTTGCCTAGCGTAACGTCGTCACTCAATGCCTCTGTTTCACAGCCCGGCCGAGGCGACGCCGCCCTCCGGTTGCGCTTGTGCCGACCCCTTTGTTACGACGTGGCGGTGTCGACGACCGCAAACCGCGTCCTGCTCATTGACGATGAGCCGGCGATCACCGAGAGCCTCGCCTACGCCTTTGCGCGCGCCGGCTTCGAGACTCAGTCGGCCGCGTCGCTCGCCCAAGCCGACGAGGTACTCGCCGCCCGCTCGGGTACGGCCGAAGACTTCGACCTTGTCGTGCTCGATCTCATGCTGCCCGACGGCCACGGCCTCGAGTGGCTCAGAGCCCTGCGGACCCGCTCGACGTTGCCGGTGATCATCCTGTCGAGCCACGACGATCCCGTTGATCACATCGTGGGCCTCGAGGTCGGCGCGGACGACTACATCGACAAGCCGTTCTCGCCGCGCGAGGTGATCGCGCGGGTGCGGGCCGTGCTACGAAGGGCTGCTCGGCCCCACACTTCGTCGGCAGGTGGGGCGGCTGATGCGCTGCCTGCCCCCCTGCTCTTACTCGACCATGAGAAACGCACGGCGTTCGCCAACGGGACCGCGCTCAACCTCTCTCGCACGGAGTTTGATCTGCTCTCGGTGCTGACCAGCTCTCCGGGCCGGGTCTTCGAGCGCGAGCACCTCCTCGATCGCGTCTGGGGCGACGTCTCGGTCACGGAGCGGAGCGTCGACGCCTACGTCAAAGCGTTGCGGAAGAAGCTGTCGGAGGCGGGCCTGTCCGCGGAGGTCATCGAGACGGTGCGCGGCGTGGGCTACCGCCTCGCCGAGACGCCGCCGCGCTGATCCGTGGATCTCTCGCAGCTCTTCGGCCCTCGCGCCCTCATCCTGCTCGCCTTCGGGGTCGTGGTCCTCATCGGCTCGGCGTTTGTCCTGAGCCGGGTCCTCAAGTCGCTTCGCCACGGGTTCTCGGTCCGCCTCCAGCTCTTCCTGGCGATCAGCTTCGTGACCTTCATCCTCGCGGGCCTCTTTGGCTTGCTCGCCTTCGACCGGCTGCAGGCCCGCGCCGCCGAGGTGCTCTCGACCGATGTGTCGACGCTTCGGGTGGTCGCCCAGCTCGTCGCCGACTTCGGGCCCAAGCTCGCGGTCTTGTCGGCCTCGCTCGGGGGGGGGGCGGCGGTCGCGGCCTATGTGCTCGGCCGCAGCCTCGCGGCCCCCTTGGAGCGGCTCATCCTCGCGGCCGAAGCGATCGCTCGGGGAGAGCGCCGGGCCGTGCTCCCGCCCCCGGTCGGGCGCGAAGTCCGGCGCCTCACAGACGCCTTCGAGTCCATGCGTCGCAGCCTCGAAGACCGCCACGCCATGGAGCGCTTCGTCGCCGATCTGTCGCATGAACTGAAGAACCCCGTGTCCGCGATCCGCGCCGCCAGTGAGGTCCTGCGGGAGGGCGCGATGGAGGATCCCGATGCCCGCGAGCATTTCGTCAAGCGTATTGACGAAGCGGGGCGGCGGCTCGAGGTCCTGCTGCACGATCTGCTCGCGCTGTCCCGTCTCGAAGCGCATGGCCTGGAGCTGGAGCGCGTGCCGGTCAGCCTCTCGGCGATCATTCGATCCGCCATCGAGGCGTCGGACGACCGCCTCTCCCAGAAGAAGCTGTGCATCGAGGGTGAGCTCGAGGATGTGTCGGTGAGGGGCAATGAGCGGTGGCTCAGGCGCGCGATCGACAACCTCCTGTCCAACGCCGTGCGCTACGCACCCGTGGCCTCGGTGATCGAGGTCACTCTTCGTTATATCGGCGATGAGGCCGTCGTGCGCGTGCGCGACCGCGGGCCGGGGGTCGCCTTGAAGCTGCGTGCGCGGCTCTTTGAGCGGTTCGTCACCGACCGCCTCGACGCCGACGGCACCGGCCTCGGGCTGGCCATCGTTCGGTCCGTCGCCGAGCACCACGGGGGCAC
>SHZC01000060.1 GCA_009692505.1 Myxococcales bacterium
GGCGGCCGGCCGTTCGTCGAGCGCCGCTCGAATAGCGGCTCGCCCGCCTGCACCGGCGCGCGGCGGTGGCTCGATCAATGGCGCCCCTGCCGAGGTGACCATCTTGGCCACACGGGTGAGGTTGTCCCGGCTCCAACCGTTCTCCACAAGCACCCGCCACTCGTTGGCGTCCAGCTCGACCGTCGTGGTCGCGAGGGCGTCGGCCACCCACCCGGCCAGAATGTCGTTCCCGTCCGCGGCCACGCTGAGCTGCGGGTCCTGACCGGCTTCCACCCCGAGCTCAGTCAGCATCCGCTGGCAGAATCCGTGGATGGTCGAGATGGGCGCGCGATCGAAGTCCCGGATGGCCTCCTCCAGACGCTTCTTCGCTTCGTCGCCGAGACCGCGCAAGCCGGCCACGACGACGTCTTTCTGGGCCTCGTCCGAGGGAGGGGCCGTGCCCAGAGCATCAAGGGCCTTCGCCAGCCGTTCGCGCACGCCAGCCCGCATCTGGGCGGTCGCCGCTTTCCCGAACGTGATCAGCAGGATTCGTTCGATGGGGATGTTCTGCTCTGCGACGAGGCGCACGATCAGCGCCGCGATCGTCCAGGTCTTCCCGGTTCCGGCGCTGGCCTCGACGAGATGCAGGGTGCCGGGGCTGACCTCCATGAGACAGGGCAAGATGTTCTTCTTCATTCGTCGGCTCCGGTCTTGGCCACGTTGGCACTTTGGGCTTCGCTCGGCGCTGCGTTACTTTTACTGGCCGCGTTCAGACGCCCCCACACCCGCTCCGCGAGCCCGACCAACCCATCCGGATCGACGGGCCCCTCTCGCCCGAGCGGCTGCCGGGGGTCGAAGTGGCGGAAGAAGGGCACGTTCCAGCGGGACTCACTCTCGGCTGGTCCTGGATTGTCTCCGTAAGACTTGCGCTCGAACCACGACGCCTCGGCTTCGAGGCGAGCCGTGTCGGAGACCACCTTGTTTGAGTCGAGACCCATGGCAAGGACGGCCGATGTCCCTTCGAAGAGCTCGACGGGGCGCGTGCGCGCCAGGCGCCAAATCGAGAGGAGATCCGCGAGGGTGGCCTGGGCCGCGGCTGGCGTGATTGGTCCGAACTTGATGATGTCGGGCTTCCGGATCGAGACCCCGTAGGTCCGGCAAACCGTCCCGCCGACCTCGGAACCGGCGGCGGCCGTCAGTTGCACAAGCCAACTTCGGAGGAGATGTTTCCCCTTCGGCTCGGAGACCGTGAGTTGGTGGACGACGGCTACGCCTGTCTCGTCCATGGCGTATCGCGCGGCGACACCGCGGACGACGACAATGCCGTCGGGGGTCTCGATCTCGGCGCTGATCTCTTTGGCCGTCTCCGACGCGGGGAGCGCGGCATCTAGCCAGGCTTTCCAGAGTGCCAGGACCGTCTCCGCCGACGACTTGACGTTCTCGCGCCCAGCGGCACCGAGCAAGACGTCTCCCCGGCCGGCGATTCGAGAGAGGGTTCTCTCGGTCAACGCCGATTCACTCAGGTCTGTCCCGTCGGTGGCGCTCCGCAGCTCTTCCAGGATCTCATCTTTGACCTTCCAGACACCGAGCCCGCCCTCAGGTTCGATGCGCTCGCGGCCAGGCACGGCCGGGTCGTCGTCCGGAATGAAGACGTCGAGGCGGTTCTTCAGGAAGTACTCCGCCGGGCTCAGGAGGGCCCTGTACAGCTCGTCGATGCTCACCTCGCGGGGCAACTCCGGGTCCAGACCGACCGGTCGCGAAGCTGAAACCTCTGCCGTCCGGCCCTTGCTGCTCTCTTCGGTTGGCTGCAGTTGGGCGAACTCCGCGTCCCAGATGCCCTCCTTAGGGCGGTCCTCCCACGGGTGCCGCGCGGGGTGCCGCAGAGCCGCATCCAGCGACGTCCGTTCGGCATCGGGATCTTGTGAGACATGATCCGAAGAGAGGTCGAGGTCGAGCGCAGTCGCCAGCTCGCTGACAGGTACGCAAGGCGGGATTCCCTCTCCCCGCTTCATCTCGTAGGCGGTCCAGGAGATCCAAAGCGTCTCGCAACCTGCGGCCAGATCACAGAGCAAGGCCCGGTCGAGCGCGCGGGGATCGATCTCGCCTCCGTCGTTGGTCGTGAGCTTTTGGAAGGGATCCCACTGCCTGAGCGTCGAGCTCCTGGGGAACGCCCCGTCGTTCATGCCGAGGAGCGCGACGACCTTGAACGGCCGCGCAAGGTGCGGGCTGAGCGGGTTCATCGTCACCGAGCCGCTGTTCGGCGAAGGCCCAGACAAGGGCAGCGTGAAGCCGGCCTCCAGCAGACGCCGGAGGGCGCTCCGATCGAGGGGAACGCCGTCGGCCAACGGCAGCAGCTCGTCCAGCTTCTCGGTCAGGTCCAGGCGGAGCCAGGCCATGGCGGCGGAGCTGTCCGTGAAGGTCTTCAGGAGGCCGTCGATGCAGGCTCGCCAGCCCGCGGGCGTGGCTTGCTGGATCGCCCGAAGCGACCCGATCTCGGCCCGCAACGAGGCGATGAGGTGCCCGAGCTGGCTGACCCGCCTCGCCTGGGCCCGATCGCCCGTCTCCATCGCCACCACGGGTCCGAGCTCGGCGCCGTCTGTTCCGAGCAGCGTGTCCGTCGGCATGAGCCGGCCGAGGGCCATCCGTTCGAGGGCGTGGGCGAACGTGTTCTGATGGATACGCGGTTGATCCACCCGGGACCGATCGTCGGCGTCGAGACCCCATCGTGCGCCCGATTCGATGAGGAGCGAGCGGAGCCCCTCGACGTCGTCGGCCGAGATGCTAAATCGCCGCAGCAGCGCATCGCAGGCGAGGAGAGAGACGAGGCGGGGCGCGTCCAGCCGTTCGTCTGCCAAGGCCAGAAGTTCGAGGACCGCCTCTGCCAGCGGGTTGCTCTGACCATTGCCCATTTGGGTGACGTGCACCGGAATCTGAGGCAGGCGACGTGCCTTGAGGACGTATTTCGACGGCTCCGGCTGCTTGGACACACCCTCGGCGTCGTCACCATCCGGGCGTCCCAGGCTCGCCCCTCGGCGGCCGAAGACCGAGAGAACGAGTGGCCCGTAGGTCTCCGGCGACGGAGTCATCACCAAGACCTCCTGGGGCTCCAAGCCGAGGTCGAACCGGTGGAGCAGCCAAGCGCGCAGCTCCTCCACCTCGCGGAGCGCGCCGTAACAGGGACGAAGGCGAACGGCCTCCCTCCCGACGTGGGCGGCGACGTTGGATCGCAGCGCAGCCTCAAAGGGCGGGACCTTGGCCCCGAGCTTCGCCAACAGCGACCTCGTGGTCGCGCTGGCGGCCGTCAACCCGAGCACCTCGAACGCGCCGGGCTCCGCGACGGGTGGCCCCGCCAGGAGGTTCGCCCGAAGGGTGGCCGGCGAGTCTGGCGCGGCCGTCTCCACAAGGCGAGCGACTCGGGCGAGCCAGGCAGGATCGCTCCCGGTGCCCTTTAGGCCCCACTCCGCGGCGACTTCGGGCCGTTCGCGGCAGAGGCGCAGAATGACCGCCGCCACCTCGCCCGCGAAGGCCAACTCCCGCCAACCGACGGCGTCAGGAGAGAGGACCGTGGGCCAGAGGTAGGACTCAAGATCGGCGAGCACGCCATCGCCCCGGAGTGCACGAAGCGCGTCGATGACACGCCCGCGAACCGACGCTGGGTTCCACCGGTCTTTTTCCGGTGCTTCGCGGCGCCACCAGTCTTCGTCCTTGTGCGCCGGGCGGAGGTGCATGTCGATGGCGGCGTCGACCGTCAGGAAGATCAGGTTCATCGCCACCCCGCTGCGCTCGGCGACACGATGCCGAACCCAACCCTCCATTAGCGGATCGCCGATCACCACGGGCGTCTCCGCGAACGGTTCTCCTGGGACCTCCAAGCGGGCGATCAATTCGTCCAAGGCCGTCGTCAACCTCATCACGCTCTGGGTGCTCATCGGACTCCTTCTGTGAAATCGACCGGACGGATCTGGTTCTCGTCGTCGAGCGCGAGCAAGCTGGGGATGTCGTCGACGCGTGGGCTCTCGACTCAGGGTGTGTCGCGCTTCAGCCGCGCACTGTGACTGTGGATTTCCCCATCGAGGTTGGTGGCCAGGGTCTCGAGTTGCGTCAGATTCATCCGGTTCAACCTCTCTCTCGGGCACCTCATCGGCGACCTCCGACGGTCCTTGATATGGGGGTCGGGCGACCGCAAGTCAACCGGTTCGACCCAAGACCTCGCCGGGGGCATTTGAGTCGAACGGGCCTCCCGGATCTGGTCTTCTGCGACCCACGGCAGAGTCCACCCAAGTCGCACGAACCACACTCTTTCTCATCCCGCGACGCCAGCCTCGGCAACCTGTTCGTGCGAAGCGCGTCACCGTCACCTCGGATCAGTTGTCGCACCGAACGACCTCGTCGAGCGTCGTCCCGCGCCATCAGCCTTGCTTGACAAGCCTCGGACGGAGATGCTCTGGAATCCTCTTATTTTGTCTGGAATCCGACAGGGTCGAACCTCGGGCGAGGAACGAATGACACCCACACTCTCGCCAGCGCAGCACCATTTTTCGGCGCCGCTCATCCGTACAGTACTGGACCCCCCATGACCTTCGCCCCCGACTCCCTCCGGCTCGCCTTCGTCCAGATCGACTCCGAGCCCGAACCCGAACCCAAGCTGACGCACAAGATCCGACAAAGCAGCCGCCCAGCGGACGGCCGCCAGATGAGCACAGAGATCTCACTGCTCAACCGGAGCGACTGCCCGGTCACGGTCGAGGTCTCCACCGGCGGGTACGCGAGCTTTGGCCCCGAGCTCATGGTGTTCTCGGGTCGAACGCGCGTCGTCGCTCTTGAACCCCGCAGCGCCTTCCTGCTTGAGACCGCAGACGAGGGCGCGAACGTAACCTGCCCAGAAGGCGAGAAGGCCGCCACTTGCGGTGAGAAAACGCAGCTCCCCGGAGGTGGCTGCGACGCTTCCCCGAGGCGAGAAGGCTGCACCACCGTCAAGGGTGGGCGCAGCGTGGCTATCCATCGGTAGGAAGCGATGCGACTCCGTCCGCGCGATGAGCGCCGAACGGATGAAGCACCCGGGAGGTCGTCAACATCACAGGTCCAGAGCGTGGCGATTTCCCCGGTCGAACCCGGCCTCAGGCGCGAGGATCACCGCGAGACGGAGCGCCGGACGGCGGCGGACCACGGAAGCGTGAGCAGTCCATCGAAAAGCGCATCACCACGCAAGTGCGGCAGTTCGAGAATCCACAGCGCGGCAACGGTCTCCATGGCCTCCTGCAGCGCGCTCGTCGCCATGGCGTGACCCTGCTGATGGAAGCCGGGCGCGGGGAATCCGCGCTGAAGGTGGTGGTGACGCCCCGGGTTCTCGTACTCACCGACCAGATAGCGGAGTTGATCACCCGGCTCCCGCACATCCCCTCGCAAGTCTGGCCGGCCCGACGCCCTTGAGTCCAGCCAGTCAGCCAGCCCGGAAATCGTCGGTAAACCCGCGCCACCCTCCCACTTCTCGAAGGTCGGTGAGACCCGGGCGTCGGTTGACCGAGCGAGTTCGACGTCGTTCACAAAGTAGACGAGCGCCGCGGTGCCGATGTGCAGGCCTCGCGCGGCCGCCATTAGAGACGTGGGGTAGTAGCCGGCCGACAGGCTCCACAGGGCGGATTCGAAGTGCGGCGCAACCTCTGCGGCACACCAGTTCAGCGTCTCGTCTCCGAATTGGAGGGGGTTTTCGGTGTCGCCCTCGGCGGCCCGGAACAGCTTCTCCAAACGCTCGATGCTCGAGCTCAGCCCCGCAAGACCGCCGGCGCGTCCCGCGTCGGCCAGCGTCGCGTCCAGTGTTTCGCGAGCAGCTTGAATATTCTTCATGAGACATCTCCCTCTCTTTGAGTCTGCGGGAAGTCGATCGCGACCCGACCGGAACCCAGGCTGCATCAAGCTGAACCCGCTCGACCAGGGTTGTGAAGACGTTGTGTCCACCGGGCCGGGCCCATGCCTGATCCGGCACGAGTCGTTGATGCTCGGGACTTCGAGTTCGAGAAGCTATCGTGCCCGAATTGCGTTGGCGGCCAACGGCTGAGCGTGTTTCAAGAACTGCGAGAGAGGGCTCCGGCAGCAACGTCCCCTGCGAAAGCAGGGATGGGGATGAACGGCACCGTCACTTCGGTCGCTTGTCAAGCTCAGCCACAGAGGAGAGTGCAGACGCCCTCCGCCGGACCCCGTTGACGGCGAGTCGCTCGCGCATTTCGCGCCCCAGATTCTACATACGTTGTCGTTCGCCGGTCGCTGGCCCCGGCCGCCGTCGCGCTCGGTCAGCAGCATCCGTTGCCGGGCCGTCTGGCCGTGTATGCGTCCTTCGCCCCGATGGCCTGGAGGACGCCCGCGCCGACGGGTGCTCCCCCTTACCTCCCGAACGGGGCAAACCGCCCGCTCCCGGACCTCATGTGAGAGGTCCTGTCTCGTCTCGCTCATGACCCATCCTCTCAACCTGATGCGTCTCCGGAAACGCCGGAGCGGTTCAGGGTGCTGGTAGGGCAGGCGCAGAGAGGATGGTGGCTCCGTCCTCAACTCCGTCGTGGGCGACCGACTCGGAAACCGGCCGGGCAGGAACGGCACCCGCATGCGACATGTCCTGTCGCACCTGCGGCGCATCCTTGCAAACTGAACCTCCGGGGTCCTGCGCCGCCAGCCATCCCCCGGCACCCGACAGGAATCGACAAATTGCCAGGTTCCCGTTTCTCGAAACAGTCGTACTCAGGGCAGAGGGCAACGAGCCGAATTTCGGTTCCGGCACCCAGCCGGGACCGTCGGAGATCAAGACCAACAAGGGGCGCGATCGAAAGCGACGGCCCCATCACATCGGGGAGGAGATGAAGGATGACAAAGGAATCAACGGCCACGGGATACACGAGCGACCTCGAGTACCTGGAGGACGAATTGAAGTGGATCGGGGCGCGAGCTGTGCGGATTCGCACCGAGCAGATGCTCCGCCGGGTGACGGGCGGCCAAACCGCTCATCGGTCGCGCGGCTGGCAGGACCCCGAGAAGGCGCCGTCGCCGGCAGCCCTCCGCAAGCAGATCAACGAGAGTCTGGCCCGCGAGACGACCGCGCGGACCTTGATCGACACCCGCCTCGCGCAAGGTGCGAGCGACGGTTTCATCCCCGCACTCGATCGTCTCTGTCACCTGCACAGCCTGACGAGTCTGGATCGCATCGTGCTGCTGCTGGCGGCCGCCCCCATCCTCGACCGGAGCTACGAGGACCTCGTCGGCGCTTTGTCCCGCCATGGCGAGGGCTCGAACGTCACCATTGAGGCGGCGCTCGCCTTCGCGGATCTGAGCCTGGCTGAGCGACTCGAGGCGTACCGGCGCTTCGCACCGCAGGCGCCGTTGATCGCCCACGATCTCATCGTCAACCGCCGCAATCACATGGAGACGCCGAGGGATCTCATCGACGTCGACCTCGACCTCCCGAGCCGGACCTTCGAGCTCATGGTGGGGCGCAAGGGTCTTCATGAGCAATTCCTGGCGTTCAGTGCCATCGAGGAGCCGCGCTCGACGATGGCGCAGGTCGTGCTGCCGGCGGCGGACAAGGCCCGCATCCTGTCGGTCGTCGACCATCGGGATGCCATTCTCGACGCGCGTCGACGATGGGGTCTCGATGACGTCATCACCTACGGACGCGGAACTTTTCTGCTCTTTCACGGACAGCCGGGCACGGGCAAGACCATGACGGCACACGCGGTCGCCCATCACATGGGCCTCCGTGTGTTAAACGTGGATCTGCCGACCTTCGTGCAGAACTCCAACGCAGGCGCGTTTCTGCCCGGTCTGTTCCGCGAAGCCCGACTCCAGAGCGCCCTGCTCTTCTTCGACGAGTGCGAGACACTCTTCGAGTCGCGTGGGCGTGGCAATGCCCTGATGACGATTCTCCTCACCGAGATCGAGAAGTTCGAGGGCGTCGCGATCCTGGCGACGAACATGCCGCAACAGCTCGACGAGGCGCTCGACCGCCGAATTCTGGTGCGGGTGGCCTTTCCGGCGCCCGATCGCGAGGCGCGCCGCGAGATCTGGCGCAAACACCTGCCCGCGGCGCTGCCCTTGGCCAAGGACGTCGATCTGGACGTGCTGGCGGAGCGCTTCGATCTCTCGGGCGGTTACATCAAGAACGCCGTGCTGACCTCGGTCGCCGAAGCCGTCCAGACTGGCGGCAAGCGCCCGAAGGTGACGATGGCCCACCTCATGAAAGCGGCTCAGGCACAGGCCGTGCGGCCGCTCGACACCCAGAGCGGAGACTGTCCGATTGTCCCCAAGGCGTGCCTGGCGGATGTCATGCTGCCCGGGGAGCTGCGTGGTCAGGTCGAGGAGCTGGTCGACGCCGCGCGCTGCCGGCGGACTGTGCTCGATCGTTGGGGCGTGGGACGCCACCTGAGTTACGGCAAGGGTGTGTCGGCGCTGTTCCACGGCGACCCCGGGACCGGCAAGACACTCTGCGCGGAAGCCGTCGCGGGTGAACTCAATCGACCCTTGCTCCTTGCCTCCATCCCGGGTCTGCTCTCGAAGTGGGTTGGGCAGAGCGAGCAGAACGTGCAACGCCTGTTCGCCCGGGCGCGCTCGCTCGGCGCCGTGCTCTTCCTCGACGAGGCCGACTCGCTCCTCACACAGCGCGAGAGCGGATCCGGGTCCAGTGGGTCGCGCCACGACGCCTCAATGGTCAACGTGCTCCTCACGGAGCTCGAACGTCACGACGGCATCGTTCTCCTGGCCACGAACCTGCCGGGCCGCCTCGACGGGGCGTTGGAGCGTCGCCTCACATACCGGCTGGAGTTCCCGCTTCCCAATGCGGTGCTGCGCGCGGACATCTGGCGGCGACTTCTCCCCGAGACCGTGCCCATCGAGGGGACGATCGACTTCAAGCGGCTGGGTGAGGCCTACGCGCTCAGCGGCGGGCTCATCAAGAACGCCGTATTCAAGTGTGCGTTCCGCGTAGCTCGCCTCGGTCGGGGCGTTTCACAGGTCGACCTCGAGCGGGCAGCCGCCGACGAGCGCGGCTCGACGCTGAAGGCCGCTCGCCCGGCGATCGGCTTCGCCGGGCGAGCGTGAGTCACTTGGGTGTGGGCGGGACCGCGGTCGCATCCGCCAGGGCTTCGTGATGCGTGGTCAGGGTGACTCCGACGGCGGAGCAAAACCGTTCGGCGCACCCCACGCCGGCCGCTGACCGCACGCCGTCTGTCTGCATGCGACGCGACTTGTCGCAGCTGTTCCGCACCGTGAGAGACACCTCGCAACGACGATGGTGGACCATGAGCGACGTAGAGGCCGGCTATCAACGAGTCACGCAGGCGATCCTTGAGCAGCTCGAAGCGGGCGTCGTGCCTTGGCGCAAGCCCTGGACGGCAGACGGCGAAGCGCCCCGTCCCCTCGGCCATCGACGGCCGTATCAAGGCATCAACCGCCTCATCCTGAGCTGCGCCAGGTTCTCGTGCCCGCTGTGGGTGACCGCCGCGCGCGCCGAGGGACGCGGATGGGCTCCGCGCGAGAACGAGAAGCCGTGGCCCCTCATCACCTACGTACCGGGTTCGAGGTCGACCTTCATGCCACGGCCCCGGACCAAGGTCTCCGACGTTTACAACCTGCTTCAACTCGAAGGACCGAAGTGGCGACCTGCGTCCCGCAGCGAGTGCCCGAACGTGCCGAGTCATGCACCCATCATCGCCGCGGAACGCTTCGTCGCGGGCGTGCCGAATCCACCCAAGATCTCGGAAGACTACGACTCCGCCTTCTACCGCCCGGACCGCGATCTCATCGGCCTGCCGTCCCGCGATCGCTTCGACTCCATCGAGGAGTACTACTCGACGCTCTTCCACGAGCTGGTCCACTCGACGGGGCACAAGTCTCGCCTCGACCGCTGGGGCTCCAAGCAGATGCTCGACACCTCTCTCGAACGCTACTCGTTCGAGGAGCTCGTGGCTGAGATCGGCTGTCAGTTCCTGTGCCTCGAGACCGGCCTCCAGGCCCCCACTCTCGCGAACTCGGTCGCCTACATTGCCTCGTGGGCGAATCGACTCGGCCGGCATCAGACGTGGGTCATTCAGGCAGCCCCGCAGGCGGAGCGGGCGGCTCGGTGGCTCTTGGGAGGGACTGCTTCGAGCTCACGGGGTTCCCGTCACGAGGCATCGTGATGGCGATACGCCACACGGCGCGCAACCCACCCGGTCGGGTTCTCGAAAACCCCCGCCACAGGCCGCGATGCGTCCCGAGGCCATTCAGGGCAGAGGGGGCTCGGCGGCGGCGATTTGGACCCTCACTGCGCGCGCGAAATCGACGCCGGGGCCACGCGCCGAATGAAGGCATCGGTCTCTGTATCCATGCCGGTTGAGTCGATGACGGAGTCCGCGATCGTCTATCGACCCCGAGCAGGTCCACACCACGATCCCAGCGCGTCACCTGCCGGCGGGAAGCCGCCCACCGCATGCAGGGATGTATCCCCGCCTCAAACGGCGTCACTGCACACAGCGGCGCGAGCTCGTGATCGACGAAGTCCCGGAGACCCTGAGGCAGGGCTGAGAGGTTAACCTCGTGAAAGCCGTCGGACTCTGACCCTTCGTCGGCGGGGTCGCCGTTCTCGTCGTCCGCTCAGCGTGCTCCCATGACGACGACCCGGCCGAACGGCGGCTCGGGATGTTTCGGCGGAGTCAGCCAGAGCACGGGGAACGGCGGGCGCTTCGTCGGAAAGGCGGTCACCAGATCCGTCACGCCGACAAAGACATCCGGCCTCATTCGCTTCTGCTTGATCCAGTCGAAGACCGGCCGATGGTCGGTCCCGCCTCCGCCTCGAAGACGCCGCAAAGAGAGCCACTTCTCCAACTCGTCCAGCGTCAGCGTCTCCTGGACTGCGGCGTCGGCCACGATGATGTGCGCCTCAGCGGCCTGCTCGGTGATCGCGCGCAGCTCGCCGCAGGCCGCGGAGACAAGCTCGCGGCTCATGCTCCCGCTGCTGTCGATGGCCACGACGACGCAGCCCACCCGCTCCCCACCCCGCCCGGGTCTAAAGATGTCTTCGGTGAGCCAGCGGCGATTCGGGCGGCGGGGGTCGAGCTCGTCGGTCGAGAGGGCCTCGCTGACGAAGGCGTGTAAGAGGCGACGCCAGGGCGTGCGGGAGGTTCGGTCGTCGAAGGCGCGCATCGCGTCGGCGGGGTACGACCCGCGGCGACCCTCCGCCTCCCAGTGCGCCGCGGCGCCGCGAAGGTACTCGTCGAGTCGCTCCCGGTCCGCCGGGCTCATGTCCTCGGGCAGGTGCAGGTCGAGGCCTCCGCCATGTCCGCGCGTCTCTTGGTCTCCGACCGACTCGATCCCGCCCTCGAGGAGCATGACCTGGCCCGGTTCGCTGGAGAGCCGGTCGTAGATGGCCTCGGCGGTGAGCCCGTCGAAGCGGCGGTCAAGCAGGATGCCCTCGGGGGGCCGGTAGAGCGATCGCCCGCCCGCGACGGGGTGCGGAATCCCGGCCACCACCCGGTTGATGGCGTAGTCGGTGGCGCAGTTCCAGAGCTGGCGCTCTCGACCCCGACTCCGCTCTTTGGAGGCGTAGGCCAGGTGCCCGACCTCGTGTACGAGCACGAAGCCGAGCTGCGCTTCGTCGAGTTCGGCGGTCAGCGAGGGGTTGAACCACAGGCGGCGAACGCAGTCCGTCGCGGCCAGGTGGCTGAGCTTCTCGTCGGCCACGAGCTCAAGCTGCAGGAGCAGATGACCCCAGAAGGGGTGAAGATCGAGCAGCTGCATCCGAAGCGCCGAGATGCGGGCGCGCTCGGCCTCGGCCCTCAGGCCTGCTTTAGTTGGCATGGGAGAAGTCCTGGATGCTCGGCTGGAGCGCCACGACCTCCGCGGCAAAGGCCCGAAATTCGGGGAGGACCCGAAGGCGCAGAAAGAGGTCGCTGTTTCGACGAAGCTGACGCAGGCAGAGGAAGCCGTACTCCACGTCCAGACCGGGAGAACGCAGGAACTTCGTCACGTTGGGCAGCTGCGCGTCGGTCAGCTCGCCGCCCCCGCCGAGCCAGGTCCCCACGGCATAGGTGACCGCGTAGACGAAGGAGGGATCGGCGCTCTTGCCGGTGCGGAAGTCCATCTTCTGCCCCTGCTGCAAGAGCCGCTCGACCTTGACCTGCCCGTAGATCCGTCTCCAGGCGAAGAATCGTTCGCTGGCGCTGAGCCCAACGCAGGCGGCCACGAGGCGACGGTGAGCCCCTTCGTCCGAAGCCAGAAGCAGGCGGCTCGCCATCTCCCAAGAGCGCGGCGTGGGGAAAGCCGGCTCGCCGCCCGCTGGCGCGTAGAGGACCTCCGCGCCGTGGCGTTCGACGTAGGCGCAGATGGAGGCCTCCAGTCCGACCTCTCGCGCCCACCTGAGCCAGGCATCGGCGTCCACCCGCATGATGAAGTGCGCGAAGCGGTTGCTCAGGGCGGACGAGAGGGGGGTGACGATGGCTTCGTCCTCCTCGAGGTTGCCGGCGGCGAGCACGACGGTCTCGGGGTGAAGCCGAAGCTCGCCGACCCGCCGTTCGAGCACGATCTGGTAGGCCGCCGCCTGATGGAGCTTGGTGACGGCGGCGTTGATCTCGTCGAGAAAGAGGAGGCAAGGGCGCTTGGAGGCTTCGACGGCCCAGCTCGGCGGGTAAACGGAGAGCTGCTTGGTCTCGCGGTCCGGGAACCAGACCCCGCAGAGATCCGCCGGATCACGCTGCGCGAGGCGGATGTCGACGAGGGGCAGGCCGAAGTCGTCGGCCAGGGACGCCGCCAGCGCCGACTTGCCCACGCCCGGGTGGCCGCGCAGCAGGACGGAGATGCCCGACCTCAGGCAGGTCGTGACGAGCGGGTAGAGCTCCGGCCAGGAATACCCCTCGGTTCGGGCCGGGGGTGGGGCGCTTCGGCTGGCTTTGACGGGCTTCATAGGAACAACTCCAGCAGTTGGGGCCGCAGCTCGACTTGGGACATCAAGACCGCGACGATGTGTTTGCAGTAGAGCTCGATGCCCGGCCGGCTACCGTCGGGGCAGTCGCACTTCGGCTCGCGCGTCCAGCTCGGACAGAACCGAACGACGTAGGGTTTGCGGCCACCCTGAACCGTGACCTCGTCCACACCTGTCGGGACCAAGGTGTAGGTGACGAGGACCTCCCTCGCCGCCCGCATGAGGCGGAGCTCTCTGTCTCTCGGTGAGCTGACAGCCATGTGTTTCTCCTTCGTTGTTGAGTGATTGGACGACCGCCCAACGGCGCTGCCATCACAGCCTGCGCAGCGCGAGCGATCGCAGCCTTCAAAGTGGATATCGATCTTGCCTTTCAGCGCGAGGTCGTCGAGGAAGCCGCCCCACGCGCTGGCAGGCAACTCTTGCTCGGGGACTCCCCAGCTGCCGCTGACGCGGAACTTCACGCCGCTGGCGTACTCGATGCGGCAATCGCCGGCGGGCCACGCCCCCTCAGGGCCGAACTCTGTGACATGGATCGTGATGCGGCACGGGACGAGTGGCAGGAGCCGGCCTCGGCGATCCGTTGGCCAAGCGCGAAATTCAACCATGGAGCCTCCTTGGCCCTGTGTGTAACTCGACCGTGCGACAAGGTGTGTCGCGTCCGGTAAGGGTCAGGCGTCGGGGACGTCCGCGGTCGTGTGGCCGCCTTCGGGCGCGTCGGCATAACGCTGTGCCGTCGCGCGCGCCTCGCGCGCCATCTGCTCGCGGAGGGTTGCTGGCCCCACGACCTCGACGAAGGCTCCGAAGCTTCGAAGCCAAGCGCGGAGCTGGTTGGTGTCGGCCACGGTGGCCGTGAGTCGCGTTGGTCCCCCTGCCACCGGATCGAGGCGCTGGTCCAGGCTCAGGGGCGTCTCGGACAGCTTGAACTCGACCGTCTCTTCGACGAGCAGCTCAAGAAGCATCGGCCCGGGGCTGAGCCGAAAGTCGAACTCGCCGCCGTCGACGAGATCGCGGAGGGCGAACCCTGGGGGCACCCGACGCGGCGTGTCCATCACGTCGGCCCGCGACATCCGATGCAGGGGGAACTGCAACGCGTCGTCGTACTCGGAGGCCGAGGCGACGAGGATCGCGATCCCCTCGCGGTACACAAGGGCGAGCGGCGAGAGCAGATACTTTCGCGCCTCCCGCGCCCCTCGACGCCGATATAAGACCTCCAATCGTCGCTCCTCCAGGAGGCCGACGTGAACGGCCTCGAGCACCTTCGAATCGACCCGTGGCGTGAGGAGCGGCGGCCCTGCGTGAATCGCGATCACGCTCCCGGGCCAGTCGGCCAGCCCGCCCGGTGCGCGCGAGAGCTGAGCCCGAGCCTGCTTGAAGTACGGCTCGAGGTGGGCGCGTGTCGAGGACGGCAGGAGGTGCTCGAGGTGCTGGGCGGCGACCCGGAACGCGAGCGCGGCCTGCACGTCCATGGCCGGCAGATCAAAGGGCACGCCGTCCCGGGACCACGACCAGCCGTAGGGCTTCGATCGGTTGTCGCACTCGATGGGGAACGAGGCCGACAGCGCGATCAAGTCTCGCTGGATGCTGCGCCGATCAATCTCAAAGCCCGCGTCGACAAGCTTCCGTTCGAGGCTCCCCGCGTCGGTCTTCCGAGGCGCGCGGGGCAGGAGCCGGAGCATCTGCCACTGGCGAAGGAGGACGTCAGCCACGGTCGCTCGGGGCAAAACGCGAGCGACCGATCGATGCGAGGACTTCCGAGACCAGACGGTTCAAGGCTCTCTCCCGTGTTCGTCAGAATAGCAGGGGGGCACCGATCAGAAGGGCTCGTACTCCTCGGCCGTGAAGTCAGCCTTGGGCACGTCGGCGCCGCTGTCGAGCTCGATGAGGCCGCTCTCGATGGCCACCCGGACGAGCGCACAGGGCTTCTCGGTCGCGAAGAGGTGCAGGACCTCTCGGGCGCGGGTCACGAGGGTATAGAGCCAACGACGGCCCTGCTCGTTGTCGGGGTAACGCGTCTCCTCGACCTCGAGGGCGAGCACGGCGTCGAACTCCAGGCCCTTGATCTGGCGAAGGTTGGTGACCGTGACGCCCGGCGCGAAGGTGAACTCGGCGTTGTGGCCCTTGCGCACCGGGATGTCCTGGCCACTGAGGCTGCCGAAGAGTGCCAGGGCGGTCTCGTCGACGACCTTCCGGGAACCGCAGACGACCGCGATGTGCGCGTGGGGATTGTCGATGTAGACCTCTCGAATGCGCTCGGCGACTCGCTCCACGGTGCGGGCCTGGCTGACCATCGACAGACGCGGCATCGGGCCGGGTCGTGCCGCGCCCGAGGTATCACCCACGATCTGATCGGCGAGGCGCATGATGGGGCCCGTGGAGCGGTGGGGCACCTCGAGCCGCGCGACCGCGATCCCCCCGGCGCCGAGCTCGGCAGCCAAGGCGTCCCAGCCGATGAAGTCGGCTTCGGGCACGATCTTCTGGTTGATGTCCCCCACGATGGTCACGCCGGCGCGGGACCGGACCGAGGCCAGGATCGCCGACAGCTCGACGGCGCCGAAGTCCTGGGCCTCGTCGATGAGGAGGTGCTCGTAGACGTTGACCTCGTCGTCGCGCTCCCGGTTGGGCAAGCCGCCGTTCTTCAGCTGCATCAGGCGCAGGAGGATCGCCAGATCGTCGAACGCCACCCGCGCGCCCGGCTGGCGGTCCTCGCGGTCGCCTATCTGCAACGCCGTCTGATAGGCGATCAGGTCGTCGAGCTCCGCGGGCGTGGCGTTTGGCAGGTGCAAAGCGAGCAAGTCGCGATCGGTGAGGAGCTTGAAGAGCTCTTCTTTGTACTGGATGAGGCGTTCAACGGCGTGGCTCAGGACCCGATGGATCTCGACCAAGCGCGCCTTTTCGTCCAGGGATCTGCAGGCGTCACGGGCCTTGAGCGCGCTGCCACGAAGTACGATGAGCCGCCGCACGAGCGGAGCCTCATCCCCCAGGAAGCGACCGACCCAGTGGCCCGTGGGATCGTAGGTGACGAGCTTCTTGTCGAGCCAGCCGGAGACCTGCACCGTCTGCCGGGCCACGAAGGCCTCGACCACCTTAAGGATCCCGAGCTGCTTCTTGAGCTTGGAGGCGTTGGCGTAGCCGGGGAACCGCTCCGTCTCGATGAGGAGCTCGCCCCGGTAGCCACGCTTGATCTGCTCAAGCGCCCAGCCGTGGTAGGTGTCCACGCGCACGCTGCCGAGCCCGACGCTGCCCATGAGCCGCCGCACATAGAGCTGAAGCGCCTTATTGAACATCAAGACGAGCACACGCCCCGGGGCGACGGGTACGACGTCGGTGCCCTCGGGGGCGTGGGTCAGCCAGGCGACGCGATAGAGCCCGACGCTCGTCTTGCCGGAGCCGGCCCGACCCTGAATGATGAGCGGCGCGCCCCGCTCCGCCGTGATGAGCTTGTACTGCGCCGGCGTGAGCTGCCCGATGATGTCGTCGAGCCCCTTGGGGATGACTCGGCTGGCCGCTGCGCGTTGCACGTCGACGAGCCCGGCCTCGGTCCGAACGAAGTTGGCCTCGCCCTCCGGTAAGAGCAGTCGGATGCGGCTGAGCTCACCGCCTTCGCCGTCCACCTCCGCCCTAGACTCCAGAGTCCGTGACTCGTCGGTGAACTGCCGGGGCAAGATGATCGCGTCACCGAGCTCCGCCTGCGCCACGGCCAGCGCCATGGGGTGATCCCACTTGAGGATGCGCTCGTCGGTCGCCGCCTCGCTGCCGACATAAAACTCTTTCGGTCCCGACTGCTCGCGGAGCGTGAAGCGCGCGAACCAGGGTTGACGCCGGCTCAACCGGGCGGCGTGCACACGGTACTGTTCGTCGAGCCGAACGGCGATGGACTTCATGGTCTCGAGGTTCATTCGTGTGTCCTCAATCGATCTACTCTTGATGTCGCGAGGGAGGTATCCGTCAGCGCGGCGGCGAGGTCAACTCGGCTTCGAGGTCGGCGGCTGGCCCGGGGCTTCGGCCAGGCGGACACGGTCCTTCTCCCTCCCGAAGCCAAGCGCCGTTTGCCGGCTGCGGAGCGTGCCCTGACCCTCCTCGGTGGCGGCCTGATTGAGGTCGGCCTGCGAGAGGTGTCGACCCGCGCGCACGGCTCGGAAAGCGGCCTTGAAGACGGCGTTTTTGATCAGGCCGCCGCTCAGGCTGTGGTCGCGTCCGAGCGCGTCAAAGTCGAGCGTGCCATCGGTCGGCACGGTCGCCGGCAGGAGGCGGCGCCAGATGCGGGCGCGCAGACCGGCGTTGGGGAACGGGAAGTCGAGCTGATAGGTCAGCCGCCGCTCGAGCGCCCCGTCGAGCGTCCCGGGCAAGTTCGTCGCCAGGAGGACCACGCCGTCGTGCCGCTCAATCTCGGTCAGCAGGGTGTTGATCATGGAGACCTCGTGTCGGGGGTTTCCGCCCGGCTGACCGTCTCGCTGTGGGATGAGCGAGTCGGCCTCGTCGAGGAAGAGCACGGCGCCCAACTGACGAGCCCGCGCAAAGATCCGCGCGATATTTTGCTCACTCTCCCCGACCCACTTCGACAAGAGCCCCGGTGCTGCGGCCGTCAGGAGGGGCCGCGACAGCTCAAAGGCGATCGCCTCGGCGCACAGGGTCTTGCCCGTGCCGGGGGCCCCGTGCAGCAGCGCAGTGACACCCTTGCCGTGGCTGAGGTGCGTGCCGATGCCCCACTTCTCCAAGACGGTCCGACGATTGCGCGCGGCGTCGATGAGCTCCTCTACGAGCGCGTGAAGACCCCCGGGCAGCATCACGTCGGCGAGGCAGGTCTTGGGCACCACCGGGCGCGCGCCGTCAGACTCGTCGCCGATCCGGACCGACTGGGCCTGGGCGGCTGCGACCAAGTGGGCCATCGTGACCTTGGGGCGCTTGCCGCCGGTCCGAACCACCGCGGCCGTCGCCGTCAGCACCGCGTTCTTGATATATCCGCCGGCGAGGTCGAAGCGCTCCGCGAGCACGTCGAGATCCACGTCCTTCGCGAGTGGCATCGATGCCGGCAGGTGCTTGCGCCAGATCTCGCGGCGGGCCTCGCGGTCGGGCGGCGGGAACGCCAGGCGAACGAGCATCCGGCGGTCGAGGGCCGCATCGAGCCGCTCGGGCATATTGGTGGCCAGGATCGCCACGCCTTCGAACTTCTCGATCTCCGTCAGCAGGATCGTCATGAGCGCGTTCCCGTTGGCCCGCGACTCGAACAAGACCTCGCACTCGTCGAAGAAGAGCAGGGCGTTCTGTAGCCGGGCCTCGCGGAAGAGTCCGGGCAGGAACTCGCCCCCCTTGGCGTGCCGGCCGAGGGTCGGCAGATCAACGGTCAGAATCCGGAGGCCCATGTGGTGGGCGACGGCGTGGGCGGTCAGCGTCTTGCCCGTCCCCGGCTGCCCGTGGAACAGCAAGATCGAGCCGCGACCGTAGGTGATGATGTCGTCGAGGCCCCACTTGCGCCGAGCCTCGATCAGCGCCTCGCGGTGGTCGACGATGGAGAGAATCCGGGCCTTGTCCACCTCGGGCAGGACCACCTGTTCCATCCGGGCGCGGGGAGTCTCGACGGTGCTGAACGCCGCGAAGTCTTCGCGCAGACCCATGCGGCCGACCAGGAGCGCGAAGGTCCGGCCGGGCAGATCGACATCCACATCCACGAGGTCTCGGGGGGTATTGGCGCGGACGTTGCGGGCGACGATGAGGTCGTGGGCAATCAGCGGGGCCGTCGGGGCGAATCGAAGATAGGCGTCGAGCCGCTCCGGGAGATCGAGATCGGCGAACGCGAGGGCCGCCTCGACGGTGACGTTCGAGCCCTCGCCGTGCCGGCCCAAGCTCCCGACGAGATCCTCGAAGCGCCGCTCGAGAATCGGCGCGACGGCGACCAGGAGGATCATGCGGTCGAGCAGGCTGAGGTCGTGCAGTCGGCAGAGTCGGTCGAGGCCCGTCTCGAAGCCCCGCGCTTGGCCGAAGCTTAGGCGAGCGTCGATCACCTGACGCCGCTCCTCCTCCTCGATCGAGCTCGCCGCGGCGGTCTTGCGGAGCGAAGCCTGCGTCGGGGCCGGAGGGTCGCCCGGGTAGGCGCGGCGCGTCGGGGAGCGACCACCCGAGAGCCGAACGAGGGTCTGTTTGGCTCGGATCCGCGCCGCGCGGAGCTCGATCCAGGCCAGCTCGTCCTGGAGATACTCCAGGTCATTGGCGTAGGGGGTGACCGGTCTCATAGTGGCTTCGATGTCCATGGCTGACTCCTCTGGCTGTGGGTGGGACCGTGGAAGTACGGTGGGGGCCATGCACTCAGGACGCCGTAATTGAGCCGCCGGAACCGATAATCGACCCGGAAGACGCCCCAGACCGACTTCGGCGGGAGGGGCTGAATCACAGGCGCTGCTCGTGCGCGGGAGCCGTCGCTTCGAGAGCCTGGAGGCCTGGGCGGCGAATGAAGGCGGTGAGTGTCAGTGGACCGCCGTGCTGCTCGGATCGGCGGCGGGGTCGTTGACCACCCGGCCTTCCCGCGTCGTCACGACGAGCGCGAGCCGGACGCCCGTCGTGTCGTCCTGCGTGACGGTCGCGTCGGACGCGGGGAAGAACGACAGGCGCAGGCCGCCCCGCGTCTTCATGTTGGCGAACCGGGTGCGAGGATCGCGAGGGACCCTCGGTCGCGCATCCAGGGCGGCTTTCGAGGCGGTTTCCCAGGCGACCTCGCGGGCGGCGAGCCTTGCCCGGCAGGCGGTCTTCTTCGCGTGGCTACGGTGACGACGTGCCATGCTGCCTCCTCGGCGGTGTGCTCGTCTCGAACGAGAACGAGCGCGCCGAACCCCTTGAACTTGCGCGCGCCCTGCGACAGAACACGTCGCATTCGGCACGGTCCCCCGGCTACTCGATCCCCTGCCCGCCGCCCACGAGCCACTTTGGGACGCCCTTCAGAACACACCCGTCTTGCTGAACACATACAGCATGTGACGCGCACGCGACGCCGCCACATAACGCATGGCCGGGCGGCAGAGTTTGTCCTCTGGGTCGAAGTCGATGAGGATGACGACGTCCGCCTCGAGCCCCTTGAACTTGCCGATGGTCGTGTGGAGCAAGGCGTCGCGGTCGCCGTGGGTGTGGTCCACCAGCGGGTGCCCGGCGACGTCCGTCCGGCCGGCCAAGGACGAGCGGGCGCGGGTGTGTGGCGAGAGGATGACGATCTGGGCGGGGTAGAACCCCTCGCGCCCGAGGAGATCGGCGACCAGGCGCTCGAGGCGCTCGACCGTGGGCTTACCCGGCGCTTGACGTTCGACCTGAGGCGGGAGCCCCTCCGGCGCATTCGCCAGGTGGTCGAGCGTCATGCCGGAGGCCGCGGAGACGAAGCGGCCGAGCGCCTGACTCGACCTGAGGTTGAAGGTCAGTTGAAAGCGCGGCCAGTCGGCATGGAATTCATTGCCCCGACCGAAGATGTCCTGTTCCTTGTCGGCGAGGACGAGCCATCGCGCGTTCGGGGTGGTGACGTTCTCCAGGATGGACCACCAATCCGGATGGAAGTCTTGGGCTTCATCCACCACGATCGCCTGCCACGGCAGGACATGCCCCGCGGCGACGGCGTCGAAGAGGGCCAAGGGCAGCGTGTGTTCAAAATACGCCCGCACCGCGTCCGGCGGACCGGCCGGCACCTCCAGCTTGCGGCCGAGCGAGGGGAGCGCGTCCTCGCAGACTTTGTGAAAGTTGCCCGCTGTGGTGCGACCCGCGGCGGTGTCGTCCCAGGCTTGAACCCGGGCTTCCAGTGCCTCGCCGAGGCCCCGGTTGAAGCACACGAGGAGCGTCCTCAGACCGCTCTCCGCGAATCGACGCGCGGCCTCCAGGCCCAGCAGCGTCTTGCCTGTGCCGGCGGGGCCGGTCACGACCTGATGCTGTTGTGAAAGCAGCCCCGAGAGGACTCGGATCTGCTCATCGGTCTGCTGTTGAAGCTGGCGCCCATCCGCGGCGAAGAGTCCGGACATCGTCGGGGACAGGTGCGTGCGTGGCAGCAGGACATGCTTGCGGAACCGCGTGAAGGCGACCTCATCCAGCGGGCGAGGCGCCGCCCGATGCGTTCGACGCCAGAAGGCGGCGAGCTGTTGGACGAAATGCAGCGGTTGATCGAGTCCATCCGCGTCCAGGAGGAGCTCAGGTTCGACGTTCAGGGGCAGGCCGTTGCGCTGGCCACGAACCCAGGGCAGCGCGACCGCGTGGCCGTGAACGAAAGGAAGGTCCGCCCCGCCTGAGTCTTCGCGCCAACGCCGCCTCAGAACTTCTACGAGCTGCTTCACGCCCCGTTGGGCCTGCTCGAAGGGGCTCTCGCGGAGCTTCTTCTCGGAGCCGTCTGGGTCCCGCCGGTACCAGTAGCCGTCGCCGCGGCGTTCGACCCCGAACCCTTTGCACTCGATGACGTACAGCCCTGACAGCCGATGCAGGAGGACGAAGTCACACTCCGACTCTGCGGCCCGGTCGCGCTCGAGCAGTGGGAGACTCGCGTAGAGATACCAGTCGTCGGGCAGACCCCGCTTGAGGGCCTCAAAGACCGTCGCCTCGGCCCGCCCGCCGGGGCGACTGGGCATGAGTCGATCTGGGAAGGCGTTCGCCATGAGGCGAGCATCTGGGATGGGAGACGGGCTGGCAAGCTCGGCCCTGGGGCCTGATCGCAAAGAGCAGCCGGGGCAGGTGAGCGACTCGCCTTGTACACGCCGTCGCCCCGGTCCATCTTGCCCCCCGCTCGACGCAGAACGCCGCAGCGCAGGGGGCCCCCATGAGAATTCTTCACACGTCCGACTGGCACTTGGGCAAGTCCCTGAGCGGCCACCTCCTCGACAAGGACCAACGCTTCGCGTTGCAGCAGATCCGTGACCACCTGCGCGACGAGGCCTACGATCTGGTCGTCATCGCGGGCGACGTCTTCGACCGCACCACCCCCTCCGACGACGCCGTGCAGATGCTCGGCGGTTGGCTCGGCGAGGTCCGCGCCCACCGACCCACGCTGCCCATCGTCATCATCGCGGGCAACCATGACAACGGTCCGCGGCTGGCATGGACGTCGTCCCTCCTCGACCTTCAGCAGGTCTACCTGCGGGGCAGCACCGAGAGCATCGACTCGCCCATCCGGATCCGGGGTCAGAGCGGCGTCGAGGCGCAGGTCTGGGCCGTGCCCTATCTGTTGCCCGGCGCGATGCACGAGGCTTCGCCGAGTCAGATGGCCGCCATGCAGGCTGCGATCGCGCTCATTGCCGCCAAGCAGGATCGCAGCATGGCGCAGATCCTCGTCGCCCACTGTTTCGTGGCGAACGGGTTGACGTCCGACTCGGAGCGCACCTTCGTCGGCACCGCGACTCAGCTCGACCCGGACGAGTTCGCCGGCTTCGACTACGTGGCCCTGGGGCACCTGCACCGGCCGCAGTCCGTGGCCGCGAACGCACGTTACTCGGGATCCATCGCCCGCTACAGCTTCTCCGAGGCGGGCCATTCCAAGGCCATGCTTGACGTGACCGTGACCCCCGGTGCGCCGCATGTCTGCGTCAGTCGCCCGTTGGCCACGCTGCGGCCGATGAAACGCATCACCGCGACGCTCGAAGCGCTGCGCGACGATCCGGCCTACGCACCCGACCTCGACGCCTACGTCGAGCTCACGTTGGAGCCTCCCGTCGATCGCGGAAACCCCCTCGACACGCTCCGCAAGCGGTGGCGACACATCCTGAGCTTCCGAAACGAGTTGGTCGGCGCCGGCCTGGCGCTGGCCCGGGGTCAGAACAGCGGCGACGGCGGTCCCAGGGACCTCGCGGCCGACTTCGTGGAGTTTGACCGACAGTTCACGATGACCGACGCACCCAATGAGGCGGTGATGGCTGCGTTTCAAGACTTGCTCACCAAACTGCCCGAGGAGGAGAAGGCATGAAGCCCATCGAACTCGAGCTCCAGTGGTTCGGTCAGTACACGACGTCGCAGACCGTGCGATTCGCGGAGCTCGACCCGGTCTTCCTCATCACGGGCGAAACCGGCGCGGGCAAGACGACGCTCTTCGATGCCATGACCTATGCCCTCTACGGCTGCGGCTTGGGCTCGCGCAAAGTTGCCGCCACGCTCCGCAGCCAGCTCGCAGGCGAGGAGGACTCCACCAAGGTTCGCTTCCGCTTCGAGACGAACGGCGTCCAATGGGAGGTCGCCCGGTCGCCCTACAACTTCGTGAAGCGCAAGAGCAAGGGGAAGGCGAAGGGGACCGTCGAGGTGGACCAGTATCAGACGCTCATACGGCTGACCGGCCCCGGGGCGCCCGAGAACATCGCGCCTGCCGGGGTGAAAGCGAAGCTGCTGCAGGTCGTCGGCTTGAAGTACGAGGACTTCTCCAAGATCTTGGTGCTGCCGCAGGGTGAGTTCCAGCAGTTCCTCGCCATGGAGAGCAAGGACCGCGCGACCTTACTCAAGACCATCTTCCCGGTGAGCCGCCACGCCGAGCTCGCACGGCTCGCCAAGGACTCCGTGCGCGAGGTGGCCAAACGGGAGGGGGAGCTGGAGGCGGCCGCGAATGAGGTCGGTCGAGGCTTCGACGAAGCGGCCTACCCCGCGATGGAGGCCACCCAGCTCGCGCGTCTCCTGGGCCTCCAGGCGGCCGAGCAGTCGAGCCTTGAGGAGGCGCGGGCGACCCAGAAGGCCCTGCAGGACGCCCGCGCGCTCGCCGAGGGGATGAAAACGCGCGCCGCGCGGGTGGCGGATCGCGACAGCCACGAGGAGACGCGACCCGAGCAGGCGCTGCGCGGCTTGCGGCTCGCCGACGGTCGACGCGCGGCGGTGGCCATGCCCGTCGTCGAGCGCGCCCTTGCGCTGCGCGTCGAAATCGCCCGAGTCGCCAAGGTGCTTGAAGACGCCGAGGCGGACCGGGGCAAGGCGACCGTGGCGCGAGACGCGCTCAGTGCCGACGCCGAGGTGCTGCCCGCCCGCGCGCTCCGTCTGCAGGAGGCCCGCCTGGAGACCGATCAACTCGGCGCGCGACTGACCGATCTGGGCGCGCTGAAGAAGGCCCGCGAGGACGAGGCGCAGAAGAGGGTGGCCGCGGAGCGCGCGAACGAGGCCGTCGGTCCCGCGAGGGTGGCGGTGGCAGATGCGGAGGCCGCGGTTTCAGCCCTTGACGCCCTCTATGCCGCGCGAGACAACCTCGCCGCCGAGATTACCGCGGCGAACCGGCGCATCCAGAACCTGCGTCTGTTGGAGAGCGGCGCGAAGACTTGGGAGCTATGGAACAACGAACAGGGGCCGCAGGGAGAGGCGGCGGTCGCGCAGGCTAAGACGCGGCTCGACGGATTTGAGACGGCCGCGGCGGAGGCCGATGCCGCGCTGGCCGCAGCGCGCTCGCGTCTCGAGGCCGACGCGGCGGCCCTCGTGGCGGCGACGCTGCAGCCCGGTCAGCCCTGCCCGGCGTGCGGCAGCGCCGATCACCCCCACCCGCGGACAGGCGCGCCGGGGGAGGGCGACGCTCGGGCGGCGGTGCGCCTCGCCGAACAGTCCGCGACCAACGCTCGCAACGCCCGGCAGGCCCAACAGGACGTCGTCACGGCGACGGCCACCCGCCTCGACGGCGAGCGCGCCGGCATGACGGTGGCCGCTCAGAGTCTCACGCAAGCGGGCTATGGCGATCCGGCCGCGTGGAGGACGGCGTATGAGGCCGCGCGGACTTGCCTGACTCCCCTGAATGATCAGGAGGCGGAGCTCACGCGTCGGCTGTCGGCGCGGAGCACCCTCGCGGCCAAAAGCGTCGATGCCCGGCAGGCGGTCGAGAAGCTCGTCGCCGCCGCTCAGTCCGCCGAGAACGCCCTGGCGAGCGCCGCAGGATTCGTGGCGGCCGCGCAGGAGCGCGTGGGCGAGGTGGCCGATCTCGGCGCGGAGCTGCTGGCGGTGGAGGCGCGGCAGCTCGCGACCCGGGCCGCCACCCAGACCGAAGCGGCCGCCATCCAGGCGCTCCAAGCCAAGTGGAGTGCGGCCGAAGCCGCGGTGCTCGCGGCGGAGACGAAGGTCCAGACGCTCACCGTCGAACACGCGGGCAAGGTGACTCAACTTCCGGCCGTCGAGACCGCCGTCGTAGACGTGCTCCGCGAGGCGAGGTTCGGAAGCGTCGAGGAGGCGCGCGCGGCGGCGCTGGCACCCCAGACGCTCGAGGAGCTTCAGCAGCAGGTCAACGACTGGGAGCGTACGATCTCTTCGTTGACCGAGGTCATCGCCGAGCTTGAGCGAGTGATCGCCGGTCGCGAGCCGCCCGACGTCCCGACCGCCGAGGACACCGCGAAACGCGCCGAACTCGCCGCCACCGAGGCCGCCGAGAAGCGCCGGGATTCGGAGAAC
>SHZC01000061.1 GCA_009692505.1 Myxococcales bacterium
CGCCGCTCCGTCCGCATCGGCCGCACGGAGAACACGAGCGCGTCGCCCTTCGTCGCGGCGCCGTTCACGACGATTCGCTCGACGCCGAGGGCCGTTGCCAATACCTCCCGAAGTTGCACGTCGTCAGCTCCAAGCTGCTTGTGTTGCAACTCCTGTTTGCCGCTGAACGGCGTGCGTTCTCAACCCTCTCCGAACACCGCCCGCTCAATCCTGCGGTTCTCGGCCGCGGGGCCGGCCGCATTACCAACCTCACGCGGAACGCCCGCGTGCGCGCCCGGCGCAGCCGGACATGGCCTGCGGCAAGGGTTGACCTGCGATCTTCATCCCCACGCCGACCCACGAAGATCCGAGAAGGTTCCTTTTTTCCAAGCCTCTGTGATTCCGCCGGGCCGTCCTGGCCCGAAGAGGCCGCTCATTCAGCAGCCTGCACGGTCAGTCCTCGTCGAGCGTCCCGAGCGACTTCTTCATGAGGTCGTTGATGGTGGGCGTGCCTGACGGGGCAGCGCTCGGCGCGACCTCGCTCTCCTCGTCGAAGTCGGCCATCGCCTTGTTCATGAGGTCGTTGATGTTGGCCGCGCCTGAGCCCGGGGCGGCGTTCGTCGCGTCGGGCGTCACGGGCGCGTCGGGCGTCAAGCCGACCGGACGGCCGTCCCACGGGAACGGCTCGTAGATGGCCACGCCGCGTTTCCAGTTGAGCGCGGCCTTCGAGATCGTCGGCACGTACATCATGAAGACGAGCGCGCCACAGGTGATGCCCAGGGTCGGCAAGACCGCGCGTACGACCTGCCCGAACGGCTTGCGGAAGACCGCCGCCGACACGAAGAGGTTCGTGGCGACCGGCGGCATGAGGTAGCCGATCTCCATGTTGACGACGAAGACGATGCCGAAGTGCACCGGATCGATGCCATAGAGCTGATAGGCGATCGGGGCCAACATGGGCGCGAAGATCAGCGTGCAGCTGATCGAGTCCATGAGCGCGCCGATGACGATCAATACGACGTTGACGAGCAAGAGGAACCCGAAGGGCCCGAGGTTCATGTCTCGAATCCACTGCATGAGCAGGTCGTGGATCCCGATCAGCGCGAGGAACTCGTTGAGCCCGAAGGCCAAGGCGATGATGGGCAAGAGCGAGCCCATGAGCGCGGCCGTGTCGATGAGGGTCGCGCGTAGCTTCGGGAAGTCGAGCTCGCGGTAGATGAACTTCGTGACGAAGAGGGCATAGATGGCCGCGGGGGCGCCGGCCTCTGAGGGGGTGTAGAGCCCGCCGTAGATGCCACCGAGCACGATGACCGGGAGCAGGAGGGCCCAGAAGCCGTCGACGAGGCTCGTGCGGAGCTCTTGGCCGTTGAAGGACTGCCGATCGGCCGTCATCGTCAGGCCCACCCAGATGGAGTAGATGCAGAGCAGGCCCCCGACAAAAGCGGCGGGGATGAGCCCGGCGAGGAAGAGGTCCTCCGGGGAGACCGAGGCGACGGAGCCCGTCGTGCTGATCGCATAGATGAGCATCGAGATGGAGGGCGGCACGAGGCAGCCGAGCGACCCGGCGGTCGTGATCAGGCCGAGCGAGAAGTTCTCCGGATACTTCGCGTTCGTCATCGCCGGGAGGACGATGGAGCCCACGGCGATGAGCGTGACCGGGGAGCTGCCGGAGATGGCCGCGAAGAACATACAGGCCACCACGGCCGAGACGGCGAGCCCACCCGGCATCCAGCCAAAGGCCGCCATGGCGACGCGGACCAACCGCCGCGCGATGCCGCCTTGGGTCATGATCGCGCCGGACATCATGAAGAGCGGGACGGCGAGGAACTCCTGCTTCGTGATCAGGTCTTCCATCTTCTGGACGACGGGCAGCAGCTCCAGGAGCGTCTGATGGTCGGGCAGGAAGAGGAAGAAGCTGAGCGCGGTCGCCGAGCCCACGATGAGGAAGAGGGGCGAGCCAATGAGGACGAGCGCGACGATGATGGTGATGAAGAGCAGCGTCATGTCTCACCCTCCCGCTTCTCGCCCGAGGTCGAGGTCGAGGTCGAGCCGGTCAGGTGGCCGGCGCCTAGAGCGACGAGCAAGGCCTCGTCCCCGCCCGCGTCGAGCTTGGTGAAGATCTGCAGGGCGAAGCGCAGCCCCATCATGCCGAAGCTATAAGGCAGGACGAGGAGGACGACCCAGCGCGGGATCGAGGTCGTGTCGATGAGCCCGGCGAGGCCGTTGCTCTGGATCCAGTCGTCTCGGTAGAGGCTGACTGACTGAACGGCCAGCGTGAAGATGAACGCGCAAAAGAGCGTCGTGCAGACGAACGACAGCCGCTTCATCGGACCGGCGAGCGACGGCGGCCAGATCTTCTCCCCAATCTCGACGGCGAGGTGCCGCTTCTCGAAGGCCGACATCGACGCGCCGATGAAGCCAACCCAGAGGAGGAGGCAGAGCGTCACCTTCGGGCCCCACGCGAGGCCGTTGGGGAAGATCGCGAGGATGGAGGCGATGAAGCCCGTCATGAGCACCGTGACGCCGGCGGCTCGAGCGAGATCGAAGGGGACGGAGCGGGGCTTCTTCTTGTCCTCGACCCGCGTACGCATGGCCACATATGAAAGGCCGAACGCGATGAGGACGTTGAGCGTAAGCGAGACCGCCCCGTGTACAAAGGTCGGGTCCGGCGACAGCCCCATGGCGTCGAGGAAGTAGAGCAGCAGAGTCGAGAGCCGTCCTTCGGGACGAGAGAAGATGCGCTGCGTGGCATAGACGAACATCACGCTGGCCATGGTCAGGAAGATGACCCACGCCACGGTCCGCTCGGCCCGGTAGACGAGGTCGTCAACCTTCTTGACGTCCTTCAGGACCTTGGGCCACGACACGGTCTTATTTCCCGCCGCGGAGGGCGCTCAGCTTCGCCTCGACCGTCTTGATCAGCGCCTGCGTATCGGCGCCCTGACGATCGCCGAGCTTCTTGCGGACTAACTTCGTGGCGGCCTCGAACTTCACGCGCTCGGCGTCTGTGAGCTCGTGAACCTGGAGGCCATCTTTCACCAAGATGTCGTTGAGCCCCGGAAGGATGTCGCGAATGAAGCCGCGACCCTTGCCCTGGAGCAGTCGGCCTTCCTCGATGAGGATGGTCTGGAGGTCCGCCGGCAGCTTGTCGAACCACTCCTTATTGTAGGCGATGATCGCCGGCTGATAGATGTGGCTGGAGATCGTGAAGAACTTGACCGTCTTGTGCCAGTTGGCGGCGATCGTAAACAGAGTGGCCTGATCGAAGCCGTCGACGGTGCCGGTCTGCAAGGCGGTCAGCGCCTCGGTCGTCGGGATGGGCACGGGCGACGCGCCAAGTGCCTCATACATATCCGTGTGCACCTTCGACTCTTGGGAGCGCATCTTGCGGCCCTTGAGATCGTCAGGCGACTTGACGAACTTGTCTTTCGTCCCGAAGTGGCGGAAGCCGTTCTCGCTCCAAAAGCCTAGGACCAGGCCGTACTTGCGGAAGGTCGGATCAAGCATCGGCGTGATGACCTCGTCGATCACGGCGTCGGCTTCGCTGGCATTGCGGAAGAGGAAGGGGAGCTCGACGACGTTGAGCTCCGGGACCGCCGTTGCCATCGCGCCCGTCGAAGCCCCGACGGCCTGAATCTGGCCGCGCTTACACTTCGTCACCGTCTCGTTCTCGTCACCGAGCATCCCGCCCAGGAAGAGCTTGACCTCGATGCGCTCCTTGCCGGCCTTCGTCTCGACGCGCTTCTTGTAGCGCTTGAGGAGCTCCGACCAAGGCGTATTGTCCGGGGCGACAGTGGCCAGCTTGATGCTGAACTCGGCTCCTCCGGCGAAGGCGGGGGCGACGGTCAAGAAGAGGAAGCTGCTCGCCAGAAGAGCGGCGAGGGTGTGGCGGCGCGTTCGCATTGGGGTCTCCCTTAGGGTCGAGGCGCGGACACCCTAGTCTTGGCGGCAGACCCGCGCAATCCCGGTTCCGCGGTCCTGCCTCCGGTTTTCTTACGCGAGAGACCTGAGCTCAGGCACGGCCGCCGCGGGTGGGCTTCGCGGGTGCGGACTTCGCCGGAGCGGGCTTCGCGGGCGCGGGCTTCGCGGGCGCGGGCTTCGCGGGCGCGGGCTTCGCGGGTGCGGGCTTCGCCGGAGCGGGCTTCGCCGGAGCGGGCTTCGCCGGAGCGGGCTTCGCGGGTGCGGGCTTCGCCGGAGCGGGCTTCGCCGGAGCGGGCTTCGCCGGAGCGGGCTTCGCCGGAGCGGGCTTCGCCGGAGCGGGCTTCGCCGGAGCGGGCTTCGCTGGAGCGGGCTTCGCGGGTGCGGGCTTCGCGGCCACAGGCTTCGCCGGAGCGGGCTTCGCGGCCACAGGCTTCGCCGGAGCGGGCTTCGCGGGTGCGGGCTTCGCCGGAGCGGGCTTCGCGGCCACGGCCACCGCGCTCGGCGTCGTCTCAACCGCCGTCACCACCACCGGAACCACCGCCGCCGGAGTCGCCGCCTGGGCGTTCCTCATAGACTCATCCGCGCGCATCCGGGCCTGGTCTGCTGCCCGAGCCGCGACCTTCGCCGCTTCGGCCGCATCGCCTGCGGACGCCTCGACGTCATCGACCTTCCGCAGGAGCGAAGCCAGCTCTCGCTCCAGGCGATCAAGCGTGCGGCGCAGGGTCTTGAGCTCATCCCGAGAGGCCAGCTTCAGCGACTTGACGACCGCCGCGACCCGCTCGTCGATGACCTTACGTGCGTCCACGGAGACCGTAAACGCCCGAGTGACCGCCTTGATGATCGCCTCGTTCTGCAGGAGCTTCATAGCTTGATCACTCTGCATGAGCCGACCGACACCCTGAAGCAGCGCGTCTTTGACGCCGGACTTGTTCCCTGAACCGGACATATCGCCCCTCCCGTTGAAAAAATCGGCGGGACTCTGCCGATCGTCCGGCGGGGTGTCAACGCGCACACACTAAGGAGATGCACCGGGCGAAGCGCACGCCGAAGGACCCGCCCTTGCTCGCTGTTTTTGCCGCTGTTACCTTGCGCGCGACGCAGAGGGGCCACGCGGCATCTCTGCCAAGCCCCGCTTCACCCGACTAGTTGCCGATTGTTGAGAACGTATGCCGGCCCCCCGAGTCCGAACAGCTTCGCAGGACGACAGCCTACCCGTCCTCGGATCGGGTCGGGTCGCCGACTCGGGGCTGGGCATGGGGCCCGCCCTCACTGATCCCTCCGCGCGCCGGATCCGCTACCTGCGGGTCTCCGTGACGGACCGCTGCAACTACCGCTGCGCCTACTGCATGCCGGCCGAAGGCTGGGCGAAGAAGCCGCGAGAGGCTCTCTTGACCCTCGAGGAGATCGGGCGCTTCGTCGAGCTTATGGCCAGCCTCGGCGTGACCCGCGTCCGCCTGACCGGGGGTGAGCCGCTCTTGCGCCGGGGTCTCGTGGAGCTCGTCCGCCGAGTGTCCGAGACGCCGGGCATAGACGAGGTGGTCATGACCACCAATGGACACCTCCTGTCCCGCCACGCCGGCGCCTTGTTTCAGGCCGGCCTGACGGGCCTCAACGTCAGCCTCGACACGCTCGACGCCGAACGCTTCTCCCGAATGTCCAGGGGGGGCGACCTTGAGGTCGTCAAGCGTGGGCTGACCGCGGCGCGCGAGGCCGGCTTCGTGAACATCAAGCTCAACACCGTCGTCGTCGCGGGCGAGAACGACCACGAGCTCGCCGAGCTGTGTCGCTTCGCCTTCGACGAAGGGCACCTGCCCCGCTTCATCGAGCTGATGCCCATCGGCCAGCTCGACTATGGCCGCCCCGAGCAGGTCGTGCCGACGGCGTCCATGCTCGAACGGCTCATGCGCGCCTTCGGGCTCGAGGCTTCAACGAACCTCTCGGGCCGCGTGCGGGGCCCCGCGCGTTATCATCGGGTGGTCAGCGGACCCTATCTCGGCGCTGAGATCGGGCTCATCAGCCCCATGACCGACGACGGCTTCTGCGCGTCCTGCAATCGGGCCCGGCTGACGTCGACCGGCGGCTTCCGACCCTGCCTGGGCAATGACGACGAGGTCTCGGTCCTGCACAGTCTGCGGAATCACGCGAGCGCCGAGCACATCGTCGCGCTCGTGCGAAGAGCCGTGGCGTTGAAGCTGCCGGCCCATCGCATGCAGACCTTTGCCACCGCGCCCTCTACGGGCATGACCGCGCTCGGCGGGTGATTTGGACTTCGGGAGAGTGAGCGACATGGACCACACCGGCGAAATGAGCGAGGGCCAAGGACCGCAGGCGAAGCCAGGCTTGTGGCGACGTGTCCGAGGCATCCTCGGATTGGTCCTGGTCGCGGGCGGCTTTTGGGTCCTCGTCGACAGCGCGACGGAGGCCAAAGGCACGGCCTACTTCTTCGAGGCGGATCAGGCCACTGCCAAGCTCGGTGAGCTCGTCGGCAAGACGGTCCGCATCAAGGGCAACGTCATCATCGGCTCGTACCAGAACCCAGAGGGGACCCAGCACCATCGCTTCGACATCGAGGAGAAGGGCCAGGTCATCCATGTCCGCTTCGACGGGCCGTTACCGGATGTCTTCAAGGAGGGCATGCCCGTCGTGGCCGAGGGCGTGATCGACGCCGAGGCGCGCTTGAAGGCGACCGAGGTCGTGGCAAAGTGCCCCTCGAAGTACGAGGCGGACAAGGTCTCCGATCAAGCCAAGCAGAAGCTTGAAGGACAGTACTGATGTTTGAGCTCAGCGTTCATCGGCTCGGCGACCTGCTGCTCCACCTGTCCATCGTGGGCTGCGTCTTCATGGTGGCCGCGAGCATCGTCGGTCGACGCCGGAATGACGGTCGGCTTCTGCTCGCGGGCGAGCGCGCAGGGTACGCGGTGACCGGCGCGGTGCTGGCGTCCGCCGCCTTGCTCGTGCACTCGTTTCTCTCGCACGACTACCAGAACAAATACGTCGCGCACTACAGCGACAACAACATGCCCTGGTACTACTTGATCGCCTCTTTCTGGGGTGGCCAGGCCGGTTCGCTCATGTTCTGGGCGACCACGCTGGCGGTCGTCACCGGCATCGTCATCTGGCAGAACCGCGAGCAGAACCGCGACATCTTGCCGACGGTGATCGCGTCGTTGGGCACGATGCAGGTCTTCTTCCTGATTCTCATGGTCCGCGAGGCCAACCCCTTCGACGCCTTCTTGATCACCGAGCCACCCGTCAACGGTCGGGGCCTCGAGCCGCTCTTGCAGAACCCGGCCATGACGTTTCATCCGCCGAGCATCCTCAGCGGCTACGTCTGGTTCTCCGTGCCCTTCGCCTTTGCCATCGCCTCGCTCGTGCATCGGCGGCTCGACGATGGGTGGATTCGAACGACCCGGCGATACGCCGTCGTCTCGTGGGCGTTTCTCTCGATCGGCAATCTCTTCGGCGGGATGTGGGCGTATCAGGAGCTCGGCTGGGGCGGCTTCTGGGGCTGGGATCCTGTGGAGAACGCCGCGCTCATGCCCTGGATCTCCGCGACCGCCTACTTGCACTCCGTGATGATTCAGGAGCGTCGCGGCCTGCTGAAGGTCTGGAACATGTTCCTCGTCTTCCTGACCGGCTTCTTGACCCTGTTCGGCACGTTCCTGACCCGCGCCGGGGTCATCGACTCGGTGCACACATTCGCCCAGAGCGACGTCGGCGACTACTTCGTGGGGGCGCTCGCCGTGGTCCTGGTCTTCACGCATGGCCTGCTGGTCGCGCGCGTGGCCGATGGCTCGCTCGCTCCCGGAGACGACCCCGCGCGCTGGGTGAAGGCTTATGAGCAGGCGGGAGCGGGCAAACGCCAACTCGCCGTGGGCCTGAGCGTCGGGCTGCTCGTCCTCGTCTATGGCGTCCTCGCGTTCCTGTCGATTTCCCAGCCGAGCGCCGAGCTCCGCGCAGGTGCCTGGCTCATCGCCGCCGCCTTCTTGAGCATCTTCGGCCTGCCGATCTTCATCGGCATCACGATTCTCATCCGCTGGGCCGTGCTCCGCACACGCACGCCGGCCAACGCCACGGGCATCGAGGATCTCGCCAGCCGCGAGGGCATCTTCCTGCTGAACAACTACATCCTGATCTCCATCCTCGCGGTCGTCATGTTCGGCACGATCGGCGAGAAGGTCAGCGAGTTCTTCTGGCAGCCGACGAAGTACAGCGCCCCTTGGTACAACGCTTGGATCGCGCCCTTGGGCGTCGGGCTCATCTTGCTCATGGGGGTCGGTCCGCTGGTGCCCTGGCGGCGGATGTCCCTCCAGGCTTTTCGCAAGAACCTGCTCTCACCGGCGATCTTCGCTTTGGCCTGTGTCGGCCTGATCTACAGCGTCAACCTCTACGATCTGCAGAAACATGTCGCCGAGACGTCCTTCCCCATCGGGCAGGTCCCCGTCGGGCAGCTCCTCCACGCCTCGAAGCTCACGGGCGTCTACACGCTCCTGGGCTTCTACGGAGTCTTCTTCTCCGTGTTGACCTTGGGTCTCGAGTTCTTCCGGGGCGCGCGGCTGCGCATGAAGTCCACGTCCGAGTCCTTCCCCGTCGCGCTCTTCGGGCTCATCGCCAAGGGCCGTCGCCGCTACGGCGGATACATGGCCCACATTGGCTTTGCCGGCCTCTTCCTCGGCTTCATCGGCACGGGCCTCAAGACCGAGGTCGATATGAGCTTCGCGGCCGAGGGCACGACGCACGTGATCCGCGACAAGCACCTCACGTTCACCGGCTTCGATCGTCAAGAGAACCGGGAGTACGAGGAGTGGTTCGCGCGCTTCGAGATCCGCGAACTCAATGACGACGGCACGGCGGGTGAGCAGATCGGCGTGCTCTTCCCGTCGCGGCGTTTCTACAACGGGGCCAACGTGACCCTGTCGCGCGCGACCACCGAGAAAGACGAGCTCCACGCCTTCCGAGGCAACCTCTACCTCGCGCTCGTCTCGTTTCGCCCAGGCTTCAAGAGCTGCGAGATTATGGCGCACTTCAACCCGATGATCGTGTGGATGTGGATCGGCGGAGCCCTTCTGCTGTTTGGGGTCGTCTTGTCCATCTGGCCCGAGCCACAGCCGTATCCGGTCTTCTCGGCGGCTCGGAGGCGCGCCCGCAAAGCCGCACCGGCCACGGGCGAGGCCGCACCGGCCATAGGCCTCGCGGCCGCCGACGTCGAGCGCTGAGGACATCGCCGTGTTCCTTGCCCTTGGCATCCTGGGTGCCCTGTTTACGACCTTCCTCATCGGACGCGCGCTGCGCCCCCTGTTTGAGCAAGAGACCGTCGCGGCCTCCGAGTGGGAGCGCCTCGAAGACGAGTCGAGCGACTTGGTCTCCCGCCGCGATCGGCTCGTCGCCGAGCTGCGGGAGTTGGAGTTCGAAGCGGCCAGCGGCAAGCTCGCGGGCGCGGATCTCACCGGCCTCCGCGCGCGGTTCGAGGCGGAGGCGCTCGATCTCAGCCGACGCCTCGATGAGCGAATCAAGGTCTATGCTGATCGCCTCGACGACGGGCGCTCCTCATGAGGGCGGCGTTGTTCACGACGCTCTGGGCCTTGGTTGTCTCGACGACGCTGGTTCAGCCCGCCGTGGGGCAACCTGCGGGCGGGCTGCCGGCGTTCCTGGCCAAGATGAAACGACAGGACGTAGAGGTGCACGTCGTCGAGCGCACGGCCGCAGGCAGCCGCGCCGCCCCCGCTGGCTTGCCCGTGGCGGCCGTCATCACTGCCGGGGGCTCCAAGGTGCGGCAGTACGACGCGACGACCGCAGAGGGCGGCCTGGCGCGCTTCGTTGGGCTCCCGACCAACCCCGAGGTCCAGGACTCCATCGGCTACGTCTTCCTCGTCGACTTCGAGGGCGTTCGGTTCCCCTTCGAGGCGAAGGCACTCCCCGCTACCGGGGGCCGCGTCGAGCTCCAGGTGCAGGGGTCGACGACCGACCTCTCCCAGCTCATCGTCGAGCACGCCCACGTCTCGTTCTTGCCGGACGAGGAGAACCTGGTCCTCCGCCACACGCTGCGGATCTACAACCGAGGCGACCGGGTCGTGAACCTCGCCGCTCAGCCCGACGGCGGACTCCGGATCCCGGTCCCCATCGGGGCCAAACATCCGGAGCTGCATGAGGATGTCCCCAAAGAGATCGTCGAGGTCCGAGGGATCAACCTTTATTATAAGGGCGCCATCCTTCCTGGAGATCGACCGGCGGAGCTGACGTTCATTTACACGGTGGCCTACGGTGCCCCGACGCTGGAGTTTGTCCAGACCTTGCCGGTTCGCACCGTGGGGGGTCTCTTCGTCTTGCCCCAGGGTCAACAGGCCGGACAGCGTATCGAGCTGCCGCTCCGCTTCGAGACGCGGGGCGGTCAGGGCGTGACCTCCGACACCAAGGGGGACTCCGACCGGGCGTTTCAGCTCCTGCGTTTCGATGGCTTGGACCTGCCGCCGGGCTCTCCGCTCCGGTTCGCCGTGACAGGCTTGCCCTCGCGCACGCACCTCGGCGAGCTCTCGCTGCTCGCGGTCTGCCTCGCGATGATCGCCTTCGTCGTGCTTGGGTTCCGGCGGCCTGTCGACGCGCCCGCGCAGCTCTCCCGCAGCCACCTCGAGGCAGAGCGGGATCGACTGCTCTCGGCGCTCGACCGGCTCCGTAAAGCGGCCACGAAGGGCCGAGTCACGCAGGCCCACTTCGAGCGTGAGCAGGAGGTCATCGCGGCCCGCCTCGTCACGCTGTTTCGCGCACTGGACGTCCTGGCCCAGAAGTGAAGATCCGCACCGAGCGCGTCGGCCGAGTCTACGACGAGTCCTATGCCCTCGTCGACGCCACCCTGACCTTCGAGCCGGGCACGTCCACTGCGGTGCTCGGGGCCAATGGCGCGGGCAAGAGCACGCTTCTCGGGCTGCTCTCGTCCGCGCTTCGACCCTCGGAAGGGGAGGTCTACTTCGGCCTTGTCCCTGGCAGTCGGGCGGGGGCGGAGACCCGGGCGTGTATCGGCTACGTCGGCCACCGCCCGATGGTCTACAGCGACCTGACGGCCCGCGAGAATCTGGACTTCTTCGCGAAGATTTATAGTCAATCTACTTTACTAACGGACGCGGTGCTGGAGAAGGTCGGCCTGAGCCACGCCGCCGATCGAATGGCCTCGACCTTCAGCCGCGGCATGCTCCAGCGGCTGGCCATCGCCCGAGCGCTGCTTCATGAGCCGTCCATCCTCCTGCTCGATGAGCCGTTCACGGGGCTCGATCTGGCGGGCGTCGAGCGGGCCGCGCGGCTCTTCGTCGGCGCACGCGAGCGTGGGGCCACGGTCGTCTGGGTCACGCATGATCTTGAGCTGAGCGAGCCCTTCGTCGACCACGTCGTGGTCCTGCGTCATGGCCGCGTCACCTTTCAGGGTCGACGTTCGCGGCCTCTGATCGAGGACTATCGGCTCTACGCGCAGCAGGGCGGGGCCGTGGCATGAGGTTGGGCCGCACGATCGCCGTGCTCTACCGCAAGGATCTTAGAGTCGAGCTTCGGGCCAAAGATACGCTCGTCATGCTCGGCTTCTTCGCGCTCGTCCTGGTCATGGTCTTTACGTTTGGGTTCTCGCTGGATCCGGCGACGAACCGTCGAGTCTTCCCGTCCATCGTCTGGGCGCTGCTCCTCTTCGCGGGCACGCTCGCCGTCGGGCGCACGTTCGCGCGGGAGTCCAAGGACGGCGCGTTCACGGCGCTCGTCTTGTCCCCGGCCCACCGCGGTGGCTTGCTCCTGGCCAAGACCCTCGTGAACGTGACCTTGACCACCCTCGTTGTCGCGCTCGCGGTGCCCGTCGTGGCCGTCATGATGCGCGTCGACTTGATGCCGGTGCTGCTGCCGGTCGCCGCACAGTTATTCCTTGGCGCGTGGGGCTTTGCCCTCGTGGGCACGCCGCTCGCGGTCATGGCGGTCAACGCCCGTTTCGCCGAGGTCCTCCTGCCGATGCTCGTCTTCCCGCTCGTCTCGCCCGTCCTCATCGCCGGGGTCACGGCGACCGGGGCGACGCTCGGCACGATCGCGGCCGACGACCCCGCGACCTTTGTGAGGTTGATGGCCGCCTTCGATCTCGTGTACGCCGTCGGGGGTTATGTGTTGTTCGACCGCCTCCTGACCGAGTAATTCAGACTAATGAATCACGCCCTCCGGCCCATGCTGCTCAGCGCCACGCTCGCCCTCCTCGTCGGCGTCGCGCATTACCTGGTCTTCGCCTACGCCCCAGTCGAGGTGACGATGGGCGTCGTCCAGAAGATCTTCTACTTCCACGTGAGCAGCGCGTACGTCTGTTACTTGGGCTTCCTCCTCTGCTTCATCGGCAGCCTCGGCTACCTGTTCACCCGCAAGGGTCGATGGGATGCGTTCGCGCTCGCTGCCGCCGAGACGGGCCTCCTGTTCGGGCTCATCGTGCTGACGACCGGACCCCTTTGGGCGCGGCCGGTCTGGGGCCTCTGGTGGGTCTGGGAGCCTCGCCTGACCTCGCTCGCGCTCCTCTTCCTCATGTTCGGAGCCTACTTCGTGCTCCAGAACTTCGGAGGCGCGGGGGAGGGCATCAGGCGCATGGCGGCGGCCCTCGCGGTCTTCGCGACGCCGAACATCTACTTCGTTCACGTCGCGGTGGAGCGCTGGGGCGGCATTCACCCCCAGATCAAGGAGAAGACCGGGGGCGGGCTGACGCCGGAGATGCGCTCGGTCTTCTTCTTCGCCATCGCCACCGTGCTCACGCTGTTCATCGTCCTGCTCGTGCAGCGCTACCGGATGCACCTGCACCTCCGGCTGCTGTCGGCTTCGCGCCGCAGGTTTTCCCGTCTGGGAGGAGAGTCATGAAGTCGAGTCCGAAAACGTTCCTCGCCGCGTTGTTGCTGCCGGCGCTCGCCCTCGCCGAGGACGACAGTGCGGCCGTCAGCCTCACGGATATGCGGCACCAACACCTCTGGATCGCCTATGCGATCATCTGGGGCCTCGTCTTCGTATTCGTGGCGCGGACGGCCATGAGGCAAGCCCAAACGCAGCGAGAGCTCGACCAACTCGCGTCCCGCCTCGACGCGCTGGAGAAGCCCCATGGGTGAGCAGGGCTTGTTCGGAACCCCGCCTCCGACCCATGTGATCTACATCCCCTTCGTCATGCTCCTAGGCTACATCCTGGGCTTCGTCATGGGGCGACGCGGCGGGATCAAGCAGGGTCGGGCAGAGTATCTCGGGACCGGAGAGACGGAGGACGTCTGAGTCCGCCTGCTAGAACTCTTCGATCCAGACCAGCGTGAGCCCATGTCGATCGCCGGAGGCGCCCGCGGCGTTCTCCCGGCGAAAGACATAGTCCAAGCCGAGGCGGCGGTGCGCCGTGAGATTCAGGCCGAGACCCGCCGTCAAGAGGAAGTGGTCGCCGTCGGTCGAGCGAGGGGCGCCTGAATAATCTGCGCCTTGTCCGATACCGGCGCCGGCCATCACCGAGAACATCGGGCCGAGGCTCCGACGGACGCGCAACAGCACGCTCTGCGTCACATCGCCGCCACTCTGCACCGCGATGAAGTCCCGCAGATCGAAGGTCCAGAGCCCCGGGCTGACGGTCAGGGCCGGCACAAAGACGAGCGCGCCTCGGACCTGAAATCGCAGGTACCAGACCCTTAGGCCCAGGTCGACGTACTCGGTGGCGGCATAAGTGGAGTCTACCCAGAGCTGGAGGCGGGGCGCGAGCTCTGCGCCCGGTCCGATCGAAGCGCCCGCGCCGAGGGAGAGACGCTCGCTCATACTCATCGCGCCGGTGACCTGGAGCAGGGTGTCGTTGATCGCTGCTGCCCCCGCCAAGTCGCGTCGCCGAAGCTCGACGCCGACGCCGACTTGTCGCTCTTGTGGCCAGAGCGTGTCGAGGTTGAGGAGCGCGCCGGAGTCCGTCGTGCTCTCGGATACCCCGAGCGCCGGTGAGAAGCTTAGCCGATACCGTGGCGGCGGGTTCAGGGCGGCGCAGGCGCGGGTCTTGAACGAAGGTTCGCGGCAGAGGCGCTCGAAGTCGGCCCGACTCTCGACCTCGTCTCCCAGAGTTCGGTTGAGCACGGCCCGGTTCCAGCGCGCCTCGTGGTCCAGCGGGTCGCCCCACAAGACGAGGTCGTACCGAAGCACGGCCTCCTCGACATGGCCGGCATAGAACGCCAGGTCAGCGTGGAGCCGGCGGGCCTCGCGGAGCTCGGAGATGGGGGCGGGCAGGTGCGTAAACGCCCTCTCGGCGCGCAGGAGCGCACCCTGCCAGGCGAGCACCCGAATCCGCAGGAGGTTCCAGTCCGCGTCGCCGGGGTGCATCACGAGGCCATCGCTCACCGTGTCCAGGGCGAGATCGAAGTCCCCCGTCTCCACTGCGGCAAAAGTCAGGACGCGGCGGGCCTGGTCGTCTGCCGGATTCTCGACGAGGCACGCGGTGGCGAAGTCCACGCGCTCCGCGGCCGTGCCCGTCGGGAGCGGGCATGCGGCGAACGCCGAGCTTGTGCCCAGCACCATCAGCCAGCCGACGAAGATCAAGCCGGCGCTCGCGGGCTGAAGCCCTTCTTCTGCATCGTGCCCCACCCGCGTGCGCCCCAAAGGAAACGAAACAGGCCGCGCGTGCGATACAGGAGCAGGACCTGGCGATAGCCGACGTTCTCAAGGGTCGCCGAGGCGATCAGCCACAGTCGCGCCCTGAGGTCCGGATAATTTCGAAACGTGAGATCGTCGGCGATGAGTGCCTGCAAGGAGAAGAGGAAACCGAGCAGGAACGCGATGAGGAAGATGAGTGCCGCGACCGTGAAGCCTACGCGACCGTCCGCCACCGCGACGGCCGTCCAAGCGTAGCCGAAGAGCTCGACGAGCGGGGCGAGGAGCTCGAAGACAAGGTAGAGGGGGGTGGTCACCAGACCGACAATGCCGTAGCGCGGGTTCAGGATCATTCGGCGGTGCCGCCAGAGGCTGTCGGCGAGCCCGCGCTGCCAGCGGTCCCGCTGACGGCCCAGCACCTTGAGGCTCACCGGGGCCTCAGTGTAGCACACGGGATCGGGGATGAATTTGATCTGGTACGGGCGCTTTTTCTCTCTCATGTGGCGGTGAATGCGAACGATGAGCTCCATATCCTCGCCGATCGACGCCGCCTGATAGCCTCCAATGTCCACGAGGACTTGGCGCTTGAACAGGCCCATCGCGCCGGAGATGATCAGGTTGCCGCCGAGACGATTGAGGCCGAGCCGTGCGAAGAGAAAGGCGCGCAGGTACTCGACGATCTGGAAACGGGCGATCCAGGAATCGGGCAGTTGAATCTTCCGGATGCTGCCGTCCTTCACCGCGGAACCGTTGACGAGCCTCACTGTTCCACCCGTCGCCACGACGCTGCCGTCACCGTAAATGAAGGGCTCCACGAGGCGGAGCAGGGCCCGGCGGACGAGGATGGAGTCGGCGTCGACGCAGCAAAGGAGGGGCGCTCGGCTCACGTTGACCCCGGCGTTGAGCGCGTCGGCTTTGCCCCCGTTCTCCTTGTCGACGACGATGAGGCGGGGCTCGATGCGAGAGCGATAGAGGTGACGAATGGCCTGGGTTGGCACGTCCCGACGACATGGGCGGTCCAACTCCACGAGATCGAAACGCGCCGTGAGCACCGCCATCGTGTCATCGCTGCTGCCGTCGTTGATGACGATGATCTCGAACCGCGGGTACTCCAGTTGGAGGAGCGCCCGGACGCTGTCGACGATGCTCCGGACCTCGTTGAAGGCGGGCACGAGGATGGACACGGGCGGGGTGGAGTCCGTTCGGAGCGTGAGGTGGTCCAGCTCGGTCATGCGCAACGCGTCGCTGCTGGCCATCTCCGCGGATGAGAGGACCAGATACAGCCCGTAGGTGAGGTTCAACCCGATGAAGTACAGGACGATGAAGAGGTCGACGGCGTTGCTCATCGCGCTCGCCCCCGGCGCTCGAGCTTCAACGACGAGCGGTTGAGCTCCGCAGCCGCCGCGTCTCGCGCGAATCGGTCGCGTCCCATGACCGCCGTCGAAATGAGGAAGTCGTGGCCCGGCGGGCCGTGTGTACCGAGGGACGACGCGGCGTTCTGTCGGACCCAAAACGAGGCGTCGCTCAGGTGACGCCCCAGGTCCGCGACGGCGTCCGGGTCGCCAAACATGGCCAAGGCCTTGGCGGCTTGCGCTCGGACCTCCCAGGCCGTGTCCTCGAGCAGGCGGAGGAGGAGCGGCACGGACGTGTCACCCAGCAGGCGAGCGGCCGCCTGACAGGCCCCTATCCGGACCTCCTCGCTGTCGTCGACGGCGGCGCCCGCGAGCAGGGACTCCGTCAGCGCGGGGGCCCGCACCGCGCCGACGGCCAGGAGGTCACGTCGAACGGCGGGGTCGGGGAAGGCGTTCCAGACCAGGAGGATCCGGCGGAACTCCTGAAGCGGGATGGTCTCGAGCACGACCTTGAGGGCGTGCTCATGAAGTCGGGAGGTGACCTTCCACTCGATCAGGTTGCCGCGTACATCCTCGGCGGTCCCGATCCGGGCGAGGATCTGCGTACGCAAGACCCGAACGGCCCAGGTTGGATCCACGACGCTGCGGACGGCCTCCCGCTCGCCGTCCGACGCGACCAGCGTCATGCGCCGAAGGGCCCGGAGGCGCGCGCTCCGCATCGGCGATCGGAGGGCCGCGAGATCGGCGTCCAGGAAGCCGAGCTCGCTGTAGACGAGGCAGATGCGGTCCCGGTAGCTGCCGGCCGTGGCCACGAGGAACTCCAGGATCGCGTCACGAGCGATGTCTCGACCACTGTGCTTGGTCTCTGCCACCCACCGCTTCCGACGCCCGTCGTCTTGGACGCAATCGAGGAGCATCGGAATACGCGTATCCCAGAACCAGGCGATGGCCCGTTCGCGTCGGATCCGCCAGCGGCTTCGAATGAAGAGCCAGGCGATCATCGGCAAAACGAAGAGCGTCTCCACGAAGACGATCGCGCCGAGGACCTGGAAGATCGCCTCGGAGTCGGAAGCGAGGTCAACCACGGCGGAGGAGGGGCAAGAAACGCGAGAGGCGGTAGACCAGCACCTCCGGGTTGACGGGTTTCGAAACGAAGTCATCCGCCCCGAGCGCGAAGGCCCGGAGGGCACCGCTGTTCTCGTTCTGGCCCGAGATGACGAAAAATCGCGCCGTCTCCGAGCCTTCGCCTACGTTGAAGTCCGACATGAGCTCAAAGGCATTTCGCATCGGAAGATCGGCGTCGACCACTACGGCGTGGGGCGACACTTTGTTGATCATCGCCGCGGCCTGCTCGCCGTCCCTCGCTTCAAAGACCTGCCAGCCACTACGGGTGAAGTGGTGGCTGATGAGCTGACGCACGACCCGATCCGAGTCGGCCACCACGATGCGAATGGAGGGCTCGGGCGGAAACGCCGCCGGCGGTGGCACGCTCGTGTTCTGGTCCGCCGGTGGGGCCGACTCAGGGCCGTCGATGCCGCGGGAGGCGAGGAGGAGCTCAGTTATCAGGCGGTCATAGTCACCCGGCAGGACAAACGTCTCGATGCCTGGGCTCCTCGCCGAGACCACGGACGGCACCCGCTCGATGATCGCCACGAGGGCGCGGGTCAGGGCCGGTGGCGGGCGAAACATGGACGCGAAGTCGCGGGCGATCAGCGTTCGAGGGCCCCCATCGAGGACCAGGGCGGCCGGTGGTCGACCCGGAACCGAGGCGATGAGGTCGTCGAGGTGCTCGAAGACGCAGACCTCGCGGCCCTGGGTGGTCAGGTCCTCCCAGAGGCCCGCGCCAAATGCGTGGTCGTGGCTCAGCACATAGATGCACTGCCCCATGGGCGCGAGGCGCAAACTCCCGGTCCTCCGCCTATTTCGGACAATTGCGCCCGAAGTCTTCAAATTGTCCCTGTCTGGCTAACGCTGAATCGAGGGGGCACCACCGCTTGGAGATGCTCGGCGTCGGCCGAGCGGGTGTAGTCTGCACCGGGGTTGAAACTCAGGAAAGAAACGGAATGCCGAAGCGAGCATCGGTGATCGGTCTGCTGGCCTTGGGGGGTGTCCTGGGGTGTGGCGTCGGTGACCCCACTGTTCGCTCCGCGACGCGCACGGACTCTGGCCCGGCGGTGACGGACGGCCCAGGCACCGCGCCCGGCGTGACGGTCCCGCCCCCCGCTTCGGTGACCGAACCGTGCCCGACGGACGAGTGTGCGGCGGTCGACCTCCGTATCCGCTCGTGCAGCCAGGCCTTGGATTGCACGGCCTTCGAGGGCTGCGGCGACGACGGGCGCTGTGGCCCTTGCGTGGTCCCTGCCCACTGCCGCCCCACGGAGCGGTGCCAAGTCGGCCTCTGCGTCCCCCCGGAGCCGCCGTCATGGTGGCTGACCGTAACGCGCGAGGATTTTGCGGCCATCCACGACGACCCTTACACGGAGATCTTCGTGCCCTGCGCGCTGGAGGTTCTGGGCACCCGCTACGAAGACGGCTGCCGCATCCGCCTGCGGGGGGGCACGAGCCTGGACTTCCCAAAGAAGTCCTTCCGCATCAACTTCGCCGAAGGTGTGCCGCACCCGGGGCCCAATCGGAAGATCAACTTGCGGGCCGAGTACAACGACCCGACGTTCCTGCGGAACTTCCTCAGCCTTCAGAGCTTCCGCCGCCTGTCCGCCGTGCCTGTGAGCGCGATACAGTTCGTGCGCCTCTATCTCAACGGCGAGTACTACGGGCTGATGACCGAGGTCGAGCCCATCGACGAGACGTTTCTCCGCGGGCAAGGTCTCTCGGATGAAGCCCCCACCTACGAGGCCGACCCGCCCCATGAGCTCAGCAGCCTGGGGGCGGGGGGCCTCATGCCGCTGCCGGATTCCTCTTTGTATCCGCAGGTCTACGACAAGAAGGTCGGAGATCCCGACGACTATGGCGATCTGATAGCCCTCATCGAGGAGGACCTGTGGAATGACCGTTTGAGCGAGGAGGCCGGGGGGCCATCAGCGGCCCGGCTTCGTGCCTCCGTCGATGTCGGGGAGTATCTGGATTACCTCGCCGTCAACGGGCTCTTGCAGTCCCACGACCACGTCCGAAAAAACTATTACCTGACCCGGCAGCCGAAGGCCTCTGGACCCCCGCTCTGGATGGTCATCGCTTGGGACCAGGACCTGACCTTCGGCTGCCTCTGGAACGACGTCGAGCAGACCACTCTCTGTGACTCAACCGTCGTGGACAGCTGGTACGATCGAGGCACCCTCGTCTCGTGCACCCCGGCAGGCTTTCCCGCCTTGTACTTCTACAACCAACTCATCCACCAAGTGCTGGCGGACGAACAACTCCGGGCGGCCTTTACGGGGCGTCTGTGCCGCTACCTGGACGGCCCCGTCTGGCAAGTGGAGCTGCCCGCGATGGTCGACGTGATGGCGGCCTATCTGCGCTCTGCCGTCGGAGACGATCTGGCTGACTTGAATCTGCGCCCCGAGGACTACGATCGCGAAGTCGCGGAGCTGAAGCGGTTCATCGTTGGCCGCGCGGATTTCCTGCGGGGCGAACTGGCCTGCCCCTGAGGGGCGGGACGGCTCAGGGCCACATCAGACGCGCGTCCGGATAGTGATGAAAGGTGACGCCTCGCAGTCGAGCTGGAGTCCCACGGTGAGCCCCCGATCGATCGCGTCCGCCGTCTGAACCTCCTTTTCACACGCCTCGAACAAGACGGGGAGTTCGCGGATGCAGGCCATGACGACGACCCCATCGACGCGACGTTGAACCCAGTCGCTCAGGCTCGGGGCTTGCCCGCGGGGGGCCGGCGTCCGGTCGAACCACGTGGGAATGTCCGTGCTCATGGGCAAGTCGGAGTCAAGCCGCGCAGCAATCAGGGCGTCGCCGCCGTCTCCGCACAGGGCCATCGTCGACCGCAGGTATTGGACCGGCGCGTTATGGCTGGTGGTCCACTCCGGATCGCCGAAGAGCAACTCGACTTCGAACCCTCGCGCGGCCGCCCCGAGCAGGAACGCGCGCACAGCCTCGGGGCGCTGACCGATGACCGGCTGGGCCTGCTAAAAAAAACGACGAATGCTGGGCACGTTCGACCAGATCCAGACCGCGCGGGCAAGCGGCCTCTCGCCCGTGAAGGCGGCTGGGGCTACGCGCCCGACATCCGGCTTCGAGGGCACCGTCGAGCGGCCGATCGCCGCGGGCTCGCACGCACCAAGCGCGACGGCGATACCGACGAGGAGGCCGCTATGAGGGGCCAAGCGACGAGCCTGGACCGCCGCCCACTACTGCAGGTTGCCCCACTGGCATTCCACCGGCACACCCGCGACGGGTGCGTGATCTTCCCAGACGCTGGGTCGGTAGATCGTGGCCCAGCAGGAGTCGGTCCGGCTGTCTCGCTCGTCGCGAACGAGATCGATGTCCGTCATGCCCTCGTCTTGGAGGTATGCGCAGTGATAGATGGCGACGATGGAGCAGGTGCTCGCCGGCTCCCCGTAGAGGTTGATGGCCTCTTGGACTCGGCGCGCCGAGAGCATGGCCACGCCGCTGTCGATGCGGGCTTGGGCCGCGCGGAACATCGCGAAGTTCTGGCGCTGACCGACGACCAAGGTCGCGACCCGGACCGAGGCCTGGGCCATGTAACGGACGACCTGTATCATCGCCCACTGGTAGTTACGGACAAAGGCGCCCTGGTTCGCCGCCGCGAGGCTGGCGTTCGCGGTCGTCTGCAGGTTGACGAGGTCCTCAACGTAGATCTCGTCGGTGAGCCCATCGAGGTTGTTGGGATCCTTGAAGCCGGTGTCGATGAGGATCTCGAGGTTTGCGATGACCACGGCGAGCTGATCGCTCATGCGGCGGATCTGATCGAGCGCCGGGGCCTGGGCGACCTGAATATACTGAACGAGCTCCGCGCGGATCGACACGAGCACGTCAAGGGCCCGAACGTACTCGGTGTCGAAGTCCTCCTGAATGTTGGGCGTGAACTGGTAGTTCATCATCCAGCCGCTGTGGGCGCTCTTCAGGCTGAAGAACATCTCGATCCCGGAGTTCGCGGCATCGGTCCACCGGTCGGCGGCGATCTGCGCCTCGAGGGCACCGAGCCAGTCGTCCGCTCGACCGACGTCGATGCCGAACTCCCCGGCCTCCCAAGCCTCGTCAAACCACTGGAGGTTCCCGGGCAGGTTGAGGACGTGCTCTCGGAACATGACGAGGTCCGAGCGCCCCGCGCGCAAGATCGTGGAGGGGTAGCTATTGAGCACGGGCACGTCCGCGGGATTGTTGGCGCGAGAGGCGTTCACGGCGAGTTGCAGGAGCGTCGCCGCGTCCTGGACCGCCTTGAGGGCACCGCCGAGGAAGCGCGGTGTCGCGTAGGGGGAGTCCCCGAGCAAAACTTCAGCCATCGTTCGGCCGCGCTGAAGGAGCGGGAGCGCGGCTTGGAGGTGACCGAGGGAGACCATGTTGAGCCCGCCGCGCGCGATGCGCGCGTTGATGCGAGGGACCATCAGACCCAAGCTATAGTAAAGATTGGCGTTGACGAAGACGCCGTCGGTCGAGCGCGTGTTTCCAGCGAAGTCCGTCACGGTGGTCCGCAGGACGTGGGCGCCGACCGTGAGCTTCCGCAGCTCGACCTCACCCGCCGCATTACAGAGCGCCGCTGCATCGCCATTTCGATTGTCGGTGCAGCGGATGTTGGCCTGAAGCCGGAGACCCACCTGCGGGTTGCCTTGGCCGTTGAACGTCGCGTCGGCCAGCGTGCGCGCGCCGGCCGCGGGATCGAGGACGACCTGCACGCGGCGTATGCCCGAGGGCCGACCGTCACTCTCATCGTCGCCGCTGACATTGAGGGGCATGGTCTCGGCGAACGGATACATGGGGTAGCTGTGCTGGGCGTTCACCACGACCCCATCCTGGGCTGGGATCGCAAACGCGCTGCCGGGTCGAGTGCGGTCGATGCCGAAGCCGATGGCGTTATTGGTCGCCTCGTTGCCCGCGCCGTCGCGGATGGTGATGCTGAGCGCGTAGATGCCGTTGTTACTATAGGTCACGGTCATCACGTCCCCGTTGATGGCCTGAGCCTGGGGGGCAGGATTGATGATGACCGCGAGGCCGCCCTGGAGCCGGCTGCAGTTGTCGGTGATGCGCAGGTTTACGTTCGCGTCGACGTTGTACCAGCCAAGCTGCGGGGCGTTGACGACCTCAACGCGGGGGGCACTGATGTCGGCGACGTTGACCCGGAGATTGTAAATCCCGACGTTGCCCGAGCCATCGGTCGCGAGGTATCGAAGGATGTGCGCGCCGCCCGTGAGCGTGACCTCGGCGGGCATCGGGTTGAACTGCTGATTCGCGCCGGCGGGATCGACGACGAGGGCGTAGGTCAGCTGCATCGCGCTGTAGCCGTTGTCCTCCCAGACGATGCCGGGGACGCGGACCACGGACCCAATCGGGTTATTGCAGTCGGCGGCGAAGTCGGCGGGGGTGCCGCCGGCGGGCCTCGGGACCGTGGTGTCTTTGACGCGGATCGTGGTCATGGCCGGCGCCGCGACATTGCCTGCGGAGTCGCGGCAGGTATACGTGACGACGGTGTTGCCGAGGGGGAAGCGGGCGTTGGCCGGCGCGTTGTTGGCGACGGTTGGGGCCGGATCGCAGACGTCGCGGCAGACCGCGCCAGCGATGTTGACGACGGTCCCGGCCGGCGATGTGGCCTCAGCCTCGCTGCCGACGGGGGTGGGGTTGGGCACATTGGAGAAGGTGGGCGTGGTCCCGTCGGTCACGTTGACGCGGAAGGCGCCCTGGACGCGATTATTCCGGCGGTCGACGGCCACAGCGATCACGTCGTAGCTGCCCGGTCCGAGAATGACCGGGGCGGCCGGTGCCATGCGGTCCGCGGGCTGGACGATGTTCTGAGGCGGGTCCGTCATGAGCGTGACCGTGATCACCGGGTTGGCGTCACGGGCGTCCACGGCGAAGACCCGCGGAATGACCACGCTGGTACTGCAGGCCGCGGCCATCGCCGGGATCGTGAAGTTCACGTTGGCGAGCGCAGGCTGGAAGACCGGCGGGAGGACGTCGCGGGTGGCGATGGCCCGAGCGAGAAAGCCGTGATAAGCCACGACCCCGCCGCCCGCCGTTCGACCGACCCCCATGCCGAGGCCCACGGACGTGATGTGTCGAACGCCACCTCCGCTTGAGGCGCCACCGCCGCTCGACTGAGCCTGGGCGGCCTGCTGCTGAGCCCACGCGGGCTGGGAAGCCAAGACGAGGACCGGGACAATCCGAACCAACCATTTTCTCAGGTGAATCACGGCACTCCCCCCTCTCATCAATCAGTGGAGAACAGGTACTGTCCACCACATATGGTTCACGTTGACGCTACCACCGACTTTTCCAAGGCTGCAAGCACCTCACTGTACTTGTTCAGCCATCTTAGAACCTTGAGCCGCCGATTACGGGTTTTTGGGGTCGCAATGGTGATCGTCTGCGCTTCGCGGCCGGTCTTCGCGACCGCCGAAGCTGCGTCGGCGGGAGTCGACGCAGTGCGGCGCGGTCCAATCGACGTCGCGCGGCGGGCGCTCTTGGAGTTCGAGGCGGGTCACTTCGATCGGGCGCTCGAGGCGTTCGAGGAGGCCGCGCCTTTGGGGCTCGCGAATCGGGATCGGTTCGACCTCTTGCGGGCCGAGTCGCTGCTGCACCTTGGCCGTGCGGGGGAGGCCATCACCGCACTCTCCGTCTGGCGAGCGGCCTATCCCAACTCGCCGTGGCGGCATCGGGCGCTGTTTCGACAAGGGGACGCGCAGTCGGCGGCGGGGGACCTGACTGCCGCGCTCTCGACCTGGACGGCGGCGCTGTCGACGTACCCCGAGTACCCGGCTCGGGGTGCCGTCTGGTTGGCGATGGCCGACGTGGAGTTGCGTCTCGGGCATCCGGTCGAGGCTCAGCGGTGGGCGCTGAGGGTCGTCTCGACCTTCCCCGGAGATCCGGTCTCAGCCTCGGCCGCGCTGTTCGTCTCTCGGGTCTTTCCCCAGGAGGCCACCTCGACGCTCGCGCCCACGCGGCTGGCTTCGCCGGAGGAACGCCTCTCCACGGGGGCTGATCTTCGCAAGCGGAAGCGCTTCCGGGAGGCCGTCGCGATGTTCGTCGCGCTCGCCTCGGACGGCACGGCGGCCAAGGCTCTTCGCGCCGATGCGCGCTGGCACAAGGCCCGGACGCTCTGGGAGAGCGGCGAGTTCAAGGAGGCACTCGTCGACTTTCAGGCCCTGAAGGGGGTCGCCGAAGCGGCAGGGGACACGAGGCACCTCCGGCGCTGTCATCGCTGGATTGGGTACACGCTCGAGCGGCTTGGGCGGACGGACGAGGCCGCGCTGTCGCTCGCGCTCGCCTCGGGAAACGCCGAGACACCTCCACAGCCCGTCGTGGAGGACATCGCCTGGCTCTACTTCAACGCCGGCGCATACAAGAAGTCCGAGCCTTGGTTCGCGCGCCTCCGCAAGACGAGCGCCGGTCCCTCGATCCACTGGATCCGGACCTGGCTCGACTACCGCCTCGGGCGATTCGAACTGGCGGCCAAGGCCTTCCTCTCGATGCCCGGAGACCGTTCGCGATACTGGGCGGCCCGTGCTTGGCAAGGCGCGCGGGAGAAAGTCAAGGCGGTTGACCTCTTTCGCGCGATCAGTCGGGGCGCGCCCACGGGCTATTACGGATATCAGGCGCAAGCGCGCCTTCGCGAGCTTGGAGAGCCCGTCGCCGAGTTGGAAGCTGAGGCACCGGGCAGCGGCCCAAGCGACGGAGGCCAGAAGCTTGTGCCGCGGGAGACGGGCCTGAGCGCGCTCGCCGCCCTCTTTGGGTCTACCTTCCCGCAGTTGAGCCAAGCGGCGGAGCTCGAGGCGCTCGGCGAGCCGTTCGCCGCGGCCGTCTCCCTGCGGGCGGTCAGTGATGAGCTGCGTGCCTTTCGGGACGCCCGACCGCGCGGCAAGGCGCTGAAGACTTGGACCCACGTCTATCGCCCGTACGTCGACAATCGGGGAGACACTCAACGCGCGGAGTGGGGTCGGACGATCGTGCCCGCTGTGGAGCGCGCGCTCGTACCCAGCGATCTTTCCCGCGGGGCGGGCCTCGCCCGTGCCGTCTCGTCCGACCTCTCCAAGCGTCTCGGTCAGGCGTTCGCGGCCTTGGGTGACCCGCATTACGCCCGGCGCCATGGGTTCATCGGCGCCTTGCCCCGGAACCTTCCGGAGGACGTCGGCTCGAAGCCGGACTGGAAACGTCGCTACCCCTTGCCCTTC
>SHZC01000062.1 GCA_009692505.1 Myxococcales bacterium
AAACCAGAGGCCTCAGCGCTTGCCTGAGAACCGAAGCAGCCGATTATCCCGACCATCGACGGCGTAGAGCTGACCGTGTGTATCGAAGGTCAAGCCCATAAGACCGCCCGGACGCACCCCCGTCTCCAGGTAGTCCACGCGCTCGCCTGTCGTGACGAGATACGCGCTGATGCGGCCCGTCTCGTTGTCGCCCACGAAGAGCATGCCGTCATGCATGACGAGCCCCGACGGCAGCGACAGCTCGCCGGCTTCACCCTCGACGAGCGTGCGAAGCTCCGCGTCGACCATGTTCCAGAGCTGCGTGCCGGGCTCCTTGACCTCCAGGCGGCCGCGCGAACGCCCGCTCGTGGTATCAAGCACGGCGATCCGGGAGTTGCCCGTATCGGCGATGTAGAGCAGCTCCGTCGACGGATCGAAGACCATATGCGACGGCACGTCCTCCACCCGCGCGACCTCGCCGTCCGCGTACCGAGCCATGACGCCGTCGCTGTGGTCGTCCCAGCCGACCCCGTGGTCCTCCTTGAAGTCGGCGCGGGTGATGGAGCCGGTCAGGCCATCAAAGGTCCAGTAGATATTGTCGGCCTCCCAGGCAATCCCCATGCAGAGGGGGGACTCGTGCAGCATGTCGAGGTGAGACCCCAGATCGAAGCCCAGGCCTCGAACCGCTTCCGGGTTGGACTGCGCGTAAACGTCGAAGTCCGCGGACCAGAGGCTCGGCCCCATGAACTCATTGGGCGGGCCCATATCGTTATAGGTATTCAGGCTCTCCTGGCAGGTGCCGAAGGTCATGGGTGCCCCGAACGCGATGCTCGAGACGTTGTCCATGAAGTGCAGCGCGTAGGGATCAATCCGCTTCTCGGCCTGCGGGTTGTCCCCGTCGAGGCCGAAGATTGTCACGGTCGAATCGTCAGCCTGGTTGACTATCCACAGCTCGCCTTCGCCTTCGGGATTAAACGCGAGCGCGCGGGGCGTGCGCAGCCCATGCGTTCGCGTCGCCAGCACCGAGAACTCAACGTTCTCGATCGCGTGAGTCCCGGCTCCAAGGACCGCGACCCCGACTGGCGCGGGCGGCACGTCCGGAGTCAGCGGCGCGGCGTCCGGCAGAACCGCAACGCCCATGTCCGCCGTCGCCGGGTCATCGGCCTTCGGGTCCGACGCATCGAAGGCCGACGGGAGGCTGCTCAGCGCCTCGACCGCGCGAGCCCCGTCATCTGCCTCACCTCCACAGGCGAGGAGGGCGGCCCCGGCGCAAAAAGTGGGGGCTAGTCGAGTTGCCAATCGAAACATGCACGGTCTCCTGAAACGAAGCGTTTGGGGCGCCTACTGCACGACTCATGCCCCCCTCTTGGCGTTGCGTTTCTCGCGGGACTCGCGTAACCGCCGGGTCAATAGAAGGAGTGCCATGAACCACTTTCCAACCGTCTTGCTCTTGACCACGGGCCTTGGCCTCTTCGCTTGCGGCGGGGCAGAGCCGAAGGCGGGTGGCTCAGGCTCGAGGTCGTCTTGCGCCCGGCTCGAGCCCTTGCTCCGCAACGCGCTCGGGCCTGAGTTCTCGGCGGTCACCTCTACGACGCCCGTCGTTCGCGCCGGCGAGAAGGACGACGCGACGCCAACGGAGATTGGCTGCGTGGGGCTTTATTCCGTCATCCCCGAAGAGCTGCCCGAGGAGGATTTGCCCGCCGACGACCTGTCTGGAAGTGGAATTGACCAGCGCCTCGCCGTCGTGCTCGTCGACTCAAAGGGTAAGCCGGCCCTCCACATGGTGGAGCCCGCTCCCGACGCACCCGGGGCCGTGGCGATGGAGGTCGAGTTCAAGGACGTCACGGGAGACGCGGTCACCGAGCTCGTCGTCACCGAAAGTGGCGTCGGGGCAGAGGGCTACCGCGGACTGCGCTTCTTCGCGCTCGCCGTTGGAGACCTCGGACCCCAAGAACTCCTGACAGAGCCCCTAAAAATGAAGACCGTCGAGGGGATCGAGCTCTTCGCCGAGTGGCGGATGGCGGCCGGCCCCTCGGGTCAGACCCTCGATCTCGAGGCCGCCGGCACACACCGGATCTTCAACTGGGATGCGGCCCAGACCCGCTTCGTCTTCGACGAGAGCGCGACCGCGGCGATCAATCCGAAGCCCCCAGCACCCGTAAGCGGGGCCGCACCCGAGAGTGCTCCGGCAGTGCCGAGTGCTCCGGACAAGCCGAAGAAGGGCAAGAAGGGCAAGAAGGCTGGCTCCACCCCGATCGAGCTGCCCTGAGTTCTGCCCTGAGAGACTGCTAGACGAGGTCCTGCGCGACCTTGATGAAGTTCGCCGCGGTGTTCTGGACGAAGGTCGGCGGAATTCGCATCTCGAACGCTACGCGCGTCAGGTCTCCGAGCACCGTAATAATCCCTACGTGGAGGCCTTTGACCGCCGCGGCCGCCTGGTAGACCTGCTTCGAGCGGTTGATGTGCTCGGTCGCGCCGACGTAGGGCCCGTCGATGCAGACCCATCGGCGATCGGAGCCTTTGGCCATGGCGCAGATCTCCGTAACCTGGTCGCACAGGCCTTCCATATAGGCCTCGGCCGAGGAGTGCCAGCCATCGCGCATCCGGATGATGACCCCCGAGGGCATGGCGAGGACGCCAAAGTTGCTCCGGTTTGTGATCTGACGGACGACCCGCTTGACCGTGAGGTCGCGCACGGGCTTGACGAGCGCGCCTTCATATCCGGGCACCTCGACACCACGGGCCGTCAGCGCGATCGCCGGGACTTTGCCGAAGAGCGCGTGGTATTGCGGGAGCGCGTCGAAGCCGCCAAGCATACCCTCGTCCACAATAATGACCGCGGCTTCCCGCCGCTCGCCATCGAGGCCCTTCATACCATCGTAGTAGAAGACGTCGTACTCGTCCCCCAAGGCCATTACGGTCGCGTCCCTGGCGTTGAGGTTCTGGCTGACGAGGACGACGAGGGGACGCGCGAGCGGGTCGTTGGAGGGCTCGGGTGGCTCAAGCCGAGAGACGCCGCTGAACTTGCCCGCGAGCTTTTGACAGAGATCGATGAGGTCAATCGGCTTCGCCACGAAGATCGCCACGCCGGCCTTCACGAAGCTCAGCGCGGTCGCCCGCTCGACCTTGTCGACCATGACCGCCACGACCACCGTTTCGCTGCCCGGCATATGGCGAAAACGGCTGAGCATACCGAGCGCGTCTTCATCGGGCAGCTTCTGGTCGAGGATGAGCAGCTCGGGGAGTTGAGCCCGCATTTGCTGCATCCCGGCGGTCACGGTGGGCACATCGAGGACGCGCCAGCCGGTGAGGTTCAGGACTGACACCAAGCTGCCCCGGGAGGCACTGTCTGAGGTGACTACGAGGGCGAGCGGCATCGTTTTCTACTCGTCTCCGTCGACAACCCGGAGGCTGCTCAAAAGCTCCTGCATTCGGGCCTCGACTCGATTGATGTTGCGGACGTGGTCAATCACGAGCGCCCGCGGTTCGTTTGTGGGAAGCAGGACCAGCCTACCGGACCGGAACAGCGCGTACTCAAGCACGTCCCGGATCTCCTTTGAGAACCGGACGTTGGGCGCGGGCCACCGCTCGACGTCACCGAGGATTCCCCGCCGGTGAACGATCTCGTTGCTGTTGATTTCCCAGTAGTCGAAATAGGTGCGAAGCATCGCGAGCCCAATGAGGACGACGAACGCCGCGCTCCAGACGAAGTAGAAGGTGGCGTTCATATAGAGAGGCTGCACGAACAGCACCTCAAGGAGCCCGATGAGCGCGGGGAAGAGCGCGCAGAGCAGGGCCATGATAACAACCGACAGGACCATGGTAATGGCGGTCATACGGGAGTATTCGAAGGCGAGGATCGAGAGATTAGCGAAAAAGAAGAATGTGAACCCTAAGCCGAGCGCCATGCCGACTCGCGCGGCGTCCGCGTCGCTCAGGAGAGAGACGAGACCGCAGAGGAGCGCGCACAGGGCCGAGGGGTAGAGGTAGACCACCGCGGGCAGAGGGCGAATGACGATGCTTGGCGCAGGCTGACTGCCCATGGACCCGCCTCTTCGAAGTGGCCACCAAGTGCCAGATTGGATCGCTGAGGGTCAAGCGATAAGAGTTCGACACGCGAGAAATGTCCGTTATCCCGTCAAACCCTCGACCCTTCGAGTGGAGGGTTCCGTCCGGCCTTTGCCTTTATGGCGCGGAGGCGGGCACGGGAGCGCCGGGTGCCGCCGACTCGAGGGCCGAACCAGGCACGGGGGCCGACTCAGGCTCAGGCGAGGCGGGCAGCGACCCCTCGACGGGAATCAAGCCACCATCGGGGAGCGGCAGTCCACCATCCGGGACGATCGGCGGCGGAGGAGGCGGGGTCTTCTCATCGGCGGCCGGATAATCCGGCGCAATGCCGACGCCCGCGAAGGCCAGTCCACGCTTAGCTTCCAGTCGAAGCTTCAGCTCGCGCAGCCCGTCCTCGGCGACGTCTTCGTTGCCCAACCGGGGATCTATGTATTCGCGACTGAAGGTGTCCACGATCGTGAAGATGAAAAAGAGCGAGAGGAAGATGGCCCCGAAGACGAAGACCACGGCGTTGAGCTTGTCGTCGTACTTCAACTGCATGAAGAAAAGGCAGACGAGCGTCGCCTTGATGGTCGCCACGACCATCGCCACCAACATGTTCGCCGGTCCCAGATCAACCTGGGAGATGGCGACTGTGAAGACGGTCATGAAGAGGAGCGCGCCGAAGACCGCGATGTAGATGGACATCGGAACGACGTGGTGGCTCGCGTGCTCGCCACCTGCGTCAGGACCGTGATCGTGATGGCTCATGTCGTTTGACCTCAGCCCACCAAGTAGAGGAGCGGGAACAGGTAGATCCAGATGAGGTCGACGAGATGCCAGTAAAGGCCGCTCACCTCAACGGGGGTGTAATACTCGCTGTAGAAGTGGCCCTTGCGAGCGCGGAGCAGGATCCACGTCAAGAGGCAGATACCGACCACGACGTGGAAGCCGTGTAGACCGGTCATGAGGAAGTAGATGCCGAAGAAGAGGTGGGCATTGGGAGCGGCGATCTGCGTATAGGCGTAGTGAGCGCCGGGCAGCATGCCCTCGTGGAACTTGTGGCTGTACTCGAAGTACTTCACCACGAGGAAGGCACCCGCAAGCAGGATGGTCGCCACGAGCAGCCCGAACATCCGAGCGTTCTTTTCGCCGTTTTTGTTCGTCTGCGCCGCGTTGACCGCGAGCGCCATCGTGAACGAGCTGGTAATCAGTACGAGCGTATTGACGGCACCGAGCTGCCAGTTCAAGTGGCTCGAGGCTTCGTGCCACATCTCGGGGTATCGGCCCCTCAAGATCGTGTAGGCGACGAAGAGGCCGCCGAAGAGGAGGATTTCGGTCACCAGAAAGAGCCACATCCCCAACTTCGCCGACGAGAACTCTTGTCCGGCGTTCGCGAAGTGGTGGGCGTGCTGGTGTTTGACGATCGAGGTCGAGGCCATCTGCCGGTCCTCTCTTATGAGTGCGTCGACGTGATCGGGCGACCCTGCGCATCCCCAGCGGGATAGTCGTAGGGACCCTCGGTCACGATCGGGGTATTGTGAAAGTTGTGCGTGATGGGGGGTGAAGCGGCGTGCGTCCACTCGAGCGTGCGAGCGCCCCAGGGGTTCTGCGTCGCCTTCTCTCGCCGAATCAAGGAGCCGATGAGGTTGATGCCCATCGTTGAGAAGCCGACGGCCAAGACCCACGACCCCATCGTCGAGATCTGGTGCAGCGTCTCGTACTCCTCCAGGTAGTTGTAATACCGCCGGGGCATCCCCTTCGAACCCAGGAAAAACTGGGTGAAGAAGGTGATGTTGAACCCGATGAAGGTGATGACCGCCGACGCTCGGCCGAGGCTCTCCTTGTAGGTGTACCCGAACATCTTCGGCCACCAGTAATGAATGCCGGCGAAGAAGGCCATGGCCGTGCCGCCCATCATGACGTAGTGGAAATGCGCGACGACGAAGTAAGTGTCGTGCAGATGCACATCGACGCCCAAGGCACCAAGGAAGATGCCCGTGACGCCCCCAATGGTGAACAAGATGAGGAAGCTCAGGGTCCACAGCATCGGCGTGTCAAAGCTGATGGACCCCTTGTAGAGCGTGGCCGTCCAGTTGAACACCTTGATGGCGGAAGGGATGGCGACGAGGAACGTCAGGAAGCTGAAGATCAGGCCGGCGTAGAGGGACTGACCGCTGACGAACATGTGGTGGCCCCACACGAGGAAGCTGATGATCGCGATGCCCAAGGAGGAGTAGGCGATGGCGCGGTAGCCGAAGATGGTCTTTCGCGAGAAGCACGTGATGGTCTCATTGATGATGCCCATGCCCGGCAGGATCATGATGTAGACGGCCGGATGGCTGTAGAACCAGAAGAAGTGCTGGAACAGGACCGGGTCACCGCCTAACGCCGGGTCGAAGATCCCGATGCCCAAGGTGCGCTCCATGATGAGCAGCATGAGCGTGATGCCCAGCACCGGCGTCGCCATGACCTGCAGAATCGCGGTGGAGTAAAGCGCCCAGATGAAGAGCGGCATCCGGAAGAAGCTCATGCCCGGGGCGCGCATCTTGTGGATGGTCACGATGAAGTTGAGGCCCGTGAGGATGGACGAGAAGCCGAGGATGAAGACACCCGTTGTCATGAGGATGACTGGCCCCCCCACCGCGCTCGAGTACGGCGTGTAGAACGTCCAGCCCGTGTCGATTCCGCCATCGATGATCGCAAAGAGCGATAGGATGGTCCCGACGACCCAGATGTGGAACGAGAAGAGGTTGAGTCGCGGAAACGCAACGTCCTTCGCGCCGAGGTGCAGCGGCAGGACGAAGTTTCCGAGCGCGGCCGGGATCGACGGGATGATGAAGATGAACACCATCAACGCGCCATGGAGCGTGAAGAACCGGTTGTAGGTGTTGTGGTCGACGAACGTCGTTCCGTGCGTGAGGAGCTCGATACGCAGGAGCAGGGCGAACGTTCCGCCCGCGGCGAACGCGGCCAGGATGCCCACCAGGTACATGATCCCGATGCGCTTGTGGTCGAGCGTGAACAGCCACGACTTTATCGTGTTCCCGTCTCGAAGGTAGTCGACGTCGTGATGTCTGGCGTCGTGGGTCTGGGCGTGGTCGGCCATAGCGTTTACCTGCCCCCTACTTCAGGGTCTTCATGTAGTTGATGAGCGCGTCGATGTCCCCGGTCTTGAGCTGGGGGAAAGCGGGCATTGCTGGCGGGTAGCCGTCGACGACCTTGGCTTGAGGATCACGGATCGACTCGACGATGTAGTTCTCGTTGGCGTTGACGGTCTCGCCCGTGGTCAGCTTCTCGTCCCGACCGTAGAGCCCCTTGAAGGACGGGCCGACGATGCGCCGTCCATCATTGCTGTGGCAGGCGGAGCAGAGCGAGGTGTAGAGCATCTGGCCGCGCTCGACGGTCGGCTCGGATTTGCACCACGTCTCGTCCTTCTTGGCCATCTCCTCGGCCGTGTGAACGTAGACGGTGGCCAACATGTCCGAGTGGCTGGTACCGCAATATTCCGTGCAGAAGATGTGGTGTTGGCCGGGCTTGTCGGCCTGGAACCAAACGCTGGCGTACCGGCCAGGGATCACGTCCTGCTTGATGCGGAAGTCCTTGACGAAGAAGGAGTGGAGAACGTCGTCGGAGTGCATGAGGAGCTTGATCGGCTTGCCAGCGGGGACGTGGAGCGCGCCCGGCGTATAGCAACCGTCGGGCTCCGTGATCTCCCACTTCCACTGCGACGCCTTGACCCGATACTCAAGCGAGTCGGCGGGGGCCATGTGCAAGTCCAAGAATACTTGGAAGCCCCAGACGAAGACCCACATCACCAAGATGCCGGGGATGATGGTCCACGACAGCTCGGCGATGGTGTTGTGGGGAATCTGCGCCGTCGCGAGCTGATCAGGCGTCTTCCGGCGGTACTTCCAAGCGAAGTACACCGTGCCTATGGCGATCATCGCGAAGGAGATGATGTTCAGCCACAGGATGAAGTCGAAGAGATCATCTACGCTCTTCGCGACCGTCGAGGCCTGCGGCGGCATCCAAATGCTGGAACCGTTGTCCATCGGGTACAACTCCGGCGCGCCGTCTTCAGGCGCGTGTCACTTAGGTGGAAACGGAAACGGATTGAAGCCGAAGGAGACGCCGCTCACGGGTCCAGAAGACCCCGAGCATTGTGCCGACCGCGGCCATCGTGAGCACTCCGCCCAGGCGCATCGCGCCCCAGACGTAGACCTCGTACCGCCGGGCCGAGGGCACATAGTGGAAACAGTACAACATGATCTTGTCGAGGACCGAACCGAGCTTGCCCTGGCTGGCCTCCATGAGCGCCAGGCGAAGCTGTTCGGAGGGGAACTCGATGCCGTAGAGATAGCGAGCCAGAACGCCGACCGGGGAGACGAGGAAAATAGCGGCCCCATGGGCGTACTGCTGCTGGTCGGGATCCCAGCGATACCCGAAGCCGACGACCTCGGTCAGGGCCTTGATGTTCTCCGACGTGCCCGTGAGGAAGTGCCAACCCTTCGCCGCTTCCGGTCGCCCGAGCGCGCCGATGTGAGTGGACTTCTTGGCGCTCGCAAGCGCGCTGTTCTCTCGGTGATTGATGCTGACGGTCACGACCTCAAACTCACGACCTGGCGTCCAGTCGAGCCCCTTCAGGCCCTCGACGGTGGCGTTGAGCACGAGATTGCAGAGCATCGGACATTCAAAATAGTTCAGCGTGAGGAGGACCGGCCGACCGAGCTTGAAGTAGTCGCGGAGCGTGACGCTCTGGCCCTCGTCGTCGGTGAACGACAAGTCGAGCGGCAGGGTCGCGCCGAGGTGCTCATTGATTTCCACGCCCCGGAACTCCGGAGGCAACACCGGTGCGGGTGCCTCGTCGGCCAAGGCCTGAGTGGTCGCGCAGATCACGACGAGCACGAGTGTGAGCAAACGACCCAAAGACTCAGTTCCTCTCCCGGATGACAAGCTCCATGGCCTGCTCGACCGGAATGTGAATACGACCATCAGCCGTCTTGCCGAAGGTCGTCAGCTGCGTCGTCTCGAGCTTGCGGAGATCGGTGAGCGCGGTGCCGACGAGGGAACGCTGGCTGACCTTGACGATGGCCTCTTGGGCTCGCGCTTTCCAAAAGTATCCAGTGAGCACGGCGATGCTCAGGAGCACGCCAAGGAACATGGCCACGCCCCAGCCGAAGATCATCCCGGCCTTGATGTCGGCCTCGGGGGCGAGCGTGGTGTCGTGGTTTTCGGTGTGACCTTCGGACATGACGTGAACTCCCTTCGCCTCAGACCGCGTTGTCGTAGGACATGGAGGCGTCGAGCTGCGGGTCCTTGATGGGCACAAGGTTCACCTTCGCGGTGCGTTGTGCCCAGGCCCCGACGCTCAGTCCGCCGATGGCGACGAGGCAGGTGACATCCAGAATGTGGAAGTGCAGGTGATGGTGAAGGTTGGGCATCACCATGACGTAGTGATCGCAGTAGTGCATGAGCAGCAGCCAAACGGCGCCAATCCCCAGCGTTTTGCGCCCGCGCTTCATGTGCCGGCTCATGAGGAACCAGAACGGGAAGATGAAGTGCCCGAGCACGAGGGTGAGGAACAGAGCCATCCAGCCGTTGCTCTGGCGGACGACGAACCAGATGGTCTCCTCGGGGATGTTCCCGTACCAGATGAGGAAGTACTGGCTGAAGCTCGTGTAGGTCCAGAAGATGGTGAAGCCCCACATCAGCTTGCCGACGTCGTGGAAGTTGTCGACGGTATAGGTCCGGGTCAACGCGCCGTTCTTCGTCAGCCAGAGGGAGGCGAGGGCGAGGGCCGCGTAGCAGGCCATCATCGAGCCAGCGAAGTTGATGACGCCGTAGATGGTCGAGAACCAGTGCGGGTCAAGGCTCATCGACCAGTCGAACATGGCAAAGGTCAGGGACATGGCCCAGACGAGCGTCGCGACAGGGGCGAACCTGCGCATCTTGAACGTCAAACCGACGTCCCCACTCTCGTCCTGAGCGAGAGAGTGCTTCCGGTAGAAGAAAGCGATCGCGATCCAGAGGATCAGGAAGACCACCGCCCGGCCGATGAAGAACGGCATGTTCAGGTAGCCGCTCTTGTACTGGAGCGAGGGGTCCGCCGCGACCACGTCCGCGTGGCTCCAATGGAAGAGGTCGGAGGAACCGATCAGTACCGGCACGAAGAGGAGCGCCATAAGCGGCATATTCGCGGCGATGTTCTCCGCCGTCCGTCGGAGCGCCGTGCTCCAGTTCGCGCGAACGAGGTGATGCAGGACGACGAAAAACAGCGCGCCGGCCGTCAGGGTCACCATCCAGAGGAAAGCCGTCAGCCAGGAGAAGTAGAACTGCTTCTGGTTGCCCTCGACGCCGAAGCCGAGCCCCAAGCTCACGAGCAAACCCGCCACACCCAAGCCGTAGCCGATGCGTGTGAGCGAAGCACCGACCACAGGATCGAGCTTCGGATTGTCGCTGAAGTGCATACGCGCGCTCATTGGACCTTCCCTCGGTCGGCCGCAGGTACGTCGCTGATGTCCGCGTTCTGGCTGCGCTGCAGGGCGCGCAGGTAGGCGATAATGGCCCAGCGATCGGCGGTCGGAATTTGGCCGCGATAGGCGGGCATCGTGTTCTTGCCGTTGGTGATCGTGTGGAAGATCTCACCCACGGGCATCTTGATGATGCGCTGGCCGTTCACGTCTTTCGGGTCGACGAGCGTCGGCGGCTTGTTCAGGCCGCGCTGAACAACGATTCCGTTGCCGCTGCCCGTCCGGTCGTGACAAGGGGTGCAGTAGATATTGAAGCGCTCCTGGCCGCGCTGAAGCAGAGGACGCGAGACGCTGACCTGAGCCGGGAACGACGTGATGAACTCGCCGAACTCGTCGGTCCCGCGGTCATAGGCGTCGTCGGTCTTGCCAAAGCCTCGCGCAACGGCACCGGCCGGGGGCTCACGCATGGTGCGCCCGTCCGCGAAGAGCTCGCTGGAGCCATAGGCCTTGTAGTAGTCCTGCGTGTCCATGTTCGGATTGAAGTGGATCGGCGGCTCGGTGAAGTGATCTCCGCGACAGCCGCCTAGGGCAAAGAGGCTGACAATGAGGATGAGCGCTCTGTTCATCTTTTCGCTCACGCCTCCACGACCGTGACGTGGCGGCCACCGAGCGACTCCAACAGCGCCGTGCTGCGGTCGACATCGAACTTGGCGTCGCGCACCTCAATGGAGATGAAGAACTTATCGTCTGTGACCCCACGGAACATCGGGACCGTGTCGAGGGGGTGCCGAGGGTTCGGCAGTCGGTTGAGCCCGAACATGCCAAAGACCGCGCCGAACGCGGACAGAAGGACGGCGAGCTCGAAGGTCACCGGCGTCGCCGCCTCAAACGAGAAGGCGGGCTTGCCGCCGATCATGATGGGGTACTCGACCGCGCCGGACCACCACTGGAGGAGCAGCGCGCCGCACATCCCGGTCAAGCCGCCCACGAGCACCAGCCAGGGCACCTTTGATCGGGGCAGATCCATCGCCTGGTCCATGCCGTGTACCGGGAAGGGAGACCAGACCTCGTAGCGACGATAGCCGGCCCCTTGCAGAGCCTGGGCCCCGTGCAGGAGGGTCGAGGCGTTGTCGAACTGGGCCACGAGGCCCCAGATCCGTTGCTCAGCCATGGTGCTTCTCCACCGCATCATCGTGACCCGACGCAGCGCCGTGGGCGTGGCCGTGTCCTTCCCAGTGCGGATCGGCCTCCGGCATCACCCCTTTGATCTCGGCCATCGCGATTGCGGGCAGGAACTTCAGGAAGAGCAGGAACAAGGTGAAGAACAGCCCAAAGGAGCCGACCAGGCAGCCGAAGTCCCAGAGGGTCGGCGTGTAGTAGTCCCAAGAGGACGGCAGGTAGTCCCGGTGCAGCGACATCGTGATGACGAATCGCTCGAACCACATCCCGATGTTGACAAAGATCGAGAGGATGAATGCCATCGTCGCGCTCGTCCGGATCTTCTTGAACCAGAAGAGCTGCGGGGTGATCACATTGCAGCTCACCATGATCCAGTACGCCCACCAGTAGGGTCCGAGTGCCCGGTTGATGAAGGCGAAGGACTCGTATTCGCTCGCGCTGTACCAAGCGACGAAGAACTCCATCGCGTAGGCGTAGCCCACCATCATCCCGGTCACGAGGATGATCTTGTTCATGTTCTCGATGTGCCGAATGGTCATGAAGTCTTCGAGGTGGAAGATCTTCCGGGCCGGAATCGCCAAAGTGAGGACCATGGCGAAGCCGGAGAAGATGGCGCCAGCGACGAAGTAGGGGGGGAAGATCGTCGTGTGCCAACCGGGGATGACGGAGACCGCGAAGTCAAAGGACACGATGGTATGGACGGAGAGCACGAGCGGCGCCGACAGGCCGGCGAGGATGAGATAGGCCTTCTCGTAGTTCTGCCAGTGCCGATTCGCGCCGCGCCAGCCGAGCGCCAGCATCCCGTAGGCGTAGAACGAGATCTTGTTCTTGGCGCGGTCCCGCAGGGTGGCCAGGTCGGGGATGAGGCCGACGTACCAGAACAGGAGGGAGACGGTGAAGTACGTGGAGACGGCGAACACGTCCCAGAGCAACGGGCTGCGGAAGTTGGGCCACATCCCCATTTGGTTGGGGATTGGCAACGCCCAGTAGAGCAGCCAGACGCGACCCACGTGAATCGTGGGGAAGAGCAACGCGCAGATGACCGCGAAGATGGTCATGGCCTCGGCGAAACGGTTGATCGACGTGCGCCACTTCTGGCGGAACAAGAAGAGGATGGCGGAGATCAAGGTGCCGGCGTGACCGATGCCGACCCAGAATACGAAGTTGACGATCGCGAAGCCCCAGCCGACGGGCTGATTGAGGCCCCAGACGCCCGTGCCCTCCCAGAAGAGGTAGCCGACGGAGATCCCTAGGATACCCAAGCCCATGAGGGCCAAGGCGAACGAGGCCAGCCAGCCTTTGGAAGGCGGGGCCTCAACGATGCTGCACACTGCCTCCGTCACGGAGTGGAAGGTGTGCTTGCCCTCGACGAGCGGCGGGGGAAAAACAGTCTCGGATGAGGAGTGCGCGTGGGCCATGACTTATGTCCCCAACTCGGGATTTGTGTTGCGGACCTTGCCTAGATACGAGGTGCGCGGCTTCACGTTGAGCTCGCTGAGGAGCTTGTACTCTCGGTCGGAGCGCCGCAGCTTGGACACCTCGGTCGTGGCGTCCGCGATATTGCCGAAGACGATGGCGCCAGCCGGGCACGCCTGCTGGCAGGCCGGCACGATGGCGTCGATCGCGGTCTTGGTCACTTCGACCTTGGCGTTCCCGATGGCTGCGTCAGCGGCGAGCTTGGCGACTCGCTTGCCGATGTTGATGCGCTGGACGCAGTAGGTGCACTTCTCCATGACGCCGCGAAAACGAACGGTGACGTTCGGGTTGCGCTGCATCTGGACGGTCTCTTCTTGACCCTTGGCGTAGTTATAGAAGTTGAAGCGCCTGACCTTGAAGGGGCAGTTGTTCGAGCAGTAGCGCGTGCCGATGCAGCGGTTGTAGGCCATGTCGTTGAGGCCTTCGGGGCTGTGCGACGTGGCGGCGACCGGGCAGACGTTCTCGCAGGGCGCGTTTTCGCACTGCTGGCAGGGCATCGGCTGATGGACGACATCGACGTCGTCGGGCCGCTTCTCGTCACCGACGAAGTACCGGTCCATTCGGATCCAGTACATATCGCGGCCACGGCGGACCTGGTCTTTGCCGACCATCGAGATGTTGTTCTCGCTGACGCAGGCCACCATGCAGGAGCCGCAGCCCGTGCAGGTGTTCAGATCGATGACCATGCCCCACTGGTACGTGCCCTCGTAGGCGCGTTCCTCGTGGATCGGGCGCTCGGGCGGGTGCACCACGAGGGCGGCCGGCCGGGGCTTGCCGTGCACGAGGATGCCGGGCTTGGCGAAGGTGGGGTTCTTCTTGTACTCCTCGACCGTCGCCTCACGGACGAGCGCTCGTGCGGGAAACCCGAAGCCGGGATCCTGCCGCGAGTAGACTTGGGTCTTGGCGAGGGCGTAGGTGGTTCCAAGCTTCGTCAGCTTTACGCCCGTGCCGAAGTACGGGCTCGCCGCCGTCCGCAGGGGCGAAGCGTCAAAGCCGACCACTCCTGCCTCGTGATAGGGCAGGAAGTTGCCGAAATGCCGGCCGTATCCCAAGGCGATGCTGACGGTGTCGTCCGCCATGCCGGGGACCACGACCACCGCAGCCTCAATCTTCTTGCCGCCCACCTCGAGTGTGACGCGATCTTCGTCTGCGAGGCCCAGTTTCTCGGCCAGCTTGACGCCGACCTGCAGGGGGTTGTCCCAGCAGACCTTCGAGATGGGGTCCGGGAGCTCGAGCAGCCAGGAGTTATTGGCGAAGCGACCATCGTGGAGGAAGCCGTCGGTGAAGACGATCTCCATGCCTTCGCCGCCGCCAACGGACGGGATGATGCCCCCGAGTCCGGCGGGTTTCGTAAACGAGGGGACGACGCCGAACTCCGGATCCTTGCGGAGCCCATCATTCAGCCAGCCGCGCCACTTCTTGTAGAAGCCGACCGCGCCTTCCCGCTGCTTCCAGTAGCCACGAACCAAGTCGTGTCCGCTACTCTGCGGTTCGCCTGTCGCGAGCGCGATGAGCTCAAGCTCGCTCTTTCCACCCCAGAGCGGCGCGATGACCGGCTGCTGGATGGCGACCGTGCCGTCCGTGCCGTAGACATCGCCCCAGGTCTCCAGGAAGTGCGCGCGGGGCAGGGCCCACGTCGCCTTGGTGCTCGTCTCGTCGAGATAGTCGCAGAGGCAGATGGTCGTCTTGACTTTGCCCATGGCGGCCGCGAAGCCGAGGTCGCCCGGAGCCGTATAGGCGGGGTTGCCGCCGAGGACGAGCAGCGTGTCGACCTGGCCGGACGCGAGCGCCTCGGTGGCGGCCTTGATGTTCGCGAAGTCGCCGGCCTCGGTGGCGGGCCGTCGGCGGTCAACGAAGTAGTGAACCGCGCTGCCGTTGTTGCCGAGGGCATGATTGAGAGCGAGGGCGAGGGCATGAGCCGCGGGACCAACCCTTCGACCCACGAGGATCGCCGACTGGCCGCCGCGGTGGGCGAGCAGATCCTTGGCGACGGCCTTGACGAACTTGGCGTCGACGCCCGTCGCCGCCTTGGCGTGAGGGACCATATCCTCGGGCAGGACGACCGCGAGATCCTGCGTCAGCTCGGCGGCGAGCGACCACAAGAAGGACTCAAGCTGGGACGGCTTGAGGCGCAGGCGGTGATCGGCGTTGGTCCCGGTGATCGAGTACGCGCCTTCGATGGAGTAGAGGCGGGAGGGCACATCGCCTTTGTTGAGGAGGCGGCGGCTCTGGGCCCAGTGGCGGGCGTTGACGACGACATCGCCCTCATGACCGAGGAAGTCGCAGTCCAAGGACACGGCGACCTTGACGCCCTGCAGGCGATGCACGGGCACGACAGCCTCACCATACGCAGCCTTCAGACCGGTACGCTGATTGTCGTCGCCGAGGCTCTCGTAGGTGAGCCACTTCGCCTGCGGGTAAGCGCCCTGGAACTTCTCCCGGAGGCTGTTGAGCGTGGGCGAAGGTAGGGACTCGGCCAAGACCATCAGCCCGCTGCCGCCGTTGGCCTTCAGGCCTTCGAAGTGCTTCTTGAACGCCTCGACCGCCGTGGTCCAGTCCGCTGCCTTGCCGGCGTTCATCGGGATCCGGAGGCGCATCGGGTCGTAGAGCCCGAGCACCAGGGCCTGATGAATCGCCGAGGTGCCGCCGAAGCTCTGCGGGTGGTCGGGGTTGCCTTCGATCTTGGTGGGTCGGCCCTCGTGCGCCTCGACGAGCAGACCGACGGCGCGGCCGTTGATGCTCGTCGCCGTGGCGTAGTGCTGCGCAATGCCGGGGACGAGATCCTCGGGCTGCTTGCTATAGGGCAGGATGTGGTGCTCGGGGCGACGAACGCAGCCGGCGAGGCTGCTCATCGCCACTGAGGCTCCGGCCACAGTCAAGAAGTGGCGGCGTGTCGTGCCGTCGGGCTCCGACTGCACGAGATCTTCGGGGAACTCGCGCGTCAGGGCCTTCTGGAAATCAGGCGTATTCGCGAGCTCGTCGAGGCTGCGCCAGTACCGTTTGGTCTCGCTCATCGGTGGCACCCCGAGCAGTGCGTGGGCGGGTTGATGTTGTTCTCTTTGGCAATCTTTGAACCGACGGCCAACTGGTCACCGCCCTGGGGCTGATAACCCATTACCGTCGCTGTCCCTTGCGGTCTGAGGTGCTGCGCCGGGTCACGGTGGCAGTCGAGGCACCAGCTCATGCTGAGCGGGCTGACTTGCGAGACCTCGATCATCTGGTCGATGCGACCGTGGCAGCTCTCACAGCCAATGGTCGCGCGAGTATGCGCGGAGTGGTCGAAGTAGACGAAGTCGGGCGACTTGTGGACGCGCACCCAAGGCACCGGCTCGCCGGTCGTATAGCTCTCGCGAACGGGCAGCAGCCAGGGGCTGTCTTTCTTGACCGTCGCGTGGCAGTTCATGCAGGTCTGCGCCGGAGGCACCCCCGCGTGCGGGCCGCGCTCTACGCCGACGTGGCAGTATCTGCAGTCGATGCCGAGGTCCCCGGCGTGCAGCTTATGGCTGTACGGCACCGGTTGCTCGGGGGTGTACCCGACGTCGGTGAACTGGGGTGAAAAGTAATACCACATCGCCCCAATGAGCCCGAGCGGCGCGATGGCGAGCACCGGCGCGAGGAGCAAAGGCAGACGGTTGTGGAACTCCGGGAAGACGAAGAATGGTTTCTTCCCGTCGGGTACTTGCGATGTGCTCATCGGGGCGCGACCTCATGCGACGGCCGGAGAAGCGTGCCAATCGGCCTTCGTTCAACGGCTCTGAAGGGCCGGTGGGCGGAGGACAAGTGCCGGAAGATGGGGGGGACAGGTATCATCTGGTTTTGAATTTGTCTAGCATTTTCACGGACTTGGGCTGCGGCATCTTGTCGCATCGCACTATCGGACTGCGGCTTTTTGCCACAGTCGCGACGTATCAGTCGTCGGAGGGCGGCTGTGTCGACGAGCCACCGCCGGAGCGACGGCGGCGGCTTCGGCGTCGGGGCGGGGGCGAGCCGCCTTCCGATCCGGAGCTCGGGGGCCCGGTCCGCGGGGCGGCGGCCACCGGGGGGTGATCGTCGACCGGAGGCAGGCGCGCAGGAGGTCGGGAGTCCGGCTCGGGCGCACGCGCCAAGAGTCGGCCGGTGGGACCACCGACGGGTCTGCCAGTCGGGCCACTGCCACCGACGGGTCTGCCAGTCGGGCCACTGCCACCGACGGGTCTGCCAGTCGGGCCACTGCCACCGACGGGTCTGCCAGTCGGGCCACCCATGGGTCTGCCAGTCGGGCCACTGCCACCGACGGGTCTGCCAGTCGGGCCACCCATGGGTCGGCCAGTGGAGCCACTGCCACCCATGGGTCGACTCACCCGCTGCGTCTCCGGATACCCGCCGCGTCCGCCCGTCGATCTCGAGGGCGCGGGGGATCGACCCATCGGGCGGCCCTGGTCCTGATGGGCCGGGCTCCGGAGCTGCTCGGAGCCGGGCTCGAAGCCGGCGACGAACTGACGTTCGATAGGCTGCTTGACGAGCCGCTCGATGTCCCGCAGGAAGTCGGCTTCTTCGGAGCAGACGAGCGAAATCGCGATGCCCGTGCTGCCCGCCCGACCGGTGCGGCCAATGCGGTGTACATAGTCTTCGGGCACGTTGGGGATCTCGTAGTTGACGACGTGGGGCAGCTGCTCGATGTCGATCCCACGCGCCGCGATGTCGGTCGCCACGAGCACCCGCAGGCGCCCTTCCTTGAACTGGGCGAGCACCTTCGTTCGGTGGTTCTGGCTCTTATTGCCGTGAATCGCGCCGGCCGTGATGCCGTCTTTCTCGAGCTGCTCGGCGAGGCGATTGGCCCCGTGTTTGGTCCTTGTAAAGACCAGGACCTGGTCCCAGTTACCCGTCTTGATCAGGTGCGAGAGCAGCGCCCGCTTGTCGTTCTTCTCGACCGGATGAATGAGCTGGGAGACGAGCTCCGTGAGCGCGTTGCGGGGGGCCACTGCGACCTCGGCCGCGTTGTGCAGGAAGTCGTCGGCGAGCGCGCGGACCTCGTCGGCGAAGGTCGCCGAGAAGAAGAGGTTCTGACGTTGGGCCGGCAGCTTCGCGAGGATACGCCGGACGTCTCGGATGAAGCCCATGTCGAGCATGCGGTCGGCTTCGTCGAGGACGAGGTGCGTGACCTGGGAGAGGTCGACTGTGCCCTGACCGAGGTGGTCGAGGAGCCGGCCCGGCGTTGCCACCAGAAAATCGACGCCTTGTCGGACCCGGTCAACCTGGGGCGAAAAACCAACGCCGCCGAAGATGACCGCCGTCTGGAGGTGCAGGTGACGCCCGTAAGTACGAACGGCCTCCTCGATCTGGGCGGCGAGCTCACGGGTAGGGGTGAGCACCAAGGCCCGAATCGGTCGACGACCTGGACGTGGAGGCTGCGCGGTGAGGAGCTGGAGCAGCGGCAGCACAAAGGCCGCCGTCTTGCCCGTGCCCGTTTGGGCGCCCGCGAGGACGTCCCGACCCGCGAGGATGTAGGGGATGGAGTGCGCCTGGACCGGAGTGGGGGTTTCGTACCCCTCCTCGGCGACGGCGCGGCATAGCTCGGGTTTGAGGCCGAGATCCTGAAAATGAGTGCTCAAGGTCGCGGGCTTGTACGCAAGTGCCGCGCCATAATCAACTAACGCGGCGAGACTTGACGGGCTGCCCGGCCCCCACGGCATGATGGCGCATGGCCAAACCCCGCGAAAGCATCGAGACTCTGGCACGACCGCGAACCCGCAGACCGCCGCTTTACAAGGTCCTCTTCCACAACGACGACTATACGACCCGGGACTTCGTCGTGATGGTCCTGGAGCAGTACTTTCATAAGGGGCACACGGAGGCGACCCACATCATGCTGACGGTGCACCGAACGGGTGCCGCCATCGCGGGCCTCTACCCCTTCGACATCGCGGCGACGAAGAAGCAGCAGGTCGAGATGCTGGCCCGCGAGCATCAGTATCCCTTGCGGCTCTCTTTGGAGCCCGAGACTGACGATGGACGAGAGTACGGAGACGGAGAGACATGAGCAGCGAGGTCAAGCTCACGCCAGAGTTGAGGACGGCGATCGACATGGCGGTGGACGCCGCCGTGCACCGGCGACAGGAGTTCGCCGGCACCGAGCACCTCTTCCTCGCGCTCCTCTACGACGCCTTGTCGGCCCGCGCGCTTCGACGCAGCGGCGCGGACGTGGAGGGTCTCAAGCTCGAGGTCGAGAAGTTCGTCGACGCGCAGATCCCCCGTGTCCCCGAGAAGGTGAAGCACGAGGTCTCCTTGTCGCTGGGGTTCGAGCAGGCCATGTACTGGGCCCAGATCAACGCGGCGACGTCTGAGCGTGGCGAGGTCTCCGGGCCTCATGTGCTCATCGCCCTGTTCAACCTTCGGGACTGCCACAGCGTCTACCTCATGCAGCGCGAAGGCGTCACGAAGCTCGATTTGATGGACTTCGCCTCTCATCATCTCGACGACGACGACGAGGAGGACGGGGACTTGGCCTCGCCCGATGGAGAGGGCGACGACGACGCCTCGGAGCGCGGACCCCGCAAGAAGAAGGGGACGCCGCTTGAGGAGTTCTGCACGAACCTCAACCTCGAGGCCGAGGCCGGGCGAATCGATCAGGTGATCGGTCGCAAGAAGGAGATTGACCGGGCCATCCATGTCCTGTGCCGACGAAGGAAGAACAACCCGGTGCTCGTCGGGGACGCGGGCGTCGGCAAGACCGCCGTGGTGGAGGGCCTCGCCCTGGCCATCCAGAGCGGACAAGCACCCGAGCCGCTGAAGAACGCCGTCATCTGGTCACTCGACGTGGGCACGCTCGTCGCGGGCACCCGGTATCGCGGCGACTTTGAGGAGCGGGTGAAGAGCATCATCAAGGCGCTTGAGAAACAGCCCGATGCGATTCTCTTTATCGACGAGATTCATACGCTCATCGGCGCGGGCTCAGCGAGCGGTGGATCCCTCGACGCCTCGAGCATCCTGAAGCCGGCGTTGGGACGCGGACGTATTCGCTGCATCGGCGTCACCACGTTCAAGGAGTATCGAGGCATCTTCGAGCGGGATCATGCCCTGGCTCGACGGTTCCAGAAGATCGATATCTCCGAGCCGTCGACGGCCGAGACCGCGCTGATCCTCAACGGCCTTCGCAAGCAATACGAGGACTTCCACGGCGTCACGATTACAGGCGAGGCCATCGAGGCCGCCGCCGAGCTCGCCTCGAAGCACCTCAACGATCGACGCCAGCCCGACAAGGCCATCGACCTCATCGACGAGGCCTCGGCGGCCGTGCGCCTCTCGGGCGGCCAGATCGTCACCGACGAGATCATCGAGCAGACCCTCTCTCGGATGGCGAACATCCCGCCGAAGCGGGTCCAGCAGAGTGATCGCGAGCGGATCGCGCTGCTCGAGCCCGAGCTGAAGAAGGTCATCTTCGGCCAGGACGAGGCGGTCTCGCAGCTCATCTCGGTCATCAAGCTGTCGCGCGCCGGGATTGGCAACCCCGACAAGCCCATCGGCTCATTCCTGTTCAGCGGGCCGACCGGCGTAGGCAAGACCGAGGTGGCCCGCCAGCTCGCCCGCATCATGGGCGTCGAGCTCCTCCGCTTCGACATGAGCGAGTACATGGAGCCACACTCGGTCAGCCGCCTCATCGGCGCGCCCCCCGGTTATGTGGGCTTCGATCAGGGTGGCCTCTTGACCGAGGCCGTCGCCAAGAACCCGCACGCGGTCCTCCTACTCGACGAGATCGAGAAGGCCCACCGGGAGATCTTCAACGTCCTCCTCCAGGTGATGGACCACGGCTCGCTGACCGACCACAACGGGAAGAAGGCTGACTTCCGCAACGTCATCCTGATCATGACCAGCAACGTCGGGGCGCGTGAGCTGCAACAGCGACGACCCGGCTTCCACGACACCGGCAAGTCCGCGAGCGCCGTGATGGGCGACGAGGAGAAGGCGTACAAGGACGCCTTCAGCCCCGAGTTCCGCAATCGCCTCGACGCCCGCGTTCAGTTCAGGAGCCTCGCGCCGGAGGTCATGGTCTCCATCGTCGACAAGTTCCTGACGACGCTCGCCGAGCAGCTGGCCGTGAAGAAGGTCCGAATGTCGGCCACCGAGGCGGCGCGCGCGCTCCTCGCCCGGCTCGGCTACGACCCGCAGAACGGGGCGCGCCCCCTCGACCGGGTCATCCGCGAAAAGATCAAACGCCCACTGGCCGAGGAGGTCCTCTTCGGTCACCTCGAGAACGGCGGGGACTTGGTCATCGACGCGGAGGACGAGGCCATCGTCTTTCGGTTTCCCGAGAACTGACGGCTTGGCGACTTGAACGCGACCATCACGCAGCCCGGGTACACGATCGCCGGTCGCTTCACGCTCGAATCACAGGTCGCCACGGGCGGCATGGGCGTCGTCTACCGGGCGGCTGATCTGGAGGCCGGGGTCTTCGTCGCGGTCAAGCTTCAGCTCGGCAACGATGGGGTCGCGGCCGAGCGTTTCCTCCAGGAGGCGGAGGTGCTCGCGCGCCTGGCATCGAGCCACATCGTTCGGCACGTCGCGCACGGAGTCCTGGACGACGGTCGGGCCTGGCTGGCGATGGAGTGGCTTTCGGGCGTCGATCTGGACGCGTTTCTCAGGAACGGCCCGATGCTGCCGGCGGAGGCGTTGGCGATGGTGGCCGACATCGCCGGGGCACTCTCGGAGATTCACGACCTCGGGATCGTGCATCGGGACATCAAGCCCGGGAATCTCTACCTCGTCGATGGAGATCCGCGGAGGGCCCGCCTGCTCGACCTGGGCATCGCCCGCGTGGTCGACGATGGGGCCGTCCGCCGGACCGGAGCGGGCATGGTCGTCGGCACCCCGGCGTACATGGCACCCGAGCAAGCCCGCTCGGCGACGATGCTCGATGGGCGCGCCGATCTCTACTCCCTGGGCGTGGTCCTCTATGAGTGCCTCACGGGTCAGGCGGCCTGGCCGGGACAGAACCCCCTCGCCGTATTGGTCAAGGTCCTTGTCGAAAGTCCCCCGCACCTCGCCGACATCGCCCCTCACCTCGATCGACGCCTGGACGCCTTCGTTTACCGCCTGATGGCCCGCGATCCTTCGGCGCGGCCCGCCCACGCGCAGGACGTCCTGAACGAGGCTACGGCCCTCGCGGTGAGCCTCTCGGCAGGTCAACCGCCGATTCGCATGCTCTCCCCGATGGTTGATCGCACGAGGTCCCCGATGGGCGAGGGGCTCTCGAGTCAGGAGGTGCAGATCGTGACCGTCGTCCTCGTCACGGCCTGCGCCGGGCCGGGGGCCTTGGAGCCCATTGAGAGCTCTGACCTCTGCCGACTGGCCAAGCGGCAGGCAGAGAAGCAGGGCGCGACGGCGACCGCCCTGCCCAACGGCATCGTGCTTCTGACCTTTGGGGATACGAGTGCTGCGACCGATCGGGCTGGACGCGCGGCCCGGGCGGCGATCGCGCTTATGTCCAAGACGCCCGCCGGGGCGTGCCTGCTGGCGACTGGACGCATGGATCAAGCGGTCGCGTTTGGCGAGGTGATCGACCGCGCCTTCGAGCAGATCATCCATGTCGCGCCCGGCTCCGTGCTCGTCGATCCGACCACCTGCGGGCTGCTGTCGGCCCGCTTCGTTCTGTCGGCCGCCAGCGAGACCGTGGACGTCGGGCAGAGCCCTTGGCTCCAACTCCTCGCCGAGGCCGAGCCCCTCTCGAGCGCGCGTTTGGTCCTCGGGCGGCCGTCGCCTTTCGTCGGTCGGCAGCGGGAGTTGTCTCTGCTCGAGGGGTGGTTTCGCGAGGTCAGAGACGACCGGGTCGCGCGGGTCGTGGTCATCACGGGCGACGCCGGCCTCGGGAAATCGCGCCTCTGCGACGAGTTCCTGGGTCGGCTCCTTTCGACCTGCCCCCAGATTGAGGTCCTGACCGGCTCGTGTCCGCCCAGACCACGCCCCTACGCGGCCTTCGCCGATCTCGTGCGCCGGCGCGTGGGGCTCGACGCCCAGGCCGACGCCGACGGCCTCTGCGACGCGATCCTCGAGCTTGTGGAACAGCGACTGGAGAACGGCGAGCACGTCGCCGAGGTCCTCGCCCACATCTCGACGACGTCGGGGGTCGACTCAACTCGCGCCGACCGACGGCAGAGCCTCGGGCGCGTAGAGGCTCTAAAGGCTTCGCCCGACAAGCTGTCCAACTCCATCCGGGTCGCGTTGACCTCCTTTGTGGACATGCTGGCCAGTGACGTGGCGGTCGTCCTCAGTATCGATGACTTTCAGCTCGCCGACGAGGGCACCCGCGCGACCATAAAGTCCCTCCTGTCCAAGCTCGCGCGGCGACCCCTCCTGCTCGTCATTGCTCAGCGCGGCGACCCCGATCGCTCGCTCGTCCCCAGTCCCGGCGAGTACCGACACGCCGCGATCGCGATGCTCCCGCTCGGCGACCTCGCTTGCCTTTCGCTGGTCAGAGACCTCCTCCCCGAGAGGCTGGAAGCGCTGGGCGAGGCGGGCATCGAGCGCCTCTCGGAGCGGGCCGGCGGCAACCCGTATTTCCTGGAGGAGCTCATCCGCGCGACGGACGACCAGGGGCCCGGGGCCGCCTTGCCTGAGACGGTGCTCGCCATGTTGCAGGCGCGCCTGAACCATCGCTCGGCGGCGGAGAAGCGCGTCCTTCGCGCGGCGAGCATCTGCGGTCTGCACTTCGAGGTGTCGACGCTCCGCACGTTGCTGCCCGAGCTGACGATCGCTTCTATCGAGCGCACGCTCGACGCCCTCGCCGAGGTGGACTGCGTCGTGTTCTGGGACCAGAAGTGGAGCTTCGTCCACGACGAACTTCGAGAGGCCGCGCACGCCATGCTGACCGAGGAAGACCGTCGGCGGGGGCACGCGCTCCTGGCGTTGACGAGGGAGCGGACGTCGCCCGGAGACCCCGGCGCCATCGCCGAACACTGGGTGGAGGCGCGTAACCCCCACCGAGCCGCGCGATGGCACGCCCAGGCCGCGAGGCTCTCCGCGGTCCACAACGACCTCTCGGGCGCGCGGGCCTGGGCCGAGCGGGGGCTGTACTACGTCGAAGACGCGGATCCGGCGACGCGAGGTCAGCTCGCCCAGGTGGTGGCCGAGGTCCTTGGCTGGCAGGGGCAATACCAGCAGTCCGCGGCCTGGGCCGAGCACGCGCTGACCCATCTCTCGCCCGGCTCGATCGGGTGGTATCGCGCGATGGGCGACGCGTTGTCTGGCACGACGAGCGCGGTGAGTCACGGACAGCTCTGTGAGCGATTGATTGAGGAGACCAAGTCCTGTCGTTCGGCCGCGGTTGGGGCGGCGGCGGCGGCGGCCTTGAGCCGGACCGCGATCGGGCTGCGCGCTCGGGCAAAGGGTCCACTTGCCGAGGCCCTGTATTCGAGAGCGGTTGAGCTGGCTGTCGAGGTCTCGTTGGGGGCGCCGGCGTCGATCCTTTTGCGGCGAGCAGCCGCGGCGCGCTCCTGGAGTCGAGGAGACTTGGGCGCGGCTTACTTTGAAACCGCCGAGGCGCTCGCCGCTTTCGAGAACGGGGGGTTTAATCAGCTGGCCTGTGGCACTCGGCAAAGCCTCGGCGCGGCGTGCGTCGAGCTTGGGCACTACAACCGCGCCATCGAGCTGCTCTCGGAGTCCGCGAGGGTCGCCGCCGAGCTTGGGCTCGAACGGGTAGAGGCCAAGGCCCTTCACGCGCTGGGCAACGCCCTCCTGAGAAGTGGGCAACTCGACCGCGCGCTCGAGATGGAGAGTCTTGCCCTACGCGCCTTTGAGACCCAGGGTGACGCCGTGCTCTCGGGTGCGTGCCACGCCTCCATCGCGCGGGCCCATACGGCGGCCGGGCGGGCCCAACAGGGGCGAACGGAGGCGCTCCTGGCGCTCGCGGTCCCGATTGAGCTCGCCCCACTCCTCCATGTCTTCGCGG